>NZ_JBYSYE010000054.1:0-25721 GCF_058782925.1 Pseudomonas sp. FW305-E2 | reverse complement strand
CAAACGTAGGAGCGGGTTTACCCGCGAAGCGCCGCGCGGGCGGCGCTCGATCTCACAGGCGCTGAAACTCTCCCGGCAAACACCTCAAAATTCCAACGCCGCCCCCTCGAAAATCCAACAACGAAGACCCTGCAAATCCAGAACCAAACTCTTACTACTCCCTGACCACCCCAACCCCAACACCCGCGTTAACCTTCATTTAATCAACCCCAGCCAGCATGGCCCCATTCCCAGATCTGCCAAGGCGAAGACATGCGCGTTCTCCTGCTCTTCCTCACACTCCTACTGGCCGGCCCGTTGCAAGCCAACCCGTTCGATGTGAAACCAGACTTCCTGCCGGTTGACCAAGCCTTCGTGCTCACCCACGACCGCCAGGCCGACGGCCAGATGCGCCTGTACTTCCAGATCAAGCCGGGCTACTACCTGTACCAGAAGCGCCTGAAGTTCGATGGCCTGCCCACCGAGCAACACCCGCAACTGCCACCGGCACTCAACCATCACGACGAGTTCTTCGGCGACAGCGCGGTGTACCGCGACCAGCTTGAACTGCTATTGCCTGCCAACGCCCAGGGTCAGTTGCGCCTAGGCTGGCAGGGCTGCGCCGACGCCGGCCTGTGCTACCCGCCGCAAACCACCTCGATCGACTTGGGTGGCAGCGTAACGCCGGCCGCCGAGCAAGCCAGCGACCAGGCCCTGGCCAGCGGCCTGCAACAAGGCCACCTGGCCTGGAGCCTGCTGGCGTTCTTCGGCCTTGGCCTGCTGCTGGCGTTTACCCCCTGCTCGCTGCCGATGCTGCCGATCCTGGCCGGGCTGGTGCTGGGCAATGGCGCCAGCGCCCGCCGTGGCTGGCTGCTGGCCGGGGTCTATGTGCTGAGCATGGCCCTGGTGTACGCCGGGCTCGGGGTGGTTGCTGCCCTGCTGGGTGCCAGCCTGCAGGCCTGGCTGCAGCAACCCTGGCTGCTGGGCAGCCTGGCGGGGCTGTTCGTGCTGCTGGCACTGCCGATGTTCGGTGCCTTCGAACTGCAACTGCCTGCCGCCCTGCGCGACCGCCTGGACCGCGCCGGGCAAGGTACCCGTGGCGGCAACCTTTATGGCGCGGCATTGCTCGGGGCGTTGTCCGGCCTGTTACTCGGCCCGTGCATGACTGCGCCGTTGGCCGGTGCGCTGCTGTACATCGCGCAGAGCGGCGACGTGCTGCAAGGCGCGCTGGTGCTGTTCAGCCTCGGCCTGGGCATGGGCGTGCCGCTGCTGTTGCTGGTAACCCTGGGCAACCGTTATCTGCCGCGCCCGGGTGCGTGGATGAACCGGGTCAAGGGTGTGTTCGGTTTCGTGTTCCTGGCCATGGCGCTGTACACCGTGCGCAGCCTGCTGCCTGCGACCTTGCTGCTGGCACTGAGCGGCGCCTGGCTGATCGCCCTGGCCTGGGCTGCCTGGCCGGCCCTGCAACGGCTGCCGGCGTTGCGTGCAGTACCGTTGCTCGGCGCGCTGTGGGGCGGCCTGCTGCTGGTAGGCGCGGCAGCCGGTGGCGACGACCTCTGGCAGCCACTACGCCCCTTCGCCGGCGGTGCCGCCGCGCCAGCCCAGAGCCAGCATACCGAGGACAGCTTCGTCACTGTCAGCCGCCCCGAAGACCTGCAACGTGAACTGGACGCCGCCAAAGCCCGCGGCCAGTGGGTGATGCTCGACTACTATGCCGACTGGTGCGTGTCGTGCAAAGTCATGGAAAAACAGGTGTTCGCACGCAGCGACGTACAGGCTGGCCTGGCCGGCGTACACCTGCTGCGCCTGGACGTGACAGCCGACAGCCCGGCCAGCAAGGCCCTGCTGCAGCGCTACCAGGTACCCGGCCCGCCCAGCATCATCTGGATCGGCCCGGAAGGTGAAGAACGCCGCGCGCGGCGCATCACCGGTGAGGTGGACGCAGCAGCGTTCCAGCAACACTGGGGCCAGACCAGGAGCCAAGGCTGATGCTGACCGTAACACTCGGGCCACTGACCATGGCCCTCAACCATCTGCTGATGCTCACCGCCCTGGTGATCGCCAGCGTGGTCGGCTGGTGGGTCGCCCGACGTGGCGGCGAGAGCCCGGAATCGGCGCTGTTCAACCTGTTCCTGATCGGCCTGCTGTGTGCCCGCGCCGGCTTCGTGCTGGCCTACTGGCCGATGTATCAGGACGACCCGCTGCAAATCATCGACATTCGCGATGGCGGCTTCCTGTTCTGGTCGGGCCTTGCCGGCATCGTGCTCGGAGCCCTGTGGCAGGGCTGGCGCCACCCCGGCCTGCGCCGCCCGCTAGGCTGGGCGCTGTTCAGCGGCGCACTGTTCTGGGGCCTGGCCAGCCTCGGCGGCCACCTGTACAGCAAAGGCACCGAGCTGCCCGAACTGAGCCTGCGCAGCGCCGGCGGCCAGGCCGTGGCATTGCACAGCTACCGCGGCAAGCCGCTGGTCATCAACATCTGGGCCACCTGGTGCCCACCGTGTCGGCGTGAGATGCCAGTGCTGCAACAGGCACAAAGCGATTACCCGCACGTGACCTTCCTGTTCGTCAACCAGGGCGAAACCCCGGAAAACGTCAGCACCTTCCTCGCCACCACCGGCCTGAGCCTGACCCACGTGCTGTTCGACGGCACCGGCCTGCTGGCCCAGCGCGTCGGCTCCATGGCCTTGCCCACCACCCTGTTCTACGACGCCAACGGGCGGCTGGTTGGCAGCCACCTGGGCGAGCTGTCCCGGGCCAGCCTGCGCCACGCCCTGGAACCTTTCGACCGGGCCATTGCGCCCGCCCCTGCCGCACAAGGAAACTGACATGCGATTGACTGCCCTGCTGCCCCTGTCCCTGGCCCTGCTGGCCGCCCCTGCCCTGCAAGCCGAAGAACTGCCCAAGGCGGTTCAGCAACTGCAAGCCAAGGGCGCCGTGATCAAGGGCAGCTTCGATGCGCCCAACGGCCTGCGCGGTTATGCCGCCGAGTACCAGAACAACGCCCTGGCCCTGTACCTGACCGCCGACGGCAAGCACGTGCTGGTCGGCAGCCTGTTCGACGAACAGGGCAAGGACCTGAGCGCCGAGCCGCTGCAAAAGCTGGTATACGCGCCGATGAGCAAGGAAATCTGGGCGAAAATGGAAAAGACCGCGTGGATCGCCGATGGCAAGGCCGACGCGCCGCGCAAGGTGTACCTGTTCAGCGACCCGAACTGCCCCTACTGCAACATGTTCTGGGAACAGGCGCGGCCATGGGTGGAGTCGGGCAAGGTGCAGTTACGCCATATCATGGTCGGCATCATCCGCGAAGACAGCCCGGGCAAATCGGCGGCACTGCTGGCAGCGAAAGACCCGGTCAAGGCACTGCAACAGCATGAAAAGGCCGGCAAGGCCAGTACCCTGAAGGCGCTGGAACAGGTGCCAGAGGCTGTGCAACAGAAGCTGGCGGCGAACATGGCGTTGATGGAAGAGATGGGGTTGCAGGCGACCCCGGCCATTTTCTACCAGGATGAGCAAGGCAACCTGCAAAGCCAGCAAGGGGCACCACGGCCGGAGATGCTTGGGAAGATTCTGGGCAAGCGCTAGTGCATGTGGTGGGGCAAAGATCGAGCGCCGCGAAGCAGGTGACGCGGGGCATGGCACCGGCTACGCCGGTGTTCGCGGGTGAACCCGCTCCTACGGGGCTCGCGCTAACGGCTGGATTGTACGCCAGGCACGTGATCGCAAGGCCTGCGCGGTCGGGCGTAGGAGCGGGTTTACCCGCGAAAGGGCCGGACCTGCTGGCCAATTTCCACCAGCCGTTCACCGTTGCCGCCGCCACTGTATTCGCGGGTAAACCCGCTCCTACGCTGATCGGGGGTGGAGACACATTGGTGATTGGACGCAGGCCGTTCTTTCGCAAGCAGTAAATCTCCCGGCCCGGCAAATCTACCCCGCGCAGATTTCAATCTGCCACTCAACAAATCTAGCAACAATTATTCGGCACCCCCTGTCGTTAAACATCGTCTGCTTGCTTCCCTTACTCAAATCCCACACACACGCACAACAAAGAACACTCGGGCGCTCACAACAGAGCGTTCGAGCATCAAAAACAGAAACTTCTTACACAATTAGAAGAAAAAATAAGCCCCAAAAAACATTATCAGGTTTAAGTAAGACCCTTCTGAAGAATTTTCCCACAAAAATAGCTTTAAACCGAACACTCCAATATCACGTCCAACCACGCCATCCCCACCGAAAGATTGACTTGAAACAGCCGAACGCCTAAACCTCCATACCCATACATTTCAGACCACGCCAAAAACCAGGAGACACTCATGAAAAATCAATATGGCATTAGCCTCATGGCATTGGCTTCGACACTCACTGCGAAATCAAATAACACGCAACCATGACACCAAAATGGTCTACTCATGAATCCAAACCACTGTATCCGTAGCGCAAAAAAAATCACGACAATCACAAAAATCTTGACCACTGAGCACTTGAGGGAGCCCACATCGCTTCTTTGGTCAGCGCTGGCCCCTTGCATACTCTTCGTCATCACCCAGCCAACGTATGCAGCCTCGACCTATACCGCTTCAGCCGCCTGGTTCTACTCATACATCTCTGCCACCCTCGCGTTCTTTGGATTCAGTTTCTACCTCATCGGCAGGAGGGAAAGTGGCTTCACGCGGTCCTTCATCTACCAACACAGCGCAATCAAGCTATTCCTGACTGCCCACACACTCAGTTATTTTTTATTGAGCTCGCTTTACGCCACACTATTCTACCTCTTGACCAAACCCTTACGAGGTCACTACTCACTTCCTGAATACCTCTATCTGATGGCATGCTTTTACACCAGCTACCTCATGTTCACCTGTATCGGCCTGGGGATCGCTGCGCTGCCGATAAAATTCAGCACAGCCAGCACACTTTTCTCACTCATGTCATTTCTCATGCTGGTCTCCGGATACACCGGTGCCACGCTGGGGCACGATGCTTCGCATACGCTAACGCTGATCAACCCGCTCTTTCTAAGCGCGCAGATCTTCCATGGCGAGATGCCCCTTCTCAACAGTTTCCTGATTGCACTTTCGGCCTCTGCAGCCTCGACATACCTGACCGGAAGGTATTTCAGAATCCAACCCATATGGAGCCGATACTGATGGACATTTTAACCATAAATAACCTTCACTTCGGATACAGCGGAAACCCGCTGCTGAACGACATTGAACTCACTATAAAAGCGGGGGAACTGGTTGGCATTCTGGGCAACAACGGGGCCGGAAAGACAACACTTTTCGACCTCATCTGTAAAATAAAGAAACCGGCAAAAGGTGCCATTTCCAATTTATCCAGAAGTCAGGCCTATTTGACCCAAATCCTTACACCGCCCCCATTACTGCGTATGAACGAAGCGGGCAAGCTTATCACCAGCCTGACCCCCAATGCTTCCCCAGATCACACAGAGATTCTCTCGAAACTAGCCAAATGGTCCCCATCACTGTCCAAGCGATATGCAGAAATCGCCAAGAAAAAAGCCGCCAATTGCAGCTACGGTGAAATTCGCAGCTACTTCACGCTGACCTTGCTGCTTTTAAACAGTGACTTGATCATTCTTGACGAGCCAACGGCTGGCGTAGACCCTGAATTTCGACATTATATATGGCTCGGTATAAAAAGCGCGTGCGCGGAAGGCGCGAGCGTGCTGATAGCTTCTCATTACACAGAGGAAATCACGAAAAACTGCCAGCGCTTTTATATGCTCGCAAACAAACGACTGGAAGCGTTTGACAGTGGTGGACAGTTCATGGAACGCCACCGTGCCAAATCGCTGGATGAAGCCTTTATCAATGCTTCGGTCTAAGTACCGTGGCCATCGAGAGGGGGCGCCAAGCGCCCCTGCCCATCACAGCCCCTCCAGTTCAGCCATCAGGTCACTGAGCCGGTCGACCTTGTCATCATCCAGCGCACTGCCCTGCAGCCCCTGGACATACTCGGCCAACGCCTCCACCGTGCTGCACTCGAACATCGCCCGCAGCGGCACGTTCAGCTGTAGCTGCTTCTGCACCCGCGAAGCGATCTGCGTGGCCAGCAGCGAATGCCCGCCCAGCTCGAAGAAGTTGTCGTGCACCCCCACCCGCTCGGCTTTGAGCACATCGGCCCAAATACCCGCCAACACGTCCTCCAATTCGTTGCGTGGCGCCAGATAGGCCTGACTGTACTGACCGCCGATGTCGATGGCTGGCAGGGCCTTGCGGTCGAGCTTGCCGTTGGCGTTGTGCGGCAAGCTGTCGAACCAGCCCCAGTGCAAGGGCACCATGTACTCCGGCAACTCGGCACGCAGTCGTTGCTTGACCTGCTCCAGCAACGCGGCATCGGCACTGACGCCCTGGTGCGCCACCAGGTAGCCAACCAGATGCTTGCCGTTCACGCCCTCCTGCACCGCCACGGCGGCATCGCGAATTTCCGCCTGCTCATGCAGCCGGGCCTCGATTTCGCCCAGTTCGATGCGATAGCCGCGAATCTTCACCTGGTGGTCGATGCGCCCGACATATTCCAGCACGCCGTCCGGGCGTTGCCGCGCCAGGTCACCGGTACGGTACAGGCGCTCTCCCGGTGCCCCGTAAGGGTGAGGAATGAACGCCAGTGCCGTGCGCACCGGGTCACCGACGTAGCCACGGCCTACACCCGTACCCGCCACGCACAACTCGCCCACCGCCCCCAGCGGCACCAGCGCCTGGTCCTCACCGAACAGGTACAGCCGGTTGTTATCGGTGGGCGTGCCGATGGGCAGGTAGCTGCCTTGGGTCGAGGCGGCATCGACGCGGAAGAACGCCACGTCATCCGAGCACTCCGCCGGGCCATAGGCATTGACCAGGCCGATCTGAGGGTAGCGCTGCAGCCACTGCGCCGCCAGCTCCGGTGGCATGGCCTCGCCGGTCGGCAGCATCCAGCGCAGGCCGTCGAGGGCCTGGTGGTCGCTGGCCAGCATGCCCTGGATCAGCGACGGCACGCTCTCCAGCACGGTGATGCCGGTGGCCTGCACGTGCGCCAGCAGGCCCTGCGGGTCATGGGCGATGGCGTTAGGCACGATCTCTACCTTGGCGCCGAACAGCGGCGCAGCCAGGAACTGCCAGACCGAGATGTCGAAGCTTTGCGAAGCGGTCTGGGCAATCACGTCCTGCTCGCTCAGCGCCAGGTAAGGCACCTTGCTCAGTTGGTTGTTGAGCATGCCGCGCTGCTCGACCATCACCCCTTTCGGCAGGCCGGTCGAGCCTGAGGTGTAGATCACGTAGGCGAGGTTGTCCGGGCCACTGTGGATACCCGGGTTGTGGCTTGCGATCGGGTTGGCCTGGATGTCTTCCCAGACCAGCAGTCGCGGCCGCAGCGCAGTTTCCAACTCACCGAGCAACTGCCGCCCCTGCTCGGCGCAGGCCGCGCTGCACACCAACACTGGCGTGCGGCTGAGCTGGATGATGCTTTGCAGGCGCGCCGCCGGCAGGCCCGGGTCCAGCGGCAGGTAGCCGGCGCCGGCCTTGAAGCTGCCGACAATCATGCCCAGCAGCGGCAACCCACGCTCGGCAAGCAGTGCCACTGGCTGGTCCACGCAGACGCCGGCAGCTACCAGCGCATGGCCCAGGCGGTTGGCCGCCAGGTTCAGCCCGGCGTAGTCATAGGATGCCTCCAGGCAGCGGGCCACGGTACGCTGTGGATGCGCCACGACCTGCGCTTCGAACTGCGCGATGTAGCTCTGTTCCAGCGGATAAACCCGCTCGGTCCGGTTGCAGTCCTCCAGCAGGAAGCCTTGCTCCTGGGCGCTCAACAGCGGTAGCTCGCTCACCTCCCCTTCAAAACCTTGTACCAGCGCCAGCAGCAGGCGCTTGAACTCGGCCAGCAGGCGCTCGACGGTCGGGTAATCGAAGTAACGCTGGTCAAACGACAGGTGCAGGCCCAGGTCATCACCCGGGTAACACACCGCCGTCAGCGGGAAGTTGGTGTGGGTACGGCCCGAGTCGGAGCTGGCGTTCAGGTGCTGGGCGTGATCGAGCACGGCGGTTTCAACCGGCGCATTCTCGAACACGAACAGGCTGTCGAACAGCGGCTGGCCCTTGGGCAGCTCGCTGCACGCCTGGATCGCCACCAGCGGCAAGT
The DNA here is from genome assembly GCF_058782925.1 of Pseudomonas sp. FW305-E2. Classification (NCBI taxonomy): domain Bacteria; kingdom Pseudomonadati; phylum Pseudomonadota; class Gammaproteobacteria; order Pseudomonadales; family Pseudomonadaceae; genus Pseudomonas; species Pseudomonas sp. FW305-E2. The sequence goes on along the minus strand of NZ_JBYSYE010000054.1, from coordinate 17,603 downwards.
ATTCGTACTCGCGCAGTTCCATGTTGCTTTGCAGCAGGCCCTGCAGCCACTGGCGTACGCTGCAACGCTCACCCGCCGCGGGCAACTGCACGCGCAGGGCCACGCTGTTGATGAACAGGCCGACGGTGCGCTGCATCTGCGGCATGCTCACCGGGCGCCCGGCCACGGTTACGCCAAAGGCCACGTCGCGGTCGCCGCTGTAGCGCGACAGCACCAGGGCCCAGGCCGCCTGGGCGAAAGTGTTGACGGTGAGCTGATGGGCCTGGGCCAGTTCGCGCAGACGCACGCCATCATTCACCTCAAGGCGGGTATAACAATCGCCGACGACCATGCCGCTACCGGCGTGGTCATGGCGCAGCGGGCGGTCGCTCGGGATGGCTGTGGCACGTTCGAAGCCGGCCAGGTTGGCCTGCCACCAGGCGCGTGCGTCGTCCAGACCCTGGCGTTGCAGCCAACCGATGTAATCGCGGTAACGCGGTGGCACCGGCAGTTGGGCCTGACGGCCTTCGCCAAGGGCCTGGTAGACCTCGAAGAAATCGTTCATCAACAGCGAGCGGCACCAGGCATCGATAAGGATGTGGTGGTTGCTCATCATGAACCAGTAGCGTTCATCGGCCACGCGCACCAGGCGCAGGTGGAACGGTGCCTCGCTGAGCAAGGCAAAGCCGGCCTCGCGCTCCTGCTTGTGCAGGGCCTGCAGGCGCTGCTCCTGGGCATCGTCGGCCAGGCCGCGCCAGTCCTGGTAGTCCACCGCCAGGTTGCCCGGCTTGTGGATGATCTGCAGCATCGCCTCGCCGCTGTTCCAGCTGAACGAGGCGCGCAACGCTTCGTGGCGCGCCACCACGGCCTGCCAGGCCTGGGCGAAACGCTCGGGGTCGAGGGCGCTGTTGATGCGGTAGCGGTCCTGCATGTAGTACAGGCCAGTGCCCGGCTCCAGCAGGGTGTGCAGCAGCATGCCTTCCTGCATCGGCGTCAGCGGGTAAACGTCCTCGATCTGCGCGGCCGGGACCGGCAATGCGTCGATCTGCTCCTGAGTCAGGTGCGCCAGCGGGAAGTCCGATGGGGTGAAGCTGCCATTGCCATCGGCCAGGCAATGCGCGACCAGCGCCAGCAGCTCCTGACGATAGCCCTCAGCCAGACGCGCGATGGTCTGCTGGTCGTAGCGCTCGGCGCTGAAGGTCCAGCGCAGTTGCAGAGCACCGCCATACACCTGGCCATCGACGCTCAACCAGTTGGGCAACGGCGCATCGAGATCATGCGCCAACCCGGCCGGGGCTTCCAGGGGCTGGAACAAGGCCGCACTGTCGAACTGCTGGTCGAACTGGCCCAGGTAGTTGAAGGTGATGCGCGCCTGCGGCAAGGCCGCCATCTGCTCGCGCCCGGCGGCATCCGCCAGGTAGCGCAGTACGCCGTAGCCCAGGCCCTTGTGCGGTACATGGCGCAGTTGTTCCTTGATGCGCTTGATCGAACCGGCCCGCGCCGCGTCGTCTTCACCTGGCAGCGGACGCAGGCTCAGTGGGTAGGCATTGGTGAACCAGCCGACGCTGCGGGTCAGGTCCATGTCTTCGAACAACCCGTCACGGCCATGGCCTTCGAGCTGCACCAGCACTTCTTCATCGCCGCTCCAGCGGCACAAGGCCCGCGCCAGTGCAGTCAACAGCAGGTCGTTGACCTGGGTGTGGTAAGCCGCCGGGGCCAGTTGCAACAGCTGCCGGGTTTGCTCCACGTCCAGGCCGATGGCCAGGGTTTGAGCGTGGCGATGCAAATTGCCGCCCTGCGGATGGTCGCACGGCAATTCGCGACGCACACCGCCCAGCTGGCCTTGCCACCAGGCCAGTTCGTCACGCAGCGAATCGCTGCCGGCGTAGCTGGCCAGGCGCGCCGCCCAGTCGCCGACGGCGTGGGTCTTGGCCGGCAGAGGCTGGCCACGGTACAGCGCCTGCAGGTCTTCCAGCAGCACCCGCCAGGACACGCCATCGACCACCAGGTGATGGATCGCCAGCAACAACCGCTGGGTGCCCTGCCCGTCACGCACCAGCAAGGCGCGCAGCAGCGGCCCCTGTTGCAGGTCCAGGCTGCGCTGCACGTCAGTGTAGAGTGCCTGACAATCATTGAAATCGGCGACAGTGGCGCTCCACAGCAGTTGCTCGGCGCCAGGCTGCGCGTACTGCGCCTGCCAGCGGCCCTGGGCGTCGCTGAAGCGCAGGCGCAGGCTGTCATGGTGCTGCACCAGCGCAGCCAATGCCTGTTCAAGGGTGGCCTCAACCAAGGGTTGGCGCACCTCCAGCAGCACGGCCTGGTTCCAGTGTTGCGGCTGTGGCACGTCACTGTCGAAGAACCAGTGCTGGATCGGCGTCAGCCCGGCCTGGCCCTGGCGCAGGCCCTGCTCGACGGTGCTCGCGGCTTCGCTGAGCTGAACCACAGTTGCCAGAGTCTGGATGGTCTGATGCTGGAACAGGTCGCGTGGGGTGAATTGCAAGCCGGCCTGCCGGGCGCGGCTGACCACCTGAATCGACAGGATCGAGTCGCCCCCCAGCTCGAAGAAGTTGTCCTGCACGCCGACCCGGGCAACGTTGAGCACCTCGCGCCAGATCTGCGCCAACTGTGCTTCCACCTCATTGCCCGGGGCCTGGTATTGCTGGCGCGCCTGCTCAAGGTCCGGCAACGGCAGCGCACGGCGGTCGAGCTTGCCGTTGCCCATCAGCGGCAGGCTATCGATCAGCACCAGGTGCGCAGGCACCATGTAGTCGGGCAGGTGCTGGCGGGCATCGGCTTTCACCGCTTCGCGCAGCAGTTGTTGCACGTCGTTACCGGCGGTGGCCTGCCTGCACACCAGATAGCCCACCAGTTGCTTGCCGCCCGGCAAGTCCAGCGCCAGCACGACGGCCTCGTCGACAGCCTCGTGCGCTTGCAGGCGGCTCTCGATTTCGCCCAGTTCGATGCGGAAGCCGCGGATCTTCACCTGCTGGTCGGCACGGCCGACATACTCCACCAGGCCATCGGTACCCAGGCGTACCAGGTCGCCGGTACGGTACAGGCGCCCGCCTTCGGCACTGAACGGGTCGGCGACAAAGCGCTCGGCAGTGAGGCCTGGCCGGTCGTGGTAACCCTGGGCCAGGCCGGCACCGCCGACGTACAGTTCGCCAATACCGCCTTGCGGCAACAAGGCCAGATCCTCGTCGAGGATGTAGGCCGTACGGCTACCGATGACGCGGCCGATCGGTACGCTGCCAAGGTCTGCTGGCAAGGCCTCTGGGGCCAGGCACGCCAGCGGCATGACCACGGTTTCGGTCGGGCCGTAGGCATTGAAGCACTGCTGCGGCGCAAAGGCCTGGCGGATACGCTGCAGGTGCTCGCCGGTCAGCGCCTCGCCCCCGGTAATCACCAGGCGTACCGGCAATTGTTCGCCCCGCCCGCCCAGGTACTGCGCCAGCTGGCTGCCGTAGCTGGGGGTAAAGCCCAGAATGCTCACCTGCTGCTCGCGCACCAACTGGCAGATGTCCTCGGCGCCCCACTGCCCCTGGGCGCGCAATACCACGCGCGCACCACACAACAGCGGCACCCACAGGCGCTCGCTGGCAGCGTCGAAGTTGATGGAATAGAAGTGCAGCTCGCAGTCATCGCTGCGCATGCCGAATGCAGCGATCACCGCCTGGCAGTGCATGGCGAACTCGCCATGGCTGACTACCACGCCCTTGGGTTTGCCGGTAGAGCCTGAGGTGTAGATCAGGTAAGCCTGGTGCTGCGGCAGGCTGAGGTTGTCCAGCGGCGCATCGCTGTAGGCCGCCAGGCTGGCGGCATCGTCTTCCAGGCTCCAGCTGGCCACGCCTTCAGGCAACTCGCCCAGGGTGTGCAGTAGCGCACGCTGGCTGAGCAGCAAGCCGATGCGGCTGTCTTCGATCATGTAGCGCAGGCGGTCGAGCGGGTACTCGGGGTCGAGCGGTACATAGGCGCCGCCGGCCTTGAGGATGGCCAGCAGGCCGACGACCATTTCCAGCGAGCGCTCCAGCGCCAGGCCCACCCGCACCTGCGGGCCGACACCTCGTTCGCGCAGGGCACGCGCCAGGCGGTTGGCCTGCTGGTCGAGCTCGGCGTAGGTCAAGTGCTGGCCGGCGAAGGTCAACGCGCCCGCCTGTGGCGTGCGCGCGGCCTGGGCGGCGAACAGACCGTGGAGGGTCTGGCCAAGGTCGAAATCGTGTTCGCCCTGCAATTGGCCCGTAAGCACTTGTTGCTCGGCACTGCTCAGCATCGGCAGTTCGCACAGGCGGTGTTGCGGGTTGTCGAGCAAACCGACCAGCAGTTGTTGCCAGTGCTCGGCCATGCGCGCGATGCGCGGCGCGTCGAACAGGTCACGGCTGTAGGTCAGGCAGCAGCCCAGCCGGCCGTCCAGGTCGGTCACCTCCAGGTACAGGTCGAACTTGGTGGCGCTGGCATCGTTGACCAGGTAGTCCACCTGCATGCCGGCCAGCGTGCGGCTTTGCTGGAAGGCCCAGCGCTGCACGTTGCACATCACCTGGAACAACGGGTTGTAGGCACTGCTGCGCGGTGGCTGCAGGGCCTCTACCAGTTGGTCGAACGGCAGGTCCTGGTGCGACTGGCCTTCGATGGCAACCTGACGCAGCTGCTCCAGCAGTTCACTGGCGGTCATCTGCCCGTCCAGCTCGCAACGCAGCACCTGGGTGTTGAGGAAGGCACCGATCAGGCCTTCGCTCTCCGGGCGGATGCGGTTGGCCACCGGCGCGCCGATACGCAGGTCGCGCTGGCCACTGTAACGGTGCAGCAAGGCGGCCAGGGTGGCGGTCATGGTCATGAACAGGGTTAGGCCGCGCTGGCTATTGAAAGCATGCACGCGGTCCACCAGTGCCGGATCAAGTTCGAAGCGGTACAGCGCGCCACGGTGGCTCTGGACTGCCGGACGCGGGCGGTCGGCAGGCAACGCCAGCACCGGGTGCTCGTCGCCCAGGCGGTGCTTCCAGTAGGCCAGTTGACGAGCGCCCTCGCCGCTTTCCAGCCATTGCCGTTGCCACACGCTGTAGTCCAGGTACTGCACCGGCAGCGGCGCCAGTGGCGATTCGCGGTCATCGACAAAGGCTTCGTACAGCTCGCCCAGCTCGCGGGCGAAGATGTCCATGGCCCAGCCTTCGGTGACGATGTGGTGCAGCGTCAGCACGAAGAAGTGCTCGCGCTCGTTTGCCTTGACCAGGCAGGCGCGCAGCAGCGGACCCCGCTCCAGGTCGAAGGGCTGGTGCGCCTGGTCGTCGGCCAGTTGTTGCAAACGTTGCTGGCAGGCATCGTCTGACAAAGCGCTGAAGTCTTGCCAGTCCAGATGCAGGCCGCTGTCTTCGGCCACGCACTGGTACGGCACGCCGTCGATGCTGGGGAACGTGGTGCGCAAGGTTTCGTGGCGCACGACCAGCGCCTGCAGCGCACGCTCGAAGGCGTCCACATGCAGGGTGCCGCGCAGGCGTGCCATGCCGCCGACGTTGTACGCCGGGCTGTCCGGCTCCATCTGCCAGAGGAACCACATTCGCTGCTGCGAGTACGACAGCGGCACCGCCTGACGGCGGTCGACACGGGAGATTGCACCTTGCAGATTGCGCTCGCCGGCCGCGCGCAGGCGGGCGATCTCGGCACAGAAGGCGCCCAGCTCGCTGGCTTCGAACAGGGCCTTGAGCGGCAGCTCGACATCGCAGGCCTGGCGGGTGCGCGAAACGATCTGAGTCGCCAGCAACGAGTGGCCACCGAGGGCGAAGAAGTCGTCCTGCAGGCCAATGCGTGGCAGATTCAACACGTCGCGCCAGATGGCTGCGACTTGTTGTTGCAGCTCGGTTCGTGGCTCGACATGCTCACGCTGCTGCCACACTGGGGCAGGCAGTGCCTTGCGGTCGACCTTGCCGCTGGGGCCCAGTGGCATCTGTGCCAAGGGGATGAGTTGCGCCGGCACCATGTAGGCTGGCAATTGCTCAGCCAGCACGGCCAGCACCTCGGCAGGCTGGGCGCTGCCACTGTAATAGCCGACCAGTTGCGCGCCAACGGCGTCCTTGTGTATCAGCACCAGCGCCTGTTCCACACCCCCCTGTGCCAGCAGGCAGGCCTGTACTTCCTCGGGCTCGACGCGGAAACCACGCACCTTGACCTGCTGGTCGAGGCGGCCAAGGTATTCCAGTGCCTCCAGCTGAACCTGCCAGCGGGCGCGATCGCCACTGCGGTACAGACGCTGACCATTGCCGTCGGCCTGCGGTACGAAGCGCTCGGCAGTGAGGCCGGGGCGGCCCAGGTAACCACGGGCCAGGCCCGCGCCACCGAGGTACAGCTCGCCCGGCACACCGGGGGCGCTCAGTTCCAGCTCATCGTCCAGCACGCGGCACAGCACATTGCCCAGCGGGCGGCCGATGGGCGAGCGCTCGCCGTCCGCCACCTGGCAGTGCCAGTGGGTGACGTTGATGGCGGTTTCGGTCGGGCCGTACCGGTTGTGCAGCTGCACCTGCGGCAGCACCTGCAGCACGCGGTCACGCAGCGCGGCGGACAACGCTTCACCACCCGAGAACACCCGGCGCAAGCTACTGCAGGCACCTGCCTGCGGCTCCTGGACGAACACCTGCAACAGCGGCGGTACAAAGTGCAGCGTAGTCACCCCATAAGCCTGCACCAGGGCAGCGATACGCTGTGGGTCGCGGTGTTCACCGGGGCCGGCGAGCACCAGCTTGCAGCCGGTGACCAACGGCCAGAAGCATTCCCACACCGAGACGTCGAAACTGATCGGCGCCTTCTGCATCAGCACGTCGCTGTCATTCAGCGCATAGGTCGTCTGCATCCACTGCAGGCGCTCGGCCAGCGCCGCATGGGTATTGCCTACGCCCTTGGGCTGCCCGGTGGAGCCGGAGGTATAGATAACGTAGGCCAGGTTGTCGCCGTGCAGGTGCAGGCCGGGGGCATGGCTGGGCCAGCTGTCCAGGTGCAACTGGTCGAGGGCAATGGCGCTGACACCGTCGACCTGCGGCAGCTTGCCCAGCAGGCTGCTGTGGCTCAGTAGCAAACGGGCGTCGCAGTCGGCCAGCATGTAGGCCAGGCGTTCGGCAGGGTAATCGACATCCAGCGGCACGTAGGCACCGCCAGCCTTGAGAATGGCTAGCAGGCCGACCAGCAATTGCGGTGAGCGCTCGATGGCAATGGCCACACAGGTATCGGGGCCGACGCCTTTGTCGCGCAAGTAGTGGGCCAGGCGGTTGGCTTGCTGGTGCAGCCCGGCGTAATCCAGGCTGCCCCCGTCCCAAACCAGGGCGGTGCGTTGCGGCGTTAGGCGTGCCTGCTCATTGAGTTGTTCGACCAACAGGTGCCGCGCTGCGGCGGCCGGTGCCTGGCCCCAACCCAGCAGCTGCGCACGGCCGGGCTCATCCAGCAGTTGCACGTCGCCCAGCGCCTGCTGCGGCGCGGCACACACCTGTTCCAGCAACGCCAGCAGGTGATGGGCCAGACGTTCGACGGTGCTGGCTTCGAACAGCTCCGCGGCATAGTCGAAGGCCAGGCTCAGGCGGCCCAGATGGTCCTCCTCACTGTGCAACTGCAAGTCGAACTTGGCTTCGCGGCTGTGCCACGCCAGCTCTTCGGCCAACAGCCCTGGCAGGCGCCGCAGGGCTGACAGGTCGCGTTGCTGGTGGTTGAACATGACCTGGAACAGGCCCTGCTCGCGCGCATCGGGCAGGGCTTCGACAAGCTGTTCGAAGGGCAGGTCCTGATTAGCCTGGGCTTGCAAGGTGGCCTGACGTACCTGGGTCAGCAACTGGGTAAACGAGTGACGGCCATCGAATCGCGCGCGCAGCACCTGCGTATTGATGAAGAAACCGACCATGCCTTGGGTTTCCAGGCGCGGGCGGTTGGCGTTGGGCACGCCGACGCGGATATCGGCCTGGCCACTGTAGCGCTGCAGCAGCGCCTGCCAACCGGCCAGCAGGACCATGAACAGGCTGGCCTGCTGCTGGTGGGCAAGGCCCTTGAGCGCTTCGCCAAGCCTGGCTGGCACCTTGAGGCTGAAGCGCGCGGCGCTGTGTTCGCGCTGGCTGGCGCGCGGGTGGTCAGTGCACAGGTCGAGCGCCGGCAGCTCACCACCAAGGTGTGCCTTCCAGTACTGCAACTGGCGCTCGGCTTCACCGTCAGCCAGCCATTGCCGCTGCCAGCTGCCGTAGTCGGCGTAACCCAGCGGCAGCGGCGCCAGGTTGGCCTCCAGGCCTTGGCAGCGAGCGGCATACAGCTTGGCGAACTCTTCGAGCAGGATGTTCAGCGACCAGCCGTCGGCAACGATGTGGTGCAGGGTCACCCACAGCTGATGCTCTTCGTCGCCCAGGCGCACCAGGGTTACCCGCAACAGCGGCCCCTGGGTGAGGTCGAACGGCTGGCGGGCCTCGGTTTCACGCTGCGCGGCAACCTGCTCGGGCGAGTGCCCTTCAAGGTCCAGGCGGTGCAGGCTGAGCGGCTGCTGCGGCAGGATACGCTGCAGCGCCTGGCCATTCTCTTCGCTGAACACGGTACGCAGCGATTCATGGCGCGCCACCAGTGCCTCGAAGGCCACGTGCAGAGCGTTGACATCAAGCTCGCCACGCAGGTGCAAGCCGGCAGGAATGTTGTAGGCCGCTGATTGCGGTTCCAACTGCCACAGCAGCCACAAGCGGTTTTGCGCCAGCGACTGGGGCAATGCCTGGGCGCGCGCCAGCGTGGTGATCGCTGCGGTGCCTGCGGCGCCATCGGCGATGATCTGTGCCACAGCCTTGCTGTAGTCGGCCAGTACCGGCGCCTCGAACAGGGTACGCAGGCTCATGTCGATACCCAACTCATCGGCCAGGCGCGCTGTGGCCTGAGTGGCGGCGATGGAGTTACCGCCCAGCAGCAGGAAGTGGTCGTCCGCGGCCACCGCCTCTACCTTGAGGATGTCGCGCCACACAGCGGCGATGCGTGCTTGTAGCTCATCGCCAGCGGTTGCACGGGTACCGGCTTCGCTCACCTCAGGGAAACGGGCATAGCAGTCCAGGCTGCCATCGTCCATGCGCAGGCGGCAGGCAGAGCGCTGCAACTTGCCGCTGGAGGTCTTCGGCAACGCGCCGGGGTTCAGCAGCAGGACCACGGCCGGGGCCTGTCGGCAGGCGTCGGCGATGACCTGGCGCAGGGTCTTGATCAGGTCCTGGGGCTTGAGTGCCTTTTGCACGTTGCGGCTGATCTCCACCGCGACACCGATGCCCTCCTCGCCTTGGTGCTCGACGGCGAACACCGCCACACGGCCTTTGCGCAGCACCTGAACTTCGCGCTCGAGGGTTTTTTCCAGGTCCTGTGGGTACAGGTTCTGTCCGCGCACGATCAGCATGTCTTTCAGGCGCCCGGTAACGAACACCTCGCCCTCACGCATGAAACCCAGGTCGCCGGTACGCAGCCAGGTCTGGCCGTCCATTTCGACGAATGTTCGAGCGCTGGCTTCGGGGTTGCGCCAGTAACCCAATGCGATGCTCGGGCCGCCGGCCCAGATCTCGCCAACCTGGTTGTCATCCAGCACTTGCAGGCGTTGTGGTTCGACGATGCGTACGGCATGCCCCGGCTGTGGGTAGCCACAGCTCATCAGCACGCTGCCTTTGCCTGGCTCGGCGCGGTTGCCAGCGAAGGCTTCGGCGTCCAGCTCCAGTGCAGCGATGCCCTGACCACGACGGCTGCCGCTGACGAACAGGGTGGCTTCGGCCAGGCCATAACTGGCAAAGAAGCTCTGTGGGTCGAAGCCGCAGGCCTGGAACTTGTCGGCAAAGGTGGCCAGGCTGTCCTGGCGGATCGGCTCGGAGCCAGAATAGGCCACGCGCCAGCGGCTCAGGTCGAGCCCGGCCAGCGAAGCCTCGCTGACCCGCTCGCTGCACAGGCGATAAGCGAAGTCGGGGCCACCGCTGATGGTGCCACCGTATTCGCTGATGACCTGCAACCAGCGCAACGGCCGGGCCAGGAAGTACCCCGGCGACATCAGCACGCAAGGCACGCCACTGAAGATTGGCTGCAGCAGGCCGCCGATCAGGCCCATGTCATGGTACAGCGGTAGCCAGCTGACGATCACATCGTCGGGGTTGAGGTCGATGCCAAAGCCTTGGCGGATCAGTTGCTCGTTGGCCACCAGGTTGCCATGGCTGACCTGCACGCCCTTGGGCAGCGCGGTGGAACCGGAGGTGTACTGCAGGAAGGCGATGTCATCGCGTTGGAGCTCGGGCGCGTGCCAGCTCGAGGCCAGCAACGGGTCCAGGCCATCCACGGCAAGCAGCTCAGGCGCGTTATCTGCCGCCAGTGCCTCCAGGCCGTTCAGGTTGTCGTGCAGTGCCGCCACGGTCAGCAGCAGGCGCGGCTCGGCATCGGCGATGATCGACAGCAAACGCGCCTGGTGATGCTGCCGCGCGGACTCCGGCGGGTAAGCCGGCACCGCGATCACGCCCGCATACAGGCAGCCAAAAAACGCCGCCACGTAATCTGGCCCGCTAGGGAACAGCAACACGGCACGGTCACCGAAGCTGGCGCGCGCCTGCAAGGCAGCGGCGATGGTGCGTGCACGCTGGTCGAGGTCCCGGTAGCTGAGCACGGCCTGCTCGCCGGGGGTGTCGGCGAGAAAGCGCAGGGCAATCCTGTCCGGGGTCTGCGCGGCGCGTTGCGCCAGGGCCTGGACCAGCGAGAGCGGGAGTTCGAAGGCGTCCGTCATGGGGTGTTCCTGCCAGTGTCTGTTAGGGCGTGCCGGCTACGCCGCGAACATGGGCGGGCAGCGAGCGGCGACCGGGGATGTACACAGGGGAACGGATGGACGGGGGCAGAAATTAGCGGGGGTGAGGGTTTTGCGCTGCGTCAAGGTTGGGGGCATACCTTGAGGTATGCCCCCCTTAGAACAGAAACACCCAATAATAATTTAGTTTCGCATTTGACAATCATTATCATTCTGAATAGCTTGTCGCACGTCGTAGGAAGCGACCCACCCCTGGGCGCCTCCTTTCCCCTCTGTGACAAGGTGATTTCCATGGCGGAACAACTATCCACAAGTAAGTGCGATTCACCATTACTGCAGGCCTTCGTCGACAACCGCAGCATCCTGGTCAAGATTGCTGCCCGCATCACTGGCTGCCGCTCCCGCGCCGAGGATGTGGTGCAAGACGCCTTCTTCCGGCTCGGCGCTGCCCCGCAGATCACTTCGTCGTTCAAGGCGCAGCTAAGCTACCTGTTCCAGATCGTGCGTAACCTTGCGATCGACCACTACCGCAAGCAGACGATGGAGCTGAAGTACTCCGGCAGCGAGGAGGAAGGCCTGAATGTGGTTATCCAGAACGCCTCGCCCGAAGCCACCCATATCAACCTTGCCGCGCTGGACGACATTGCCGAAGCCCTGAACGAGCTGCCGCAACGTACCCGCTATGCGTTCGAGATGTACCGCCTGCATGGGGTACCGCAAAAGGACATTGCCAAGGAACTGGGGGTGTCGCCGACCTTGGTCAACTTCATGATCCGCGATGCACTGGTGCATTGCCGCAAGACCGCCAACCGGCAGGTCTGAGTCATTCTTCGAGAACATTGGCGAGGCCGTCGGGCGGGAATCAAGGCCTGCGCGTGCTGACTGTGATGCGGTAGGGCTCGAAAATCCGCGCCAGTTCACCGCTGTCACGCAGGCCACGCAGCAGTGCAGCGAACGTCTGCTCGCCAATAGGCGCCCCCGGGCGCAGCAAAGCGTAGTGGTGATAGACCTGGTCAATACGTTGCGAAGGCACCAACTGCGCCCTGCTCGCCGGGTTGCGTGCCAGGAAATCGCTGAGGTAGGAACGCGTGACCAGGGCGATATCGGCGCGGCCGGCCTGCACCATCAGCAGGTTGCTGTCGTGGGAATAGGTCAGGGTCGCGTTGTATGTCTTGCGCAGGTAATCGGGGTCAGCGTTGAAGCTGGCGAACGCATAGTGGTAGCCGTTGAACAAGGCCAGGCGTTTGCCGCGCAGGTCGTCGAAGTAACGCGGATCACTGCCGTTTGCCTTGCGGGAGACGAACACTTCGGCATCTTCCAGGCCCATGTCCACGGTCTGATGGGCAATCTGCTCCCAGCCCCATTGTGGGTTCTCGAAAATGGCCATGTCGGTGCGGCCCTGCTGGAAGTCACCGAAGCGCCGCTGGATAGACGTAGGTACCAGAACGAAGTGATAGTGCTGCTGCGCCCGGTTGAGTGCATCGACCAACTGCGGCAGCAAACCGGTATCGGCACCTTGCTCGGGGCGCACTGTGTAAGGCGGGAAATGGGCTGCGCCAATCTTCACTTCAACCGCCTCGCCAGCCCATACCGGTGCCGCCAACCAGAACACGGCCAGCAGCATCAGGGTGGACAAGGCCTTGAGGCCGGGCGCTGGAGTCAAGACGGACACTCATCACGGTTTATGCCTGTATGCGCTTAAGCTAGGCGTTTTCCAGGGGCGGCACAACTACTGGCGTCTGCTCTTTGTGCCAAAGCAGGCGGCAAAATGCCATAGGATGCCGTATGCCCGTACATTGGCTACGCTCTAGCAGGATCTGCATGGGAGCCTGGTATGGGCCATTGGTTGGTGATCGACCTGGAAGCCACCACCGACGATGGTGGGTGGCCGGTCACAGAGATGGAAATCATTGAAATCGGCGCAAGCCTGGTGACCCGCGAAGGCCGCGAGGTCGACCATTTCCAGCGTTTTGTAAAGCCACGGCGGCGGCCGCAGCTGACCCCGTTCTGCCGTGAGCTGACCCACATCAGCCAGGCCGACGTGGACAACGCCGCGCCGTTTCGCGAGGTGTGGGCAAGCTTCGAGCGCTGGCTGGGGCACCACCGCGGGCAGCTTCAGGCCTGGGTCAGCTGGGGCGACTACGACCGCCAGCAATTGCACCAGGAGTGGCAGCAGCACGGCCTCGACAGCCTGCTGCGCACATTGCCGCACATCAACCTCAAGCAACGCTTTGCCAAGGCCCGCCACTTGCAGCGCCCCACCGGCCTGAACGGCGCCCTGCAACTCGCCGGCATGCACTTTTGCGGGCAACAGCACAGGGCCCTGGAAGATGCGCGCAACACGGCGCGGCTATTACCGTTGACCCTTCCCGCCCACAGCCCCTGAAAGCAGATGACGAGGCCTGTGGCCTTGGGCATACTGGCCAGCCCTTTTTCAGCACCTCTTTTCAGGAGTCGCCCATGTTCCAGGTCAACGAGTACTTCAACGGCACCGTCAAGTCGATCGCATTCTCGGGCGAAGAAGGCCCGGCCACTGTCGGCGTCATGGCTCCGGGCGAATACGAATTCGGCACTGCCAAGCGTGAGATCATGCATGTGGTATCGGGCGCGCTGACCGTGAAACTGCCGGGTAGCGACAACTGGGAAACCTTCAACGCCGGTGACAAGTTCAACGTGCCGGCTGACAGCAAGTTCCAGCTGCAGGTGAAGGTGGATACCGCTTACCTGTGCGAATACCGCGACTAAGCGCCGGCCTGTTCCGGCCTCTTCGCGGGTAAACTGATCCTACAGGGTGCTGAGCCGACCTTCGATGGTGTGCGGTCCTTGTAGGTGCGGGTTTACCCGCGAAGAATCCAGCACTAATCCTTCAGGAAAACAGCAACACGTTCAGCCGCCGCCTGCAAATGCTGCTCATGGCTGAACCCCGAAGCCTTCAACGGCTTCAGGTCATGGTCCCCCGCCACTAGCCAGCTCACCTCGATCGCCGGCGACAACGCATACCCCGCCACCGCCTCGCGGTTACCCAGCGCATCCCGCTCGCCCTGCACGATCAACGTCGGTGTTTTCAACTCGGCCAGGTGCTCTACCCGTGGCTTCTCGGGTTTACCCACCGCGTAGAATGGATAGCCCAGGCACACCAGCGCATCCGCGCCCAGTTCGTCGGCCAGCAGGCTCGCCATGCGCCCGCCCATGGACTTGCCCCCGACGGCCAGCTTGCCCGCGACCAAAGGTCGCACTTGCCGGTACACCTCGCGCCAGCATTCAAGCAACACCTTCTGCGGGTTCGGCGGCCGCTTGCCACCGGTAACCCTGCGCTCGGCCATGTACGGGAACTCGAAGCGCACTACCGCTACCCCAAGCGCCGCAAGCCTTTGCGCCATTTCGTCCATGAACCCGCTGTCCATCGGCGCGCCCGCGCCATGGGCCAGAATCAGGCACCCCTTGTAGTCATCCTGACCTGCAACCCGCGGAGGATCGCAGCGCAAGCCTGGGACATTTGCGACCTTCGCCCATTGATCCCCGTCAATACCGGCACTTTGCCCATTAATCATGCTTGCCTCGCTGTAAAGCCTGCCAAATAACCGTGGATGGGAACCCATACATGAACACAACCAGCAGTACCGCCTATAACTACAAGGTGGTCCGCCAATTCGCCATCATGACGGTGGTGTGGGGAATCGTCGGGATGGGGCTCGGCGTCTTCATCGCCGCCCAGCTCGCCTGGCCGTCCCTCAACTTCGACCTCCCCTGGACCAGCTTCGGCCGCCTGCGCCCCCTGCATACCAATGCGGTGATCTTCGCGTTCGGCGGCTGCGCACTGTTCGCCACCTCCTATTATTCGGTGCAACGCACCTGCCAGACCACCCTGTTCGCACCGGGCCTGGCCGCGTTCACGTTCTGGGGCTGGCAACTGGTTATCCTGCTGGCGGCCATCAGCCTGCCGCTGGGCTATACCAGCTCCAAGGAATACGCCGAACTGGAATGGCCGATCGACATTCTGATCACCATCGTCTGGGTGGGCTACGCCATCGTGTTCTTTGGCACGCTGATGAAGCGCAACACCAAACACATCTACGTCGGCAACTGGTTCTTCGGCGCCTTCATCCTGACCGTGGCGCTGCTGCACATCGTCAACAACCTGGAGCTGCCGGTCAGCCTGACCAAATCCTATTCGGTCTACGCAGGCGCCACCGATGCCATGGTGCAGTGGTGGTACGGCCATAACGCGGTGGGCTTCTTCCTGACCGCAGGCTTCCTGGGGATGATGTACTACTACGTGCCCAAGCAGGCCGAACGGCCGGTGTATTCGTATCGCTTGTCGATCGTGCACTTCTGGGCGCTGATCACCCTGTACATCTGGGCCGGCCCGCACCACCTGCACTACACCGCCCTGCCCGATTGGGCGCAGTCGCTGGGCATGGTGATGTCGCTGATCCTGCTGGCGCCAAGCTGGGGCGGCATGATCAACGGCATGATGACCCTGTCGGGCGCCTGGCACAAACTGCGCAGCGACCCGATCCTGCGCTTCCTGGTGGTGTCGCTGGCGTTCTACGGCATGTCCACCTTCGAAGGGCCAATGATGGCCATCAAGACGGTCAACGCCCTGTCTCACTACACCGACTGGACCATCGGCCACGTCCACGCCGGCGCCCTTGGCTGGGTAGCGATGATCTCGATCGGCGCGCTGTACCACACCATCCCCAAAGTGTTCGGCAAAGAACGCATGTACAGCCTCGGCCTGATCAATGCGCACTTCTGGCTGGCCACCATTGGTACCGTACTGTACATCGCCTCGATGTGGGTCAACGGCATCGCCCAGGGCCTGATGTGGCGCGCGGTCAACAGCGACGGCACGCTCACCTACTCGTTCGTGGAAACCTTGGTGGCCAGCCACCCAGGCTTCGTCGTGCGCTTCGTCGGCGGCGCGATCTTCCTCAGCGGCATGTTCCTGATGGCCTGGAACACCTGGCGCACCGTGCGTTCGCCAGCGCTTGACGTCGCCCCTGCGAACGCCCAGTTGGCTTGAGGAGAAACGCCTGATGAAACATGAAGTCATCGAGAAAAACGTCGGCCTGATGGCCCTGCTGATGGTATTTGCCGTCAGCATCGGCGGCCTGACCCAGATCGTCCCGCTGTTCTTCCAGGACGTCACCAACAAACCGGTCGAAGGCATGAAGCCCTATACCGCGCTGCAACTGGAAGGCCGCGATGTCTACATCCGCGAAGGTTGCGTGGGCTGCCACTCGCAGATGATCCGCCCGTTCCGTGCCGAAACCGAGCGGTACGGCCACTACTCGGTGGCCGGTGAAAGCGTGTGGGACCACCCGTTCCTGTGGGGCTCCAAGCGCACCGGGCCGGACCTGGCCCGGGTCGGTGGCCGCTACTCGGACGACTGGCACCGTGCGCACCTGTACAACCCGCGCAACGTGGTACCGGAGTCGAAGATGCCGTCCTACCCGTGGCTGGTTGCCCAGCAGGTCGACAACAGCCACACCGACGTCAAGATGCGCACCCTGCGCACCCTGGGCGTGCCGTACACCGACGACGACATTGCCGGCGCCCGTGAAGCGGTCAAAGGCAAGACCGAGATGGACGCACTGGTCGCCTACCTGCAGGTGCTCGGCACCGCGATCAAGAACAAGAGGTGAGTGCGATGGAAATGGACATCGGCATGATCCGCGGTGTGGGCACCCTAGTGGTGATGATTGCCTTTATCGGCCTCACCCTGTGGGTCTTCAACCGCCGCCGCGACCGAGATTTCGCCGAAGCGCGCCTGCTGCCCTTCGTCGACGACCGCCTGCCCCCTGCCGGGCAGGAGCCTGCTGCAAAAAGGAGTAACGGGCAATGACCACCTTCTGGAGTACGTACATCAGCGTACTGACCATCGGTAGCCTGATTGGCCTGACCTGGCTACTGCTCGCCACGCGCAAGGGCCAGAGCAACAACACCACCGACGAGACCATGGGCCACAGCTTCGACGGTATCGAGGAGTACGACAACCCGCTGCCCAAGTGGTGGTTCTGGCTGTTCGTTGGCACCTTGGCGTTCTCGGTCGGCTACCTGATCCTCTACCCGGGCCTGGGCAACTGGAAAGGCATCCTGCCGGGCTATGAAAATGGCTGGACTGGCGCCAACGAATGGCAGAAGGAAATGGACAAGGCCGATGCCAGGTTCGGTCCGATCTTCGCCAAATACGCCGCCATGCCCGTAGAAGAAGTGGCGAAGGACCCGCAGGCGCTGAAAATGGGCAGCCGCCTGTTCGCCTCCAACTGCTCGGTATGCCACGGTTCCGACGCCAAGGGCGCCTTCGGTTTCCCCAACCTCACCGACAATGACTGGCGCTGGGGCGGCGATCCGGAAACCATCAAGACCACCATCATGAGCGGTCGCCATGGCGTGATGCCGGCCTGGGCCGAAGTGATCGGTGACCAGGGCGTGGCCGACGTGGCTGCGTTCGTGGTCAGCAAACTCGATGGCCGCACACTGCCTGAGGGGGCGAAGGCCAATGTGGAGAACGGGCAGAAGATCTTCGCAGCCAACTGCGTGGCCTGCCACGGGCCGGAAGGCAAAGGTACGCCCGCCATGGGCGCACCGAACCTGACCCACCCGCAGGCGTTCATCTATGGCTCGAGCTTTGCCCAGCTGCAGCAGACCATTCGTTATGGTCGCCAAGGGCAAATGCCGGCGCAGGCCGAGATCCAAGGGAATGACAAGGTGCACCTGCTGGCGGCTTATGTGTATAGCCTGTCGCAGGATACTGCTGCTGAATCTGTGACTGCCCAGTGAGTTCGCCGGGAGAAATTCGGCGTCTGTGAGATCGAGCGCCGCCCGCGCGGCGCTCGATATCCGCCCCACCATAACCATCAAACCTTACACC
>NZ_JBYSYE010000053.1:0-27085 GCF_058782925.1 Pseudomonas sp. FW305-E2 | reverse complement strand
CCTCCCGCCCGCCCGCAAGCGGGCCAAAGCAAGGGCCAGGGCCACCTGCGCATCATCGCCGGCGAGTGGCGCAGCCGCCGCCTGGCGGTGCCGGAAGGCGAAGGCCTGCGGCCAACGCCTGACCGCGTACGGGAAACCGTATTCAACTGGCTGGCACCCTACATCGAGGGCGCCCGCGTGCTGGACGCCTTCACCGGCAGCGGTGCCTTGGTGCTCGAAGCCCTGTCCCGTGGGGCCGAGGATGCCGTGGCGCTGGACAGCAACCCTGCGGCCATCGCCAACCTGAAGAACAACCTCGAAATCCTGCGCTGTCCTCGCGGGCAAATTCTGCAAACCGACGCCCTGCGCTACCTGCAAGGCCCGGCCAAGCAGCAGTTCGATGTCGTGTTTCTCGACCCGCCGTTCCACCAGGACTTACTGGCCAACACCTGCAACATGCTGGAGCAGCATCAGTGGTTGAGCGAGCAGGCATGGGTCTACACAGAAAGCGAAGCGGCACCCTCGACCTTGCAGCTGCCAGGCAACTGGCGCCTGCACCGCGAGAAGAAGACCGGCCAGGTGCACTACGCGCTCTGGCAGCGGGGCTGATTACCCGCGGGTTGTGTGTACTTAGTTACCGCACCCCATCTGCGCCATGGTTGAAGCTGCTCCTTCATTTCCTGAAGGAGCAGTTCAACCATGGCCGAACACCCCTCCCCGCCGCTAATGGCAGGCTCGAAAGGTTCTTTTACCCTCGCCAACGGCCTGCACGTCTGCCTGCGTGAAGACCACCGTGCGCCACTGGTCAGCGTGCAGCTGTGGTACCACGTAGGCTCCAGCTACGAACCTGAAGGCCACACCGGCCTGTCCCATGCCTTGGAGCATCTACTGTTCGAGGGCAGCAGCAAGCTGGCGCCTGGCCAGTACTCAACCCTCATGACCCGCTTGGGCGGCGACCCGAATGCATTCACCTATGCGGATGCCACGGTATTTCCGCTCACCTTGCCAACCCGCCACCTGGAAATTGCCCTGGAGGCCATGGCTGATGTCATGGCCAGTGCCACCCTCGGCGATACGCCCTTTGCTCGGGAACTGGCAGTGGTCATGGCTGAGCGGCGCGAGGCAGTGGACAACAATCCTTGGGCATTGGCACTGGAGCATCACGACTTGCTGGCTTACGGCAATAGTGGCCATGGCACGCCTGTCATTGGCCACCTGTCAGATCTGGAGAGCCTCACTCCAGCCGCAGCGCGTACCTGGTACCAGACCTGGTATCACCCCAACAATGCCACCCTCGCCGTGGCCGGCGACATCAGCCTGCTACAACTGCAAACCTTGGTGACGCGCCACTTTGCGGCGATCCCCGCCCATCGCTTGCCGATGCAGCCCTTACCCACGGGGCCCTCCTCCCACGGCCGGCGTTTTCAGACGCTGCGCCTGCCAGGCTTGCACAACGGCGCGATCATAAGCTTCAAACTACCCAGCCAGCGTACCGCGCAGTCTGCCAGGCAGGCCTACGCACTGCGTCTACTTCCCGATCTGCTTGCCAACGGCTACAGCAGCATCCTCCAGCGCAGGCTGCTGCTGGACGAACCCATCCTGCAATACATGAAAGCGACCTATGAACCCTGGCAGCGCGGTGACAGCCTGCTGACCCTTTACGCGCTCTGCAGCCCGCACGTAACCCCGGAGACCGCGGCCGAGCGGCTGATGCAGGAAATCGAAGCGTTTCGCCAATCAGCGCCAGCCAAGGAACACCTGCAACGTGCCAAGGCTCGTCTGCTGGCCAGGCTGATTTTCGAACGGGACGACATTGCCGAACAGGCCCAAACCATGGGTAAACAGGCCGCCTGTGGCTTGCCGGTTATTTCGCTCGAGGAAGAACAACAGGCCATCGAGACCGTGACAGCCGAGCAGGTAGGCCTGGCTGCCTATGAATTCCTCACCGATTCCCGTGCAGCCTTCACGTTCACGCACCACAAGGAAAGCGCTCATGACTGACTCAACGACCCCGCAACAGCCTGCCGGAGCCAACAACCTTTACGGCGGGCTGCTCTCTGCCCAGGGACTTGACCTGGACCAGTTCGAAACCATCCATACACAGGTTCAAGCGTGGAAGACGACTGCGGGCACGGACGTCAAATTCGTTGAAGCACGGGAACTGCCAATCGTTGACGTGATACTACGGTTCAAGGCCGGCACTACGCAGGACACTCTGTACCCTGGCCTGGCAGCCTTGACGCTCTCCATGCTCGATGAGGGTAGCCAGGCCTACACGGCTGCCCAGCAGGCTGAGCACCTGGAGCGTCTGGGCGCGGTCATGGAAAAACAAGTACGTCTGGAACATGCGACGCTGCGCCTGCGCAGCCTTAGCCCTCCTTCTTTGCTCGACCCGGCCTTGGCGCTGCTTACCGACCTCGTGGCCCACCCTGTCTTCCACCCAATGGCCCTGACCAAGATCAAGCGCCAGTTGCTGCAAAACCATGCATCGCGCGAGCGGCTACCCATTTTCAGAGCACGTAGCGAAGTCTTCCGCCACCTGTTCAACGGGCATCCTTACGGCAACCCTCTGGGCAGCACCGCTCAAGGTATCGAGGCCATTACCCCTGAGGACTTGCGGTCATTCCACCAACGCGCCTACTGCGCCAGCAACCTTGAGATGGTCGTGGTAGGCGACCTTTCCCTTGCACAAGCCCAAGCCATCTCACAGCAGATCAGCCAGGCCCTGCCGCAAGGCTGGTCGGCCACCGAACTGCCGGCAGCCCCATCGGCCCCCAGCGCGACGATAGCCGTCGAACAGGCCGGTGCCAGCAGTGCGGTCCTGCTGGCACTGCCCATGAACGTACCCGCCAACGATCCGGAGTTTCTGGCCCTGACCTTGGCAAGTGCTGTTCTGGGAGAGGGCCTCGAGTCGCGCTTGATGGTGGAGTTGCGCCAACGACGCGGCCTGACCTACGGCGTGCACACGCATGTATTGCCATTGAGTGCAGGCGGCCTGTTCACCGTGGAATGGGAGGTTGCGCCCCAGCATGTGCAGGGCTCGCAGGCACTGGTAGAAACCCTGCTGCAGGCGTTCATCGACCAAGGGCCCACCCAGCTGGAGCTGCAACTGGCACGCAAACAGCTGGAAGGGCAGTTGCTGCGAGGGATCGCGCAGAACAGGCAACTGGCAACACTGCTGACGGAAGTAACCCATCAGCGGCAACCTGCCGATCATCTCGACACGTACAGCGCCCGTATTGCCGAACTTACCCCGGCAGATGTCCGAGCCGTCATGCAGCGCCGGCTGGCCCTGAGCCGCAAGGTACTTGTCAGTGTCGGACCAGGCGTTCAGCAACAGCCGCTGCCAGCCCCCGACCAATAGCGCAGGTACTGTGGCGCTGTTTCGTGGCAAGCTAGCAAGGCACATCATGAGCCACCCAGCATGCCCAGCCACAACGCCACATTCCGTCCGGCCATCGGCCTGTCCAATCCCCACCTGCAGACCCTGTGGGGGCCACTCTGGCGCAAGCTGCCTGAGCTGCAGCGTGAACGCGAGCGACTGTGGCTGGCCGACGGCGACTTCATCGATCTGGACTGGCATGGCCCGCACCAACCCCATGCGCCACTGGTACTGGTGCTGCATGGGCTGACCGGCTCGTCTCACTCGCCTTACGTGAAAGGCTTGCAGCAAGCGCTGCAAGGTCGCGGCTGGGCCAGTGTGGCAGTGAACTGGCGGGGTTGTTCAGGCGAGC
This sequence comes from Pseudomonas sp. FW305-E2, assembly GCF_058782925.1. Taxonomy (NCBI): domain Bacteria; kingdom Pseudomonadati; phylum Pseudomonadota; class Gammaproteobacteria; order Pseudomonadales; family Pseudomonadaceae; genus Pseudomonas; species Pseudomonas sp. FW305-E2. The sequence goes on along the minus strand of NZ_JBYSYE010000053.1, from coordinate 23,372 downwards.
CCAACCTGTTGCCGCGCAGTTACCATTCCGGCGCCAGCGAAGACCTGGCGGAAATTGTCAGCCATCTTCGCGCCCAGCGCCCGCTGGCGCCGCTGTATGCAGTGGGTTATTCGCTGGGTGGCAATGTATTGTTGAAATACCTGGGTGAGAGCGGCGTCGCCAGCCAACTGGAGGCAGCGGCTGCAGTTTCGGTGCCGTTTCGCCTGGACCACTGCGCCGACCGTATCGGCCAAGGGTTCTCCAAGGTGTATCAGGCGCATTTCATGCGCGAGATGCTGGCGTATGTTCAGCTCAAGCAGCGGCACTTCCACGACCAAGGCCAGCATGAACAGCTGGCGACACTGGAGCGCCTGGGCCAACTCACCAACTTGCGCACATTCTGGGACTTCGACGGTAAAGTCACTGCACCGCTCAATGGCTTTCGCGATGCGCACGACTACTATCGTCGCTCATCCAGCCACTTCTTCCTCGGCCAGAACCGCACGCCAACGCTGATCATCCATTCCAGCGATGACCCCTTCGTGTCCAGCCACAGCCTGCCGACGACCCGTGAACTGTCACCACAAACCCGCTTCGAACTGCATGACCGCGGTGGGCATGTGGGCTTTGTCGATGGCAGCCTGCGAAATCCGGGGTACTACCTGGAACGACGGATTCCGCAGTGGCTGGTGGACGGTAGCTAGCGCTCGAATGCGTAAAGGCTGCACGTCCCCTGTGGGAGCGGGCATGCCCACGTACACCGACATTGCCGGTGCCAACCACCGCGGGGGCCCGCTCCTACAGGGGCTCAACCCGGTCTGCTTACTCGCCGGTGGCCACAGCATGCTGCGGGTTGTTGATCCACTCGCTCCACGACCCCGCATACAGCTTGCCCAGCGGGTACCCCGCCAGGGCCATTGCAAACAGGTTATGGCAAGCGGTTACCCCAGACCCGCAATAAGACACCAACTGCTCCGGCGCTCGTCCACCCAGCTTTTCGGCAAAACGCTGCTTTAGCTGATCCGCCGGCAAAAAACGCCCGTCAGCCCCCAGGTTGTCGGTAAACGCCGCGCACTGGGCCCCGGGAATATGCCCTGCCACCGGGTCGATAGGCTCCACTTCACCGCGAAAACGCGGCAAGGCACGCGCATCGATCAAGGTCAGGTCTGCACTACCAAGGCGCTTGCCCAGATGGTCGGCATCGATCAGCAGCTTCGCGTCAGGTTCCCCACTGAAAGTGCCCTCACGTTTGGGCGGCGGGTCCAGGCTCAACGGCAGGTGCGCCGCGTGCCAGGCCTTCAGGCCACCGTCCAGAATCGCCACACCGCTGCGCTTGCCCAGCCAGACCAGCAGCCACCAGGCGCGGGCGGCAAAGGCGCCGGGGCCGTCGTCATACAGCACCACCTCGCTGTCATTGTCCAGGCCCCACTCTCGCAGGCGCTCGACCAGCCGCTGGGCATCGGGCAGCGGGTGGCGCCCGGTGCGCCCCTTGCTCACCGGCCCGCTGAGATCCCGGTCCAGGTCGGCAAAATGCGCCCCCTCAATATGCCCCTGGGCATAGCTGCGCTGGCCATAGTCCACATCCTCGAGGGCAAAGCGGCAGTCGAGGATCACCAACTTGGGCGAGCCCAGACGCTCGGCCAACTGCTGCGGGGTGATCAATTGCGCAAGGGGCATGACAATCTCCTGATCGATGGCACAAGAGCCCTGGGCTAGTGCTCCAGGGCCTGGTTGAACGGTACATGGAATTCCTGACACAGCGCGTCCACGGCAGGACGGGCATTGTCGGTGACGAAACCGAGCTCCAGCACCAACACCTGATAGACGCCGCGCTTGAAGGCTTCTTCACCCAAGTGCGCGGAATGTTCACGCGTGGTGCTGAGAAAACGTACCCATGATGTCAGCACGATCCAGGCATTGATGGTCAGCGATTCGATCTGCGCCGGCACCATGGCCAGGATCCCTGCCTCGACGAAGCCGCGGTAGATCGCCTGGCCCTGGCGCAGGCAGCGTTCGGAAAAACGCCGGTAACGGGCGGCCAGTTCGGCATCGCTGTCCAGCAGATGTTCCAGGTCACGGTGCAAGAAGCGGTAGTTCCACATCGCCGCCAGCAAGGCCTTGAGGTAGAAGCGCTTGTCTTCCACGGTTGCCGCGCGGCCCTGCGGCGGGCGCAGAAAGCTGTCCACCAGCGCTTCGTACTGGCTGAACAACAGGGCAATGATCGCCTGCTTGTTGGGGAAGTGGTAATACAGGTTGCCGGGCGAGATTTCCATGTGCGCGGCAATGTGGTTGGTACTGACGCTGCGTTCGCCCTGCTGGTTGAACAGCTCCAGGCTGTTCTGCACGATGCGCTCTCGGGTCTTCATGCGCGGGGCCATGCTCAGCTCCCAGTCTGCGGGCTTTCATCAAAGGTTTATCTTACGGCGTATTACAGATGGAATGCACCGTTGAGCGGCATGGAAAAATTCGCACCATGGTACAAATTAGAGTATAGGCTCTAGGCAACCCCGGCCCGGACTCGACACCACCATGAACTCGCCCAGTGCCTTGCCCCCTCTGCAATTCGACCTCGACCTCGCAACGACGTTCGCGGCCCAGCGCCAGGCCTTTGCCGGTAACCCGCTGCCACCAGCGGCGCAGCGGCGCCAGTGGCTGAAAAGCCTGCGTGAAGCCTTGCTGAGCAGCCAGGCAGGACTGATCGAAGCCATCAGCCAGGATTTTGCCGGGCGCAGCGCCGATGAGACCTTGCTGGCCGAACTGCTACCGTCGGTGCAGGGCCTGCGTCACGCCGAAAAGCACTTGCAAAGCTGGATGCGCACCCGCCGACGCCGCGTCGGCCTGGCGTTCCAGCCGGCCAGCGCACAGGTGCGCTATCAACCCTTGGGCGTGGTCGGCATCATGGTGCCGTGGAACTACCCGCTGTTCCTCGCCATCGGCCCGTTGACCTGCGCCCTGGCCGCCGGCAACCGGGTCATGCTCAAGCTTAGCGAGGCCACGCCCGCGACTGGCCTGGCCCTACAGCAACTGCTCGAGCGTGTGTTCCCCACAGACCTGGTCAGCGTTGTGCTCGGTGAGGTCGAGGTGGGCCAGGCCTTCGCCCGCCTGCCGTTCGATCACCTGCTGTTCACCGGTGCCACCAGCGTGGGCCGCCAGGTGATGCAGGCTGCCGCACACAACCTGACCCCGGTCACCCTGGAGCTGGGTGGCAAATCCCCCGCTATTGTTTCTGACGATGTGCCGCTGGACAGCGCCGCCGAACGCATCGCCTTCGGCAAGACCCTCAACGCCGGCCAAACCTGCGTCGCCCCCGACTACGTACTGGTGCCGCGCGAACGGCTGCCCGCCTTCAGCGACGCCTACCAGCGCGCCGTGCACCGACTGTACCCGCGTATTGCCGACAACCCCGACTACACCGCCATCATCAACCCGCGCCAGTTGCAGCGCTTGCAGCACCTGCTGGACGATGCCCGCGCCAAAGGCGCGCAAGTACTCGACTTGTACCCAGGCGAAGCCCCTCAGGGGCGGCGCCTGCCACCACACTTGCTGCTGGATGTGAACGACAGCATGCAGGTGATGCAGGACGAAATCTTCGGCCCGCTATTGCCGTTAGTGCCTTATGACGGCCTCGACCAGGCCTTGGCCTACATCAACCAGCGCCCACGCCCACTGGCGCTGTACTTCTTTGGCTATGACCGCCACACCCAGGAGCATGTGCTGCGTCACACCCACTCCGGCGGTGTGTGCCTGAACGACACCTTGCTGCATGTTGCCCAGGACGATCTACCCTTCGGCGGCATCGGCCCTTCAGGCATGGGCCACTACCATGGTCATGACGGCTTCCTCACCTTCAGCAAGGCCAAGGCAGTACTTGCCAAACAACGCTTCAACGCCGCACGGCTGATCTACCCGCCTTATGGCAAAGCCTTGCAGCGCCTGGTCTACAAACTGTTCATCCGCTGAGGATCGCACCATGCACCGCCGCGACCTGCTGCGTTTCAGCCTCGGCGCCAGTGCTTTTCTGGCGGGTGCCAGCGTGGTGGGGTGCAGCGTGCAAACCGCCGCGACCGGCTATCAGGTACTCCGTGACGACGACCTGCCACTGCTGCGTGCGCTGATCCCGGTGGTCCTGGCCGGTACACAGGCCACCGAGGCGCCGGTGTTGCGCAGCCTCGACAACAAGCTGGCGGCGTTGTCGCCGGAAATGCTCAAGCTCACCCGGCAATTATTCGACGTGCTCAGCCTGCCGCTGACTCGCGGCCCGCTGACCGGCGTCTGGGGCAGTTGGGGCCAAGCTTGCGCCACGCAGGTCACGGCGTTCCTGCAGCGTTGGCAGGACAGCTCGCTGAACCTGCTACGCATGGGGCACGCCTCGTTGCTGCAACTGCTGCAAATGGCCTGGTACGAACGCCCTGAATCCTGGGCAGACTGCGGTTACCCGGGCCCACCGAAAATCTGAAAAACAACAAGAGCATCGCCAATGCCTGTCCCCGACCCGTTTCGCCAAGGCCTCGAACGCGGCTGGATCACCCACGACGCCTCGCGCCTGGAGCACGACCTGTTTCTGGAGGCCGACATTGCCGTGATCGGCAGTGGTGCCGGCGGCGCCACCAGCGCGCAGATGCTCAGCGCTGCCGGTTTCAAAGTACTGCTGATCGAAGAAGGCCCCCTGAAAACCAGTAGCGATTTCCACCTGCTGGAGAGTGAAGCCTACGCAAGCCTGTACCAGGAAGGCCTGGGACGCATGAGCAAGGATGGCGCCATTACCATCCTGCAGGGCCGCGCCGTGGGTGGCACCACGCTGGTGAACTGGACCTCAAGCTTTCGTACCCCGCCGCAAACCCTGGCGCACTGGGCGTCGGTCCATGGCGTGAACGGTTTGGGCGAGGATGAACTGCGCCCCTGGTTCGAGCGCATGGAGCAGGAACTGGGCATCAGCCCTTGGGCCTTGCCGCCGAATGCCAACAACGAGGTGCTGCGCCGGGGCTGCGAACAGCTGGGTTACCGCTGGGGGGTGATCCCGCGCAATGTGCGCGGCTGCTGGAACCTGGGCTACTGCGGCATGGGCTGCCCGGTGAATGCCAAACAATCGATGCTGGTGACCCGTATACCTGCCACCCTCGAGCAAGGCGGCGAACTGCTGTACCTGGCGCGGGCCGAGCGCTTCACCCACAACGGCGAACGCATTCAGAGCCTGACATGCCAGGCCCTGGACGCCCAGGGCATACACCCTACTGGCCGGCAGGTCAGCGTGCGGGCACGTCATTACCTCCTGGCCGGTGGCGGTATCAACAGCCCGGCCCTGCTGCTGCGCTCTGCCGCGCCCGACCCGCATGGTCGCCTGGGCAAGCGAACCTTCCTGCACCTGGTCAACTTCAGTGCGGCACGCTTCAGCGAGCGTATCGACCCCTACCATGGCGCCCCGCAATCGATCTACAGCGATCACTTTCAGTGGCAAGGCGGCGTAGACGGCCCGGCTGGCTACAAGCTGGAAGTACCGCCGCTGCATCCGGCCCTGGCCAGCACCCTGCTGGGCGGGCACGGCCACGAGAGTGCCCAGCGCATGGCCGAGCTGCCACATACCCATGTGATGCTGGCGCTGCTACGCGATGGTTTTCACCCCGAAAGCCAGGGCGGGGCCGTGGAACTGCGCGGCGATGGTTCACCCGTGCTCGATTACCCGGTCACCGACTACCTGCGGGATGGCTTGCGGCGCGCCTACCGCAGCATGGCGCACATACAGTTCGCCGCTGGCGCCACCCAGGTAACCCCAGTGCACAGCGACGCCAGCGCCGCCTCTAGCCTGGAACAGGCCCTGACCATGATCGACAAACTGCGCCTGGAGCCCTTCCGCACGCGCTTGGGCAGTGCCCATGTGATGGGCGGCTGCGCCCTCGGCGAAGATCCGCGTCAGGCGGTGTGCGACAGCCTGGGGCGCCATCACCAGCTGGAAAACCTGTCGATTCACGACGGCTCGCTGTTCCCCACCAGCATCGGCGCCAACCCGCAATTGTCGGTGTATGCCATCAGCGCCAGGCTCAGCGAAGCACTGGTCAGCCGCCTGGCACACAGCGCATGACAACGAACATGGCCCCTGTCTATAGTGCCATCAGTCGGCCGCATGACTTGGCCGGGGCGCCGTCGCTGCGCTACCATCCGACTCCCCAACGCACTCCAGCCAGGATGACGCGATGAACCGAGTGTTGTACCCGGGTACTTTCGACCCCATTACCAAAGGCCATGGCGATCTGGTCGAGCGCGCTTCGCGGCTATTCGACCACGTGATCATCGCGGTGGCGGCCAGCCCCAAGAAAAACCCCTTGTTCCCACTGGAACAACGGGTTGAGCTCGCCCGTGAGGTCACCAAGCACCTGCCCAATGTCGAAGTCATCGGCTTCTCTTCCCTGTTGGCGCATTTCGCCAAGGAACAGGGCGCCAACGTCTTCCTGCGTGGCCTGCGTGCGGTGTCCGACTTCGAGTACGAGTTCCAGCTGGCGAACATGAACCGGCAACTGGCCCCCGATGTCGAGAGCCTGTTCCTGACGCCGTCGGAGCGTTATTCGTTCATTTCCTCGACCCTGGTCCGGGAGATTGCTGCGCTGGGCGGTGATATCAGCAAGTTCGTCCACCCGGTGGTGGCCGACGCACTGACTGAACGCTTCAAGAAGTAAGCCTGACGCCTGATTGTCGCGCCCGCGTGCACTGCGGGCGCGAATGCGGCACAATTGTGCCCATTGCGTTGAACATGCCCGGGCTGTGAGCCCCGGCCGGAGTCCCCATGTCCCTGATCATCACCGACGATTGCATCAATTGCGACGTCTGCGAACCCGAGTGCCCGAACGAGGCTATCTCCCAAGGCGAAGAGATCTACGTGATCGACCCTAACCTGTGCACCCAGTGCGTAGGCCATTACGACGAGCCGCAGTGCCAGCAGGTCTGCCCGGTCGACTGCATCCCGCTGGATGAAGCGCACCCGGAAACCGAAGAACAGCTGATGGCCAAGTATCGCCGGATCACTGGCAAGGGCTGATCACTGCCCTTCGCTGCACGGTCCCTGTGGGAGCGGGCATGCCGCGAACACCGGCGTAGCCGGTGCCATTCATCGCGTCGCCTGCTTCGCAGGCTTGCCCGCCCCCATAGTTACCGCGCCAACGTTCAGGTTTTGCTTCAACAGGTTTGCAGCGAACGTTTCAGCGTTGGCAGCGCGGGCAGTACACGCTCGCCCTCTGCCCCAGCTTCACTTCGCGCAACTCAGTGCCGCATACCTTGCACGGCTGTCCGCCACGCCCGTACACAAACAGTTCCTGCTGGAAGTACCCCGGCTGCCCGTCGCCACCGATAAAGTCGCGCAGGGTGGTACCGCCCTGCTCGATGGCCGCCGCCAGCACCCGTTTGATCTCGATCGCCAGTTTCAGGTAGCGCGCCCGGGAAATCCCGCCCGCCTCCCGGCGTGGGTCGATACCGGCGGCAAACAGCGCCTCGGTGGCGTAGATGTTGCCCACCCCTACCACCACCGCGTTGTCCATGATGAACGGCTTGACCGCCATCGACCGCCCGCGGGACAGCTGGAACAGCCGTTCACCATCGAACAGGTCGGTCAGCGGCTCAGGCCCCAGGCGCAGCAGTAGCTCATGGTTCAGAGGGTCCAGGCTCCACAGCATGGCACCAAAGCGGCGTGGGTCGGTGTAGCGCAGCATCAGCCCGGACTCCAGCTCGATGTCGACATGCTCATGCTTGGCCGCCGGCAAGCCCAGCTCGACCAGCCGCAGGTTGCCCGACATGCCCAAGTGGCTGATCAGCGTACCCACTTCGGCATTGATCAACAGGTACTTGGCACGTCGCTCCACGCTGACGATGCGCTGCCCTGACAGGCGCACATCGAGGTCTTCCGGAATCGGCCAGCGCAGACGCCGGTCGCGTACCACCACACGGCTGACGCGCTGGCCTTCCAGGTGTGGCGCAATACCGCGCCGGGTGGTTTCTACTTCTGGCAATTCCGGCATGTGTCAGTGTCCGCCCAACTCGCGAATGTTCTGCTTGAGGTTTTCGAAATCGTATTCCGACAAACCAATGTAATCGAGCACCAACGGGCCGACCACATTCCATTCGTGGTCCACCGCCTGGTTGCCCAGCACACGGTAGGACGCGCAGATATGCTCGGCCATCTTCAGCACCGCCAACAGGTTTTTCAGCTGGCTCTGGGTATTGCGCGAGGTATCGTCGCGGAACACGGCCAAGGCATTGTGGTGGTTGGCGATGGCCGCACTGAGGTGCTCGGGCAAGCGCCAGGATTTGGCTGTGAAGTAGCCGACCACTGAATGGTTGGTGTTGAACGTGCGGTTTTCGGTATCGACCACGCGTGTTTCTTCGTCGGCCTTGGCGTATGCCTCTTCCAGCACGTCCATGTAATTGGGGAAGCGCTTGAGCATCAACGGCACGCCACAGTCATGGAAGAGGCCAAGGGTATAGGCTTCGTCCGCCGCCTGTATGCCGGTACGCTTGGCCAGCGTCAGGCAGGTCATCGCGACGTCCTGGGCGGTATCCCAGAAGCGGTTGAGGGTAACGATGGTCTCGTCACTCATCTCGCCCTTGATCGACTGGGCGTTGATCAGGTTGATGATCGACCGGCTCCCCAGCAGGTTTACCGCACGCTGGATCGAACCGATCTTGTTGGACAACCCGAAGTGCGGAGAGTTGACCAGCTTGAGCAAGGCGCCAGAGAGGCCCGGGTCCTGGGAAATCAGCTTGGCGATGGTTTCCAGGTCTGGGTCAGGCATGTACTGCTCGAACTGCAGATCGACCATGATTTGCGGTTGAGGCGGGATGGTGATGCCTTGCAAGGCTTGCTGGATCTGTTCGGCGCTGAGTTCTTGGGACATACGTACACACTCGTTTAGGACGGGGGATTTTAACCCTCTAAGCGCCCCCGGGCACCACACCTGTAAAAGCTAAAGCACTGCAGACACGCTATAATCCCGCTCTTTTTCCCGGAGCGACGTCATGTCCCTGCCCAGCCTTCGCCTCAAAGCCAATGCCGACCGCCGCCTGCGCGCCGGCCACCTGTGGGTCTACAGCAACGAAGTCGATGTCAGCGCGACCCCTTTGCAAGGCTTCCAGGCGGGTCAGCAGGCCATTCTCGAGGCAGCCAACGGCAAGCCGCTGGGCATCGTCGCACTGAGCCCGAACAACCTGATCTGCGCCCGCCTGCTGTCACGCGACATCAAGCTGCCGCTGGACAAGTCGCTGCTGGTACACCGCCTGAATGTCGCCCTGTCGCTGCGCGAGCGCCTGTTCGACCAGCCGTGCTACCGCCTGGTCTACGGTGACTCCGACCTGCTCCCAGGCCTGGTGGTCGACCGTTTCTTCGATATCCTCGTGGTGCAGTTGGCCTCGGCCACCATGGAAGCGCACAAGGATGACGTGATCGCCGCACTGGTGCAGGTGCTCAAGCCCAGCGGCATCCTGTTCAAGAACGATTCGGCCGCGCGCGATGCCGAAGGCCTGCAGCGCTATGTCGAGACCGTCTACGGCGAAGTGCCGGACTGGGTGCCGCTGGAAGAGAACGGCGTCAAGTTCGAAGCCCCGGTGCGCGAAGGCCAGAAGACGGGCTGGTTCTACGACCACCGCATGAACCGCGCCCGCCTGGCACCGTACGTGAAGGGCAAGCGTGTACTCGACCTGTTCAGCTATATCGGTGGCTGGGGCGTACAGGCCGGTGCCTTCGGCGCCAGCGAAGTGTTCTGTGTCGATGCCTCGGGCTTTGCCCTGGACGGCGTGGAGCGTAACGCTGCACTGAACGGCATCAGCGAGAAGCTGACCTGCATCGAAGGCGACGTGTTCGAAGCCCTGCGCGAGCTCAAGGCGGCCGAAGAACGCTTCGACGTGATCATTGCCGACCCACCTGCCTTCATCAAGCGCAAAAAAGACCTGAAAAACGGCGAAGCGGCCTACCGCCGCCTGAACGAGCAGGCCATGCGCATGTTGAACAAAGACGGCATCCTCGTCAGCGCCTCGTGCTCGATGCACCTGCCCGAGGACGACCTGAACAACATCCTGCTGACCAGCGCCCGCCACCTGGACCGCAACATGCAGCTGCTCGAGCGAGGCGGTCAGGGCCCGGATCACCCGGTACACCCGGCCATCGCCGAAACCCGCTACATCAAAAGCATCACCTGCCGGTTACTGCCAAACAGCTGATATCTGCCAAAAAGGGCCGCCCAGCGGCCCTTTCCTGCCGCAATCCCCCCGCCAACCATCCACATCTGCATTCCCTCACCGCGCCAGCGGTGTAGAATCGGCCTATTCATCGCCAGTCATCCCCGGCGGGTTTATGAGCTCTGGTCAAGCACGCGGCGATCCCGCGCGGTCTTGGCCCCATCCGTGCCAGTGGCAACCGGCCTGCGGCGCAAAGGACAAGAGAAGCTCACTCCCCTATTTGTGACCTGATTAAGCCGCCAGGAGTGTTTCATGCCTGATTATCGTTCCAAGACTTCCACCCAAGGCCGCAACATGGCCGGCGCCCGTGCCCTGTGGCGCGCCACCGGGATGAAGGACGAAGACTTCAAGAAACCGATCATCGCCATCGCCAACTCGTTCACCCAGTTCGTTCCGGGCCACGTGCACCTGAAGGACCTGGGCCAGCTGGTGGCTCGCGAAATCGAACGCGCCGGTGGCGTGGCCAAGGAATTCAACACCATCGCGGTCGATGACGGCATCGCCATGGGCCACGACGGCATGCTGTACTCGCTGCCAAGCCGCGAAATCATTGCCGACGCGGTGGAGTACATGGTCAATGCGCACTGCGCTGACGCCATCGTCTGCATCTCCAACTGCGACAAGATCACCCCCGGCATGCTGATGGCCGCCCTGCGCCTGAACATCCCGGTGATCTTCGTTTCCGGCGGCCCGATGGAAGCCGGCAAGACCAAGCTGGCCAGCCACGGCCTGGACCTGGTCGATGCCATGGTCATCGCGGCCGACTCCACGGCCTCCGACGAAAAAGTCGCCGAATACGAGCGCAGCGCCTGCCCGACCTGCGGTTCGTGCTCCGGCATGTTCACCGCCAACTCGATGAACTGCCTGACCGAAGCCCTGGGCCTGGCCCTGCCGGGCAACGGTTCGACCCTGGCCACCCACTCCGACCGCGAGCAGCTGTTCCTCACGGCCGGCCGCACCATCGTCGAGCTGTGCAAGCGCTACTACGGCGAGAATGACGAGTCGGTCCTGCCACGCAGCATCGCCAACTTCAAAGCGTTCGAAAACGCCATGATGCTGGACATCGCCATGGGCGGCTCGACCAACACCATCCTGCACCTGCTGGCCGCAGCACAAGAAGGTGAAGTGGCGTTCGACCTGCGCGACATCGACCGCCTGTCACGCAAAGTGCCGCAGCTGTGCAAAGTGGCGCCAAACATCCAGAAGTACCACATGGAAGACGTCCACCGCGCCGGCGGCATCTTCAGCATCCTCGGTTCGCTGGCCCGTGGCGGCCTGCTGCACACCGACCTGCCGACCGTGCACAGCCGCAGCATGGAAGAAGCCATCGCCAAATGGGACATCACCCAGACCGATGACGAAGCGGTGCACACCTTCTTCAAGGCCGGCCCGGCCGGTATCCCGACCCAGACCGCATTCAGCCAGTCGACCCGTTGGGAAACCCTCGACGACGACCGTGAAAACGGCTGCATCCGCAGCTTCGAACACGCCTACTCGCAAGAGGGCGGCCTGGCCGTGCTGTACGGCAACATCGCACTGGATGGCTGCGTGGTCAAAACGGCCGGCGTGGACGAATCGATCCACGTGTTCGAGGGCACCGCGAAGATCTTCGAAAGCCAGGACAGCGCCGTGCGCGGCATCCTCGCCGACGAGGTGAAAGCCGGCGACATCGTCATCATCCGCTACGAAGGCCCGAAAGGCGGCCCGGGCATGCAAGAAATGCTCTACCCGACCTCGTACCTCAAGTCCAAAGGCCTGGGCAAGGCCTGCGCCCTGCTCACCGACGGTCGCTTCTCGGGCGGTACCTCGGGCCTGTCGATCGGCCACGCCTCGCCAGAGGCCGCGGCGGGCGGTGCCATCGGCCTGGTGCGCGACGGCGACAAGGTACTGATCGACATCCCTAACCGTTCGATCAACCTGCTGGTCAGCGATGAAGAGCTGGCGGAACGCCGTGTCGAGCAGGACAAGAAGGGCTGGAAGCCAGCCGAGGTCCGTCCCCGCAAGGTAACCACCGCGCTCAAGGCCTATGCCCTGCTGGCCACCAGTGCCGACAAAGGCGCTGTGCGTAACAAGGCGATGCTGGAAGGCCTCTGAGGTGCTTTTGGCGTGAAATAAGAACCGGCGCCCTGGGCGCCGGTTTTTTTATGCCTGCACCGGCCCCTTCGCGGGCACGCCCGCTCCCACAGGGGCCGCACAGGTAGGGCAAGATTTACTGGATCTGCTCCGGCGTGACAATCACCCAGTTCTTGTCCGCCGTCACCGGCAACCCTTCCTTGGCCTGCGCTGCCGCATTTTTGGCAATCATCCCGTTGAGCTGGTCCATGTACTTGGCCTTGCGGTTTATCCACAGGTGGATACCACCTTTGCCCACATCCACCCCATGGAACTGCATGTAGCCATCGCTGGTCGGCGTGTCGCCGCCCACCAGCACCGGTTTCTTCCACTCATCGATGTAGGTAAGGATCGCCGCCTGCTTGCCCGCCATCCAGGTGGCTGGGGTCCACAGGTAAGGGGTCAGCTCCAGGCCCTCGTTAGCCTTGGCATCGTAGTGCCCGGCGCTGATCTGCTTGCGCGCAGTGGTCAGCTGTCCGCTGGTGCGGTCCTTGAGCAGCAGGCTCACGCCAATCACGTTCTGGGGCTTCACGTTATAACCATACTTGGGGTCCGAGGCGACCATGCGCACCAGCTCCTCGGAGGCCGCCGAAATCACATAGACCTCGATGCCGTTCTCCATCAGCTTGTTGTACAGCTCGGCCTGGCCCTTGAAGACCTTGGGCGGCTGAACCTCGATGGCCTTGACCTGGTCGCCTTCGTAATAGGTGCTGGGGATCGGCTTGGTCGAAGCCATCAGCTCATCCACCTGCACCTTCAGCTCCTGCAAGGTAAAGCCGGAGAACACCTGGGCTACCCACGGGTAGCAGACCATGTCATCGATTTCACACAGCCGGTAGTAATAACTGAACAGGCTTTCCTTGTGCTCGGCAGTGTCCTTGAACGGCATCAGCTTCAACGAAGGGTCGAGCTTGTCGCGGCTTAGCAGGCCCTTGTTTTCCATGAACGGAAGCAAGGCTTCTTCCAGGTCATAGCGGTAACTGGTGTTGTCCATGTCGAATACCGCGTAGTTACCCTTGTTGGCATTGGCAGCGATCATGCTGTCGAGCTGTTTGGCCGCGTCAGCAGGCCAGTGTTTGAGCTCCGTGGCGAAGCTTTCGATACTGAACAGCAGGGACAGGCCAATGGCGGCGGCTTTCACAGCGACTTTCATGTACGAATCTCCTGAAATGACTCAGAAACGCTAGTGCAACAATCCCCACTGCAAGCCCCCGATAACGACCTCCAGGCAGCCGCAAACGCCTTGTTCATTGCAATCTGCGACATCCCGTTATTCCATAAACGACTATGCAAATTCCATTTGGGTATAAATTCGTTTGTTTTCAGGCTGTTAGCATTTCCGTTCGCAATCGCTCACAGAGGCGATGCCACTTCTGCTTTTTTCTGCTGGAGCTTCAATGAATCTGCCGCTGTCACTCAACCTGCTGGCGTTCCTGGCCCTGTTGCTGGGCCTGGCACAAACCCGCCGCACCGACTGGAGCCTGGCCAAGAAGGTACTGCTTGGCCTGGTGCTGGGCGTGGTCTTCGGCCTTGTGCTGCACACGATCTATGGCGCTGGCCACCCCGTGCTCAAGGCAACCATCGCCTGGCTCGATCTGGTCGGCAACGGCTATGTCGGCCTGCTGCAGATGATCGTCATGCCGCTGATCTTCGCCTCGATCCTCAGTGCCGTGGCACGTTTGCACACTGCCTCTTCGCTGGGCCGCATCAGCGTGCTGAGCATCGGCACCCTGCTGCTGACCACGGCCATTGCCGCCCTGATCGGCATTGTGTTGACCAACCTGTTCGGCCTCAGCGCCGAGGGCCTGGTGGCCGGCGCCCAGGAAAGCGCACGCATGCAGGTTATCCACAGTGACTACGCGGGCAAGGTTGCCGACCTCAACATCCCGCAACTGCTGCTGTCGTTCATCCCCAGCAACCCGGTAGGCGACCTGGCGCGGGCCAAGCCGACCTCGATCATCAGCGTGGTGATTTTTGCCGTGTTCCTCGGCCTGGCCGCGCTCCAGTTGATCAAGGACGACGCCGAGAAGGGCGAGCGCGCCCTGTCGGCCATCGACACCCTGCAGGCCTGGGTAATGCGCCTGGTGCGGGTCGTGATGAAGCTGACCCCCTATGGCGTGCTGGCGTTGATGACCAAAGTAGTGGCCAGTTCCAACACGGAGGACATCCTCAAGCTGGGCAGCTTCGTGGTGGTGTCGTACCTGGGCCTGGGGTTGATGTTCGTGGTGCACGGCATCATCCTCGCCGCCACCGGCGTGAGCCCGCTGCGCTTCTTCCGCAAGGTGTGGCCGGTGCTGACCTTCGCCTTCACCAGCCGCTCCAGCGCCGCCAGCATTCCGCTGAACATCGAAGCACAAACCCGCCGTCTGGGCGTGCCGCAATCGATCGCCAGCTTCAGCGCATCGTTCGGCACCACCATTGGCCAGAACGGCTGCGCCGGGCTCTATCCTGCCATGCTGGCGGTGATGGTCGCGCCAGCGGTAGGCATCGACACCTTCGACCCGCTGTGGATCGCCACCCTGGTGGCCATCGTCACGCTGAGCTCTGCAGGGGTTGCCGGCGTGGGCGGCGGTGCCACCTTTGCCGCGCTGATCGTGCTGCCAGCCATGGGCTTGCCGGTGGAACTGGTGGCGTTGCTGATTTCGGTGGAGCCGCTGATCGATATGGGCCGTACGGCGTTGAACGTGAACGGTTCGATGACGGCGGGCGTTGTCACCAGCCAACTGTTGAAAGAGACTGACAAGGAAGTGCTGGCCGGTGATGAACATGCCGAGCTGAGCCACACCTGATAGATCGCCGGGGGCGCGTTGCGCCCCTTTCGCAACAAGTTCGTTCGTGTCTTGCTCAAAATCCGAACACCCTGCGGTCTCCCGTAGGAGCGGGTTTACCCGCGAAAGGGCCAGGCCTGCCGGCCAATTTCACCCGCCGTTCACCGTTGCCGCCGCTATCGTATTCGCGGGTAAACCCGCTCCTACTGGGTGGTGGATACACATCGGGGGTCGGACACAGGCCGCTGTAGGAGCGGGTTCACCCGCGAAGGGCTGCAGAGCAGCCCCCAACAATCTCACCCCTTATCCCAAACCTCGAAGTGATACACCGGCTTACCTTCCTCAGCCTGTGCCTCGCTAGAAGTCAGCCTCCACTGCCCTTCATCAAACGCCGGGAACCACGCATCCCCCTCTGGCGCCAACTCAACCCGCGTCAGGTACATGCGGCTGACCAGCCCCTTCTCCAGCGCCTGCCCATACAGCTGCGCCCCACCAATGAGCATCAGCTCACCGACGCCCTGCTCGCGCGCCCACTGCTCGGCCCGCACCAACGCCTCTTCAAGCGAGGCGAACACTTCGGCACCTGCAAGTTCAAGCCCCGGCTGGCGGCTGACCACGATGTTCAGCCGCCCAGGCAGCGGCCGCCCCAGCGAGTCCCAAGTCTTGCGCCCCATGATGATCGGCTTGCCCAGGGTGGTGGCCTTGAAGTACTTGAAGTCCCCCGGCAAATGCCAGGGCATGGAGTTGTCGATGCCGATCACGCGGTTCTCGGCATAAGCCGCGATCAGGCTGAGGGGGAGTGATGTATTCATGCCAGCGAGGATAGCACCGGGCGTGTGGGTTATGCTTCTGCCTTGACCTGTGCAATGGAAGACCTTGTGACTGCACCCACGCCACTGGACAAGCGCTGGCTCACCGAAGCGGTACGCCTGCGCGAAGAACATGCCGGCCCGCTGGAAGACCAGGAAGCCAACCGCTACGCCCGCCAGCTAGGTGGCGACCTGGCCACGCGCATCGAAACACGTGCGCTGTTCCTGGCCGAGCGCGATGACATGACCGGCGCCCTGCGCCATTGGAAGCAGGGCGCGCGCCTGGCGCTGCTGGCCTTGTTGCTGATGGCCGTGCTCAGCGGCGCGGGCCTGGGGCTGGCCGCCCTCGGTGACGGGCAGCGCCCGGTGAATGTGTTCTGGGCGCTGGGCAGCCTGCTCGGGCTGAACCTGCTGATGCTACTTGGCTGGGGCATGGGTTTTGCCCTGAGCGGCGAGCATGGCGCAGGGCTGGGCCGCTTGTGGCTGTGGCTAAGCGAACGCTTTGCCCGCGATGCCAAGGCCGCGCACCTGGCGCCAGCGCTGCTGGTGCTGCTGCAACGTCAACGCCTCAACCGGTGGCTGCTCGGCCTGTTGGTACACGGCCTTTGGCTGCTGGCGATGCTCACCGCGCTGGGCATGCTGCTGGTCTTGCTGGCGACCCGGCGCTATGGCTTTGTCTGGGAGACCACCTTGCTCGCCGCCGAGCCGTTCATTCACCTGACCCAAGCGCTGGGCGCCCTCCCCTCGTTGCTGGGCTTCGCCGTGCCCGACGAAGCCATGATCCGGGCCAGCGGCGACAGCCTGCCAGCCCTGGACGTGGCCCGCCAGGCCTGGGCCAGCTGGCTGCTCGGCGTGGTGCTGGTATACGGCCTGCTGCCCCGCCTGCTGCTGGCCGGGTTATGCCTGTGGCGCTGGCGCCAGGGCCGTGAACGCCTGACGCTGGACCTGGGGTTGCCCGGTTACGCGCAACTGCGCGAGGCACTGATGCCGCGCAGCGAGCGCATTGGCGTGCAGGATGCTGCCCCGCAAGCCTTGCCGCAGTTTGCCGCCGGGCAGCTGGAAAGCGGCAGCAGCGGTGCCCTGCTGGTGGGCCTGGAGCTGGACGACCAGCGCCCCTGGCCACCTGCCTTACCGAAAAGCGTGACCGATGCCGGCGTGCTCGACAGCCGCGAATCACGCAACCGGCTGTTGGAACAGCTCAGCCGCTTCCCACCGGCACGCCTGGCCATCGCCTGCGACCCACGTCGCTCGCCGGACCGCGGCAGTTTGGCGCTGCTCGCCGAACTGGCGCGCAATGCCGGCGCAACCCGTATCTGGCTGCTGCAGGCTGCACCAGGCCAGCCCCTCGATGCCGAGCGCCTGGGCGATTGGCACGAGGCCCTTGACCGCCTTGGCCTGCAACATGCCGACACCTCACCGCTGACCTGGCTGGAGCATGGCCATGACTGAGCCACTGAAACTGGCCGTGGTCGGCCATACCAATGTTGGCAAAACCTCGCTACTGCGCACCCTGACCCGCGACGTCGGTTTTGGCGAAGTGTCCCACCGCCCCAGCACTACCCGCCATGTGGAAGGTGCGCGGCTGTCTGTGGACGGTGAACCCCTGCTGGAGCTGTACGACACGCCCGGCCTGGAAGATGCCATCGCCCTGCTCGACTACCTTGAACGTCTGGAACGCCCGGGCGAGCGCCTGGATGGCCCGGCCCGGCTGGAGCGTTTTCTGCAGGGCAGCGAAGCGCGCCAACGTTTCGAGCAGGAGGCCAAGGTATTGCGCCAACTGCTGGCCAGCAATGCCGGGCTGTATGTGATTGATGCGCGCGAGCCGGTGCTGGCCAAGTACCGCGACGAACTGGAAGTACTGGCCAACTGCGGCAAGCCGTTGCTGCCGGTGCTCAACTTCGTCGCCAGCAGCCAGCACCGCGAACCGGAATGGCGTGAAGCCCTTGCCCGGCTTGGGCTTCACGCATTGGTGCGGTTCGACAGCGTGGCCCCGCCGGAAGATGGCGAGCGCCGTTTGTACGAAAGCCTGGCGCTGCTGCTGGAAAACGCCCGCCCGGCGCTGCAACGGCTGATCGACGACCAGCAGGCGCAGCGCTTGGCACGCCGGCACAGCGGCAAGCGCCTGATTGCCGAACTGCTGCTCGATTGCGCTGCATGCCGGCGCAGTGTCGAGGCCGAACCGGCGGCAGAAGCCCGGGCCATCGCGGCGCTGCGTCAGGACATTCGCCAACGTGAACAACGCTGCGTCGAAGCCTTGCTCAAGCTGTATGCCTTCCGCCGCGAGGATGCCCATGCCAGCGACCTGCCATTGCTGGACGGCCGCTGGGGCGATGATTTGTTCAATCCAGAGACGTTGAAACTGCTGGGCGTGCGCCTGGGCAGCGGTGTGGCGGCGGGTGCTGCGGCCGGTGCCGGGGTCGATTTGCTGGTTGGTGGCCTTACCCTCGGCGCAGCGGCGCTGGCCGGGGCGATTGCCGGTGGCGCGCTGCAGACGGCGCGCAACTATGGGTCACGGTTGATGGGCAAGCTCAAGGGCAAGCGCGAGCTGACCGTGGACGACACTGTATTGCGTTTGCTGGCCTTGCGTCAGCAGCAGTTGATGGTGGCGCTGGATAACCGCGGGCATGCAGCGCAGGACAGCATCAGGCTGGGTGAGCTGGATGAAAAGGCCTGGCGCGAGGGCAAGTTGCCGGAGGCGCTGGTCAAGGCGCGGGCGCACCCGCAATGGTCCACCCTGAATCCCGGGGCGAAGCTGAATCAGGCTGAGCGGCAGGAACAGCTGGAGGCGCTGGTTTCACAGATTTGAGCCAGCAGGCCCGGCCCTTTCGCGGGTGAACCCGCTCCTACGGCGGCCTGTGTAGTGTGCCCACCCCCAATCTGCGTAGGAGCGGGTTTACCCGCGAATACGGTGGCGGCGGCAACGGTGAACGGCGGGTGGAGACTGGCCAGCAGGGCCGGCCTCTTCGCGGGTGAACCCGCTCCTACACGGCGGCCTGTGTCCAACCCCCGATGTGTGCCCACCACCAATCTGTGTAGGAGCGGGTTTACCCGCGAAGAGGCCGGCCCTCAATAGTGAAGCGTTACTGCTGGGCCACCTTCTCCGACTTGCCGTCATAGCGCTTGCGCCATTCGGCCAGAATCTGGTCACGGTTTTTAGAAGCCCAGACAAAGTCGTTCTTGATCAACCGCTGCTCATAATCCGCCGGCAGCTCGGTCTGCGGCTTGGCGATGCCCGGCGCGGCCAGTACGGCGAAGTTTTCCTTGTAAAGTTCCATGGCCGCCGGGCTGGCTGAGAAATCGGCCAGGCGCTTGGCCGCATCGGCCTTGGGCGAGCCTTTGATCACTGCGGTTGCCTCGATCTCCCAGCCCAAACCCTCCTTTGGCAACACGATGTCCAACGGCGCGCCTTGGCGCTTGAGCTGAACGGCCGGGTATTCGAACGAAATTCCGATCGGGAACTCGCCCGCCGCCGCCAACTTGCACGGTTTGGAGCCGGAATGGACGTACTGGCCGATGTTCTGGTGCAGCGCATCCATGTAGGCCCAGCCCTGCGGCTCGCCAAAGGTTTGCAACCAGGCACTGACATCCAGGAAGCCGGTGCCGGACGAGGCCGGGTTGGGCATGACAATCTTGCCTTTGTACTCAGGCTTGGTCAGGTCCTGCCAGCTCACCGGTTTGCTCAGGCCCTGTTTCTCGGCCTCGATGGTGTTGAAGCAAATGGTGGCGGCCCACACGTCCATGCCGACCCAGGCTGGCGGGTTGGCGGCGTCACGATAATTGCCGGAAATCTTGCCCAGGTCCTTGGGCGCATAAGCTTCGAGCATGCCGTTCTGATCGAGTATGGCCAGGCTCGATGCCGCCAGCCCCCACACAGCGTCGGCTTGCGGGCGCTCTTTCTCCGCCAACAGCTTGGCAGTGATGATGCCGGTGGAATCACGCACCCACTTGATCTCGATATCCGGGTTGGCTTTCTCGAAGGCCTGTTTGTAGGTTTTCAGCTGCTCGGCTTCCAGAGCGGTGTAGACCGTCAGCTGGGTAGCAGCGGCCGAAGCCTGCAGGCTGAACACGGCGGAAACGGCAGCGGCAAGGGCAAGGTGCTTGTGCATGGGTAGGTTCCTTTCAGGTCAGACGGTCGCGGCGCGTTGGCGCCAGGCTTGAGAGCGGCGCAGCAGGCCGCGCGAGGCTGCAGCCAGCAACAGTGAAGCGCCGGCACTGGTCAGCAGGATCAAGGTGGACATGGCGGCGGCACCGCCAACGTTGCCGGCGTCGTCCATGTTCAGCACGGCAACGGCAGCCAGGAGGGTGTCGGGGCTGTACAGGAAAATCGCTGCCGACACGGTGGTCATTGCCGATACGAACAGGTAGCGGATGATGTCCAGCAGTGCCGGCAGGCAAATCGGCACGGTCACGCGCAGGAAGTGCCTGTACAGCGGCGCTTTCAGCGACATCGCGGCAGCCTCGAACTCGCCGTCGAGCTGGCGCAGGGCGGTGGTCGCGGTCATCTGCGCGGTGGTCAGGTAATGGGCAATGGTGCACACCACCAGCAACCCCATGCCGCCGTACAGCACATGCAGCGGGTTACCGTTCAGGTTGAAGAAGAATACGTAGCCCAGGCCCAGCACCAGGCCCGGCACGGCCATGGGGATGAAGCTGAGCAGGCGCAGCGCATGGTTGAGCAGGCGTTGGCCCTGGGTCTTCTCCATCAGGTAGGCACCGGTGAAGATCACGATGCTGCCGATCAGTGCGGTGCCAATGGCCATGGTCACGCTATTGCGGTAGGCCAGCCAGCCGCCACCGGCAGTGTCTTCGAACAGGTAGTGGCGCAGCGACAACGACAGGTTGTAGGGCCAGAAAGTGACCAGCGAGGAGTACACCGCCATACCGATCACCACCAGCAACGCCGCGCACACCAGCAGCACAATGGTCAGGAAGCAGGCATCACGACCGCGTGATGGCTTGGGTTCGAACACCTGCGCACGGCCACCCATGGCGTCGCCCTGGCGTCTACGCAGCCAGGCGTCGACGGTAAAGCTGAACAGGGCCGGCAACAGCAGCACCATGCCGATCAGCGCGCCACGGCCGAACTGTTGCTGGCCCACCACCGCCTTGTAGGCTTCCAGCGCCAGCACTTGATAGTCGCCCCCCACCACGACCGGTACACCGAAGTCTGTGATAGTGAGCGTGAATACCAGGCAAAACGCCGCGAATACCGCCTGGCGCGAGGCCGGCCAGGTGATGCTGGTGAACGCACGCCACGAGCCTGCCCCCATGCTGGAGGCCGCATCGAACAGGCGAGCATCGGCCAGTGACAGTGCCGACAGCAGAATCATCAGCGCATGCGGGAAGGTGTAGATGGCCTCGCCCAGCACGATGCCCCAGAAGCCGTAGATATTGTCGCTGAGCAACCCACGCAGCAGGCCCTGATTGCCAAACAGGTAGACCAGGGCGATCGCCGGCAGCATCGACGGTGCCAGCAATGGCAGCAGCGAAATCCCCCGCCACAGGCCCTTGGCCGGGATCAACGTGCGTTGCAGGGCAAAGGCGAACAAATAGGCCAGCGGTACCACAATGGCCGCGACAGTGAAGGCCACCGACAGGCTGTTGCCAAGCAACCAATGGAAGCTGGCGCTGGTGAACAATTCACGGGCCGCCAGCAAGCCACCGCCCTGGCCCGCTTCACCGCTGAAACCACGCCAGAAGATCGCCAGCAACGGCATCAGCACGGCCAGCACCAACAGGATCAGCAGCAGGCTCTTGCCGCCGACGACGAACAGCCGGTCACCCAGGGCGATGCCAGCACGCGGCGCGGCTTTGGCCTGGCTCAACGGCAGGGACATTGGCGCGGCCATCTCAGGCAAACACCTGCAGGCTCTGCGGCGGCAACGCCACCCAGATGTTCTGCGAGCCCAGGCGCGGCATGGCCTCAGGGGCCAGCTCGGCCAGCAGGGCATGGCCTGGCAGGGCCTTGAGTTCAAAGCTCATGCGGCAGCGGTTACCGAGGAAGGTGAT
Source organism: Pseudomonas sp. FW305-E2 (assembly GCF_058782925.1). NCBI lineage: Bacteria > Pseudomonadati > Pseudomonadota > Gammaproteobacteria > Pseudomonadales > Pseudomonadaceae > Pseudomonas > Pseudomonas sp. FW305-E2. The sequence goes on along the minus strand of NZ_JBYSYE010000053.1, from coordinate 1,483 downwards.
TTCGCGGACCATGGCCGGGAACAGGTTCTCTTCGTGCACCACCGGGTTGACCGTGATCGCTTCCGGGCGGCAGAACAGCCGGCCACTGCTGGCCTGGGCTGAACCCGGCGCCAGGCGCATGTTCATGTCGCCGACCAGGGCATGGCTGTCGCTGCGGCGCTGGAACGGCAGCCAGTTGCCCTGGCCGACGAACTCGGCCACGAACGGCGTGGCCGGGTGGTCGTAGATTTCCTGCGGGGTGGCGTACTGCTCGACCTGACCGTTGTTCATCACCGCGATACGGTCGGCCATCAACATGGCCTCGTCCTGGTTGTGGGTAACCATCAACGTGGTGATGCCCAGTTGGCGCTGCAGCTGACGCAGTTCGGTGCACAAGTGCTCGCGCACCCGGGCGTCCAGCGCCGACATCGGCTCATCGAGCAGCAGCAGCGATGGCGACGGTGCCAGCGCGCGGGCCAAGGCCACACGTTGCTGCTGGCCACCGGAGAGCTGGCCTGGGTACTTCTTCTCGCTGCCAGACAGGCCAACCAGTTCGACCATTTCGGCCACCCGCTGACGGGCCTGCTCGCGACCACTGCCCGTCAGGCCATAGGCGATATTGGCTTCGACGGTAAGGTTGGGAAACAGCGCATAGGACTGGAACAGGATGCCGTAGTCCCGCGCCTGGGGTGACAGCTTGGAGATATCGCGTTCGCCGATGTACAGCGTACCGCGGTCCTGGCGCTCCAGGCCGGCAATGCAGCGCAGCAGCGTGGTCTTGCCACAACCGGATGGGCCGAGCAGGCACACCAGTTCGCCCGCGGCGATGTCCAGCGAGACATCGTTGAGCGCCGTAAAGGCACCGAAGCGCTTGTGGATGTTGCACACTTTTATCTGTGCGCCGGAGGTGGTGTGGTTCATGGCATGGCCTCATCGAAGAGATGGGGCCATGCTAGGCAGGCTGTGCGAAGGTTCTGTGGCTTTAAGGCAAAAGCCGGTGATAGTGGTATAGGCAGATTTAGTAGTGGCCTGTGCCGGCCTCTTCGCGGGTAAACCCGCTCCTACAACGGCATGCATGTTCGCGGAAAATGCAGGCACGCGGGTACGCTGAAATGTAGGAGCGGGTTTAACCGCGAAGAAGCCAGCAAAAATCTAGAACTGCGAACCGGCCACTTCCTGCGCCACCCCCAGGAATGCCGCTGGCAACCGGGCCTGGCGCCGTTCCTTCAGGCAATACAGGTACTCGTGCATCACCGGCGCATTCTCCAGCGCCAGCACCCGGAGTTCGGGGTTGTGCGGCACCTCATGGCGGGCAATCACGCTGATGCCGATATTGCGCAGCACCGCTTCGCGAATCGACTCGCGGCTGCCGATTTCCATCAGGGCGCCGGCCTTGACCCCGGCCTCCTGCATCATCTGCTCGGTCAGCTTGCGTGTGGTCGAGCCCTTCTCGCGCATCAGCAGGCAATGCCCCGACACCACCTCGATCGACACCGTCTGGCGT
>NZ_JBYSYE010000052.1:0-27476 GCF_058782925.1 Pseudomonas sp. FW305-E2 | reverse complement strand
AGATCGGGGGATGGGGGTGGGGATAAAGAATGCGTAAAGATCAGCGTTGTGGTTTGCCTGTAACGGCCTCTTCGCGGGCTCGCCCGTTCCCACGGGCACTGCACAGCCTTAACGGCCTGTGTGGTACCTGTGGGAGCGGGCAAGCCCGCAAAAGGGCCGACGCAGGCTTACTGTTGTGGCGGCTGCGCCGCGTTTCGGCTCCAGTCCAGCAGGAGGCTGTAGCCCACCGCCAGCAAGGTCGGCCCGATGAACAGGCCAATGAAGCCGAAGGCAAGCAAGCCGCCGAACACGCCCAGCAGCACGATCACCAGCGGCAGGTTGCCCCCACGGCTGATCAGGTACGGTTTGAGCACGTTGTCCACGCCACTGATGACGAAGGTGCCCCAGACGCCCAGGAACACCGCCATGCCGTATTCGCCCTTCCACACCAGCCAAGCGGTGGCCGGGATCCAGGCCAGTGGCGGCCCCATGGGGATCAGGCTGAGCATGAAGGTCACCAACCCCAGCACGATCGCCCCGGGCACCCCGGCGATCAGGAAGCCGATCAATGCCAGCAGGGCCTGCGCGGCCGCCGTGCCGATCACCCCGTTGACCACCCGCTGCACGGTAGCGGCTACCAGGTCCAGGTAATACTCGGCGCGTTCGCCCACCAGCCGGTGCAGCAAGCGCAGCACGAATGCCGCCAAGCGTGGCCCGTCGCGGTAGAAGAAGAACACGAACACCAGGCTCAGGGTCAGTTCCAGCACGCCGCTGCCGATCTGCGCGCTGCGCGCCAGCAACCAGTTGCCCACCTGCCCAAAGTAAGGCTTGATCGAGGTAAGCAAGGCTGCGCCTTGCTGGTCCAGCGATTGCCAACCGTTGACCAGACGCTCGCCAACGAATGGAATGCCACCCAGCCAGGCCGGTGCATCGGGCAGGCCGTCGACCTGCACGTCACGCACGAACGCCGTAGCGTCGCGGATGTGATCGGCCAGGTTGAACCCCAGCCACACCAGCGGCAGTGCCACGATCAGGATCCAGGCCATGGTCAGCAGGCCGGCTGCCAGCGTCTCACGACCGCCCAGCAGGCGCGTAAGGAAGCGCATCAACGGCCAGCTGGCAAAAGCCAGGATGGCCCCCCACAGCAATGCCGATATGAACGGTGCCATCACCCACAGGCCGGCACCTAGCAACGCCACCAGCAGAATCTGGACCAGCAGGCGATCATTGTTAACCATGAGGGTGCTCGTTCAAGGGATCAGTTCAAGGTGCAGGCCGTCTGTAGGCGCGCTGCCGACTTCAAGACGGCGATTGCGCACCCCAGCCTTGACCAGCGCCTCGCGCCAGGCCTCAGCCTGGGCGCCACTGAGGCTGACGCGCAAGGTGCTGTCAAGGTTCAGGCTGCGGGCCAGCAGGTTTACCCAGGCGTCTTGCGGCGCAGCAAGGTCAGGGTAGTCGAGCTTGCCGGTGTCACGCATTTCGCGCAGCACCGTGGCGGCGGTTGGCAGCAGCTCGCCCAGCGGGCTGCCTGCGATGAACTCTTCCACATGCAGATAGGCACGGCGGTTGCCACGGGTAACGCTGTACAGCGCGACCAGGGTGTCGGCCTCGTCTGCCGAGCGGCGTAGCAGGATGAACGCCTGCTGCTCGTCGCCTCCGTTGAGGCGGGCATTGGCGAACACATCATTGGCCCACAGGCTGGCCTCACCGCAATCACGTCCCTGACACCAGAACAACGGGTAGCCACCCTCGCGCACAAGTGCTTCGCGGGCACTGGTGAAGGCCTCGCGTGCAGTCCGCTCGACGGGCAATTCGTAGGTTACCGAGCTGACCTGACCGCGGCTTTCGACTTTGTCATCGACCCGCAGGCGGCCACTGATCTTGCGTAGCGGGCCCATCGGGTAGACCCGCTCCTGTTCCGTCGCCGGGCGTTGATCGACCACCTTGGCGTCCTGCGGGACCGGCAGGACGCCGGCCCACGACACGGGGGTGGCGAGCACCAGACAGGCAGCCAAGGCAGTGCGAATGGAAACGGGTACGCTCATTGGCGAACCAGGCGGCGCTCAGCGCCGAATTGAAGCTCCAGGATGTCTGGCAGTTGCATGGTTGTCTCCCTGTTCAACCCGCCAAGCCTCGACACTTGTCCGGTGCAAGTCAAGCAAAGCCAAAGAAGCGATTGATACAGTCTGCAACAAGGGCCGCGCCCTGCGCATCGTTCAGGTGCAGGTGATGGCCGCCGGGTAGTGTCACCTGTTCAAAGGGTAGCTGCTCCAGCAACCCGGCGTGGCGCGCCAGCATACCGTCGGCGGCCACCACCAAGAGCGCCGGGCAACTCACCCGCCGCACATAGGCCATGGCCTGGGCCTCGCTCAGGCGCACCGGCGAGGGCAGGGTCAGCCGGCTGTCGCTGCGCCAGCTGTAGCCACCGGGCACCGGCATCAGGCCACGCTGGGCCAGCAGCTCCGCCGCTTCACGGCTGACCGCGACCATGCCTTTCATCCGGGCTTGCACCCCTGCTTCCAATGTCGCATACACCGACTTGCGCTTGCCATCCAGCCGCAACTGGGCTTGCAGTGCCATCCCTAAGCGCTCACCTGCGTCCTGCTCGGCGCCAGTCGGCGGGATCACGCCGTCGATAAGCGCCAGGTGACTGACCCGATCGGGCAATGCACCGGCCAGTTGCACCGAAATGATCGCGCCCAGCGAATGCCCCAGCAGGGCGAAACGCGGCCAACCCAGTTGCTCGGCCACGCGCAGCACGTCATGGGCATAGTCGGCCAGGGCATAACCGGCGCCAAGCGGGCGGTGCTCCGAATAACCATGGCCGGCCAGGTCCAGGGCGACGAGGCGTAGACCTTTCAGTTGCGGTGCCAGGCGGGCAAAGCTGTTGGCATTGTCCAGCCAGCCATGCAGGGCAATCACCGGCAGCCCGTCTTCGGGGCCGAACAGGTGTGCAGCCAGTTCGATATGGCCCAGGCTCAGACGAATTTCCTCAACGTGTGCGCTCATGCCTGGCTCCAGCGGTCGAACAGGCCCTTGATCAGGCTGGCAGTGTCGGCCGGGCGCTCCAGCGGGAACATGTGCCCACCCGGTACACTGTGGTATTCACCTTTGGGCATACTGCGCACAGCCAAGGTGTGGTGGCGACGAATGACGTTGCTCCGGTTGCCGCGCACCATGGCCAGCGGCACCTGCAACTGGCGCGCAGGGGCGGGGCTGGTATGCGGGATGCTGCGGTAGATGCTGATTTCAGTAGCAGGGTCGAAGCGCAACTGCAGCCCTTGTTCCACCACCTGCAGGCCATGTTCTACATAAGCGTCGAGGCAATCGGGATCGAAATGGCGGAACAGTGATTTGCCAGCGAAATAGTCCCGGGCGCTGTCGCGGTCATTGAACGTTTCGCGACGCCCCAGGGTACGCCCGGCCGGTGTGATGCGGTCAATGAAACCAAAGCGCTTGGCTGTACGCAGCAGCCATTGATCAGCGCGGGTGAGCACCGGGGAGTCGAGCATCACCAGCCCCCGGTAGTACTCGGGGCAGCGCAATGCCGCGTGCAGGTGCAACACGCCACCCAGCGAATGGCCGACGCCCCAGACCGGCTGGTCCTGCTGCGCCAGGTGATGCAACAATTCATCGACCAGGCTTTGCCAGTTTTCGTCCACGGGAAAGCGCGGGTCATGCCCGTGCTGGGCCAGGTGCTGCACCTGATAGTCCGGCGCCAGCGCTGCAAACAGCTTGCCGTAGGTGGCCGATGGGAAACCGTTGGCATGGGCGAAGAAGATCTGCTGCGACATGGCGCCTGGTCCGGACCGGAATGATGGCCCATTGTCGGCATCGCGGGGCGGTTCGGCAATGTCCATAAAGGTCATCGGCGAGGGGGATCAGGTCATGCCGAGCGGTCGAAACTGCTCAGCGACCGACGCAGGCAGGCCTGCATATAGGCCACTTGGCTCTCCAGCGCCTCGCGGGCCAGACGCTGGTCCTGGTAGTCCAGTTGCAGGCGGCGCAAGGCCAGACAACTGGTTTGCAGCAGGTGCGAGACCCGCAGGCAGGCGTCCTGCAGCGTCCGCAGGTCCTGCTCGCATTGTTGCCTCGCAACAGGGTCCAGCCCAGGGTTGTCGTTCACCTTGCGCATCAGGTGGTAAAGCTTGGCATCGGCCGATTCACGCAGCAGGCTGTATTGGGCGAAATCCAGCGAAGTACCTTGGTCAACCTGTTCCAGGGTGGGTTGCAGGTCCAGGGAGCGCAACAGCTCCAGCATTTCACCCCTCATTCGCCGTTCCCTGATGTTTGCCATGTGGCAACGCTAACAAGCGGTGGTGAAGTGCGACAACTGACAAAAATGCCAGTTGCCTTATCGCTCTTTACCCATGCCAGCATGCAGACGCGAGCGAAACAGTGGCCTGCACACGCCATGGGACGTTCACGCGGGTGAGTGGATGGCCCGAAGCGTCATCAACCCGGCCAGCGGCCACTCCCCTTCCAGTTCTGCCAGGCTGGCAGTGCTCATGGCTGCCGGCTGTTGCCTGTGGCCGTGCTCCAGTGCACCGACCAAGGTGCCTACCAGCGGCTGGTGGCTGACCAGCAGCACATGCTCAAGCCCCAGGCGCTCGATTTCGCCGATGACCTGCTGTACATCACCCTCGGGTGTCAGCCAGGGCACGGTGCGCACCGGTTCGGCGAAACCCAGGGTGTCATGCACCAGCGCGGCGGTCTGCTGGGCGCGTACGTAAGGGCTGGCGACAATCGCCTGCAGTGGCTGCCCGATCAGGTAAGCCGCACTGTGCAGCACCTGCTCGCGACCATGGGCCGTCAACCGGCGCTCGGCATCTGTCTTGGCCCGCGGCTCAGCTTCACCGTGGCGCAGCACCCACAGCTTCACAGCTTGGGTTCCTCGTCACGCACCGGATGCGCGGCCGGTGCCACGGCGTGCGCGGCTTCACCTTCCGGCGCACGCGGGGCCGGCCAGTCTGCGAACGGCCATGGCTTCTGGTCGCTGTGGAAACTGCCGAAGCGACCGATCTGTGCCAGGTACTGGCTCAGGCTGTCGCCGAAGTTCATCAGGCTGGCGCTGGGCGCGCCATACACCAGTCGGTAGATCAGCTGTACCAGCACCAGGCCACCCAACAGCAACTCGGCCAGTTGCCAGACCACCAGGAACACCAGCATCCACAGCACCCGCAGGATGATCGACTCGCGCTGGGCGCGTTCGGGCGTATCGTTCATGTGTTGCTCCTTGCTCGTGTCAGAGCCGCCAAGGGCTCAGTTGAAACCGCTGATGGAAATGAAATCGACATCGGTCTTGGGCTCGGCGCGCATCAGGTGCTCGATCACCTGGTTCAGCGTGCGGCCTTCGAACAGGATGGCATGCAGGCCGGCCACCAGCGGCATGTACACCTGCACTTGCTGGGCTTTGGTCTTGAGCACCTTGAGCGTGTTGACACCTTCGGCCACTTCGCCCAGGCGGCTGACTGCCTCTTCCAGGCTTTGACCCTGCCCCAGTGCGTAGCCAACCTGATAGTTGCGGCTCTTGGGCGAGGAGCAGGTGACGATCAGGTCACCGACACCGGCCAGGCCGAGGAAGGTCATGGGGTTGGCGCCCTGGCTGACGGCGAAACGGGTCATCTCGGCCAAGGCCCGGGTAATCAGCATGCTCTTGGTGTTCTCGCCCATCCCCAAGGCCACAGCCATGCCGGCGATGATCGCGTAAACGTTCTTCAATGCACCGCCCAGTTCGACGCCGAAACGGTCGGCACTGGCGTAGACGCGGAAGGTACGCCCGTGCAGCACGGCCTGTACCTGCTGGCACAGATCTTCGTGCTCACTGGCCACCACTGTGGCAGTCAGTGCATGTTCGGCGATTTCGCGCGCCAGGTTGGGCCCTGACAAAACGCCGATGCGCGCCTCGGGGGCGATTTCTTCGAGGATCTGGCTCATCAGCTTGAAGCTTTGCGCTTCGATGCCCTTGGTCAGGCTGACCAGGCCTTTGCCGCGCAGCAGCTCGGCATGCGGTGCCAGCACGCTGCGCAAGGCACTCGATGGCAGGGCAACGAAGATCAGCTCGCTGGCCTGCAGGGTGGCCAGCAAGTCGTTGACCGGCTCAACCCCATCGTGCAGGCGGATACCCTTGAGGTAGCGCGGATTCTCGCGATTCACACGCATGGCCTCGGCCTGCGCCGGGTCGCGCATCCATTGACGCACCGGCACACCGTTTTCCGCCAGCAGGTTCGCCACGGCGGTGCCGAAGCTACCGCCGCCCAGAACCGCAACAGGTTGCTGTTCAGTCATATCCAATCCATTAAAGCCAAAAGTTAAGTGGCGACCCCGCCATTATACGGCTCGCCTGCCATGCGCCAAGGTCAGCAACGCAGATCACACTGTCATGGCCACGTTGCAACAAATGCAGGCGCGAGCGTGCTCGCGATGCACCGCGCCGGCGGCGCTCGATTTCCGCCCCCACGAAAGCGTCAAGACAGGCACGCTGCAAAACCGCTGCAGATCACTGGAAAATACGCCAAGGTCAGTTACCATGCCTGTTTCAATCCTGAAACAAAGGCCGCTCCGTGTTCCCTGGCACGCCACCGTACCCGCGCCTGCTGTTATTGACCGCCCTGCTCGGCGGCCAGGCTGCGGCCGACGACCTGTTCATCGACACCCCCGACCTGCCACAGGTTCTGACCGCCACACGCCTGAAACAATCCCCCGCCGCTGTCCCGGGCAGCATGACCGTACTCGACAGCGAACTGATTCGCGCCAGCGGTGCCCGTGACATCCCCGAACTGCTGCGCCTGGTACCGGGCATGATGATCGGCTACGGTGCCGGCAATCAACCCACGGTCAACTACCACGGCAGCAACGTCAACGACGCACGGCGCATGCAGGTACTGATCGATGGCCGTTCGGTGTACCGCGCAGGCCTGGCCACGGTGGACTGGAGCGACATCCCCTTGGCCATGGAGGACATCGAGCGCATCGAGGTGTTCCGCGGCCCGAACACCGTCAGCTATGGCGCCAACGCGCTGATGGCAGTGGTCAACATCCTCACCCGCAACCCCGCCGACAGCCATGGCACACGGCTGAAAGTGACGCGCGGCCAGGACGGCATCAACGACTTCTATGCCAGCCACGGCTTCGGTTGGGACGGTGGCGACATGCGCCTGTCGCTGTCGGGCCAACAGGACGACGGCTTCGATGAGAACCAGTTCGGCCAGGACTACCGCGACAGCCGCCGCCTGACCCGCTTCAACCTCAGCGCCAACCACAACCTGGCGGTCGACCAGACCCTGGAGTGGCAACTGGCGGCCAAGGAAGGCAGCAATCAGCGGCCCTACACCTACCAGCCGGTGTTCCAGCAGTACGAGTCCGGGAACAATGCCGACGTCAACGCCAAGGACTATGCCGGCTCGTTGCGCTGGACCAAAGACTTCAGCGCTGAACACAGCCTTTATATCCAGGGCTCAGCCCAGCATTTTGATCGCCAGCAAGTGTGGCGCGCCTGTGATGCCTTGCAGTCGTTCAGCCCCGAATTGACTCAGATCTGGCAAATCAATCCCGATTTTGCCGAGAAAGTAGCGCGCGGAATCGCTGGAGGAACACCACTTTCGACCAGCGACCCTGTCCTGAGTGAGCTCCTGGAAAAGGTGAAACAGCAATGGAAGGAAGGTGGAGATCAGCAGGTCTGCGGCGACGTCGACCAGAGCACCCGCGAAACCCGCTACGACCTGGAAATCCAGGACACCCTGAGCCTGACCGACAGCCTGCGCCTGCTCAGCGGCATGAACTACCGCTATGATCGTGCCGACTCGCAGACCTACTTCAACGGCAGCATCGACGACCAGACCTGGCGCCTGTTCGGCCAGCTGGAATGGCGCGCCGACGAGCACTGGATCCTGCAGGGCGGCGCCATGCTCGAGGACTCCCGCCTGTCCGGCAGCTCGCTGACCCCGCGGGTGGCGATCAACTACCTGATCACCCCGCGCCATGGCCTGCGTGCGGTGTATTCCGAGGCTGTGCGCTCGCCAGACATGTTCGAGAACAACGTCAACTGGAGTTACACGGTCAAGAACCTGACCCCGACCCCTAATGCATTCAAGCTGCAAAACGGTGAGTACTTCGTCAAGACCCGTGGCCCTGGCGACCTTGAACAGGAGCGCATGCGCTCGCGCGAGCTGGGCTACAACGGCTACTTCAGCGACATCGACCTGAGCCTGGATGTGAAGCTGTTCTACGACGAGATCACCGGCATGATCAGCGAGCCGCTGAGGAACAACCAGTACATCGCCAGCAACGCCAACAAGGCCCGTTTCAGCGGCAGCGAGGCGCAAATGGACTGGCGCCCCACCCTGCGCGACCGCCTGCGCCTGACCTATGCTTACGTCGATGCCTGGGCCAGTAACCCCGACGACCGTCGCCTTAGCGCCCGCAACAGCGGCTCGGCCGGGTGGATGCGCGAATGGGGTGCCGGCTGGTCGAGCGCGCTGTTCTATTACGGTGACGATGCCCTCAACCAGTACCGCTACGAGCGTCTGGACCTGCGCCTGGCCAAGCGTTTTCGGGTGTATGGCAGCAACCTGGAGCTGGCGGCGCTGTGGCAGCAGCGCCTGGACGATGAACCGACCTCGGCCCTGCAGAACCGCTACGACAGCCGTCACCGCCTGAGCGTGAGCGCGGAGCTGGAGTTCTGATGGCCCTGCTGCTGCGCCTGTTGCTGCTCTGCCTGTGGCCGTTGGGGCCTTTGTCCGCCAGCGAAGTCCTGCTGGTTGGGGCTGAGGACCAGCCCGGTGTACGCAGCTTCATCGCCGCTCTGGAAAGCCGCCGGCCACACGATCATGTGCAGTTTCGCACCACCACCGAACTGCCGCGCCCGGGCAAGCTCAAAGCCGACCAACGCCTGATCCTGCTCGACAACGCAGCACTGGAATGGCGCCTGGGAGAAACCGCCGGCCCACCGGCGCTGGTCATGCGGGTCAGCCGGGTACAGGCTGAACAGCGCCTGGGAAAGTCGCGCCCCGCGTTCCTCACACTGTTGTGGAGCGACGCACCGTTGGGACGGCAACTGCGCCTGGCACGCTACTTGTTGCCGCAGGCCAGGCGCGTTGGCGTGCTGTACGGCGAGCACAGCAGCTTTCTGCTGGACGAACTGCGCCATGCTGCACGGCCGCTAGGCCTGGAGATCGTGGCCCAGGACTGGTCCGACCCGCGTGACAACCGGCCGCTGCAGCACCTGCTGGGCAACAGCGATGTGCTACTGGGCCTGGACGACCCTGACTTGTACAACTCCAAGACCGCAAAGAACCTGCTGTTGAGCAGTTATGGCCGGCAGATGGCACTGATCGGCCCGAACGCCGGCTTCGTTCGCGCCGGCGCCCTGGCCAGTACCTACAGCGACCAGGACGACTGGCTGTGGGTGCTCGACCAGTTGCTCGACCAGCCGCCGACACGCTGGCCGCGCAGCCTGTACCCAGTGCGCTACGGGGTCAGTGGCAACCAGCAGGTGGCCCGGGCCCTGGGTCTTGAACCGATCGATCAGAACGCCGCCGTCAAGGCCCTGGCCGAGGGAGAACCCACCCCATGAGCAAACGCTTGAGCTGGGACATTCATACCCGCACGCAGATCATCAGTCTCGGCCCCGCCCTGCTGCTGACCTTGCTCTTGATCAGTTTCTTTACCTTCGTACGCATCCAGGACCTGCGCCAGGAACTCAACCACACCGGGCAACTGATCGCCAACCAGTTGGCACCGGCGTCGGAGTATGGGGTGATTTCGGGCAACAACGAAGTGCTTGAAGGGCTGATGCGTGCCACCCTCAGCATCCCGCACGTACGCTTTCTGGAAGTGCAGGACAGCCGCAACCACATCCTGGTGTACGTCGAGCAGTCCGACGAAAGTGCCAACCGCGCGCAACGGGTCGAAGTGTTCCAGGCGCCCATTCGCCTGCAGCAAATCCGCCTGGACAACGACTTCCTGCAACAGGGTAAAGCCACCACCCCGGCCATCGGTGACGACTACCTGGGCCGCGTGATCGTCGGCATGTCCGATGACGCCTTCAGTCAGCGCCAGCAGGAAATCGTGATCAAGGCCGGGATCCTGGCGTTGTTCGCCCTGCTGTTCACCTTCTTGCTGGCACGCCGCCTGGCCCTGAGTCTGGCCAAGCCGATCAGCGACATGGGCCATGCGGTCAAGGCGATTCAGCAAGGCAAGTACAACACCCCCTTGCCGGTCGTCGACGACAGCGAGCTGGGCCACTTGGCCCGCCACATCAACAACCTGGCCAGCGCCCTGGAACAGGCCAGTGCTGAACAGAAGCAGGCCATTGCCGAACTGATACAGGCCCGCGAGGAGGCCGAACAGGCCAACCGCGCCAAATCGGATTTCCTGGCGATGATGAGCCATGAGTTGCGCACCCCGATGAATGGCGTGCTGGGCATGCTGCAACTGCTGGAAACCACGCCGCTGAGCAATGAACAGGCCGATTACACGGCAGTGGCCAGCGAGTCCACCGGGCACTTGCTGAAGGTCATCAACGACATCCTCGATTTTTCGCGCATCGAACGCGCCGCGCTGCAGCTGGAGCACATCGACTTCAACCTGGGCGAGCTGATCACCAGCAGTGTCCAGTCGTTCCAGCACAGCGCCCAGCAACGCGGCCTGGGCCTGCACCTGCAACTGCCGGCCGGCATCGAGCAGTTGCAGGTGAACGGCGACCCCACGCGCATCCGCCAGATCCTGCTGAACCTGGTGGGCAACGCCCTGAAGTTCACCGAACGTGGCCAGGTGCAGGTCGACGCACGCTGGCAGGTGCTCGACCGGCAGCTGATCTGGCTGACCTGCAGCGTGCGCGACACCGGCATCGGCATCGACAGCGACCGCCTGGAAATGATGTTCGTCGCCTTCCAGCAGGCCGACAGCTCGATTTCCCGTCGTTATGGCGGTACCGGGCTGGGGCTGTCGATCGCTCGTACCTTGGCCGAACGCATGGGCGGCAAGCTCCGCGGTGAAAGCCGTGAGGGCCTGGGTTCGACCTTTACCCTGGAGATGCCGCTGACCCTCGCCACCCCTGCCCCCGTCCCGTTGACGCCGCCAACGGCCGCACAAACGACGGTGCCGGACAATGATCAGGTACTGCTGGTGGAGGACAATCCGGTCAACCGGAGCGTCGTGGAAGCCATGCTGCGCAGCCTGGGGCTGGCAGTATGCACGGCAGAAGATGGCCTTGAAGCCGTCGAGCGGGTCGGCCGGCAGCGCTTTGCTGCCGTGCTGATGGATTGCCGCCTGCCGCACTTGGACGGCTATGAAGCCACCCGACGCATCCGCCAGTTGCCCAACGGCGCCGGGCTACCGATCATCGCCCTGACCGCCAACGCGTTGCAGGGCGACCGCGAACGTTGCATGGCCGCCGGTATGGACGATTACCTGAGCAAACCCTTGCGCCGTACCGAATTGCAGCAGGTGCTGCAGCGCTGGTTACCCGGTCAGACAACCGCGACTGGCGATAAATGCTAAAGTGCGGCAGTCTTAAACACTGGACAGGACCTTCATCGGACCTGAAAATAGACGTTTCAGTGCACACCTGTACTTCTTTCACCAGGTGCGCTGTGACTTTCACCACAACGCAATAGTCTACCTGTAGGCTGCCGTCCCGAAGCGCTTGGTTTTCGGGCCGGCCGGGAAGATTCATCCCCTGCCGCAGGGGGTTATTGAGGAGCTCGCATGACCAAACAACACGCCTTTACTCGGGAAGACCTGCTGCGCTGCAGTCGCGGTGAGCTGTTCGGCCCAGGTAATGCGCAACTGCCCGCGCCGAACATGCTGATGGTCGATCGCATCACCCATATCAGCGAAGAAGGCGGCAAGTACGGCAAAGGTGAATTGGTCGCCGAGCTGGATATCAACCCGGACCTGTGGTTCTTCGCCTGCCATTTCGAAGGCGATCCGGTCATGCCGGGCTGCCTGGGCCTCGACGCCATGTGGCAGCTGGTTGGCTTCTTCCTCGGCTGGCAGGGCCTGCCGGGCCGTGGCCGCGCCCTGGGTTCGGGCGAGGTGAAATTCTTTGGCCAGGTACTGCCTGAAGCCAAGAAAGTCACGTACAACATTCACATCAAGCGCGTCCTGAAGGGCAAGCTGAACATGGCCATCGCCGATGGTTCGGTCAGCGTCGACGGCCGCGAGATCTACACTGCCGAAGGCCTGCGGGTCGGCGTGTTCACCTCCACTGACAATTTCTAAGGGTTATTCGCATGCGCCGCGTCGTTATCACTGGTCTGGGCATCGTATCGTGCCTGGGCAATGACAAAGCTACCGTCACCGAAAACCTGCGCAACAGCCGTCCGGGTATCCGTTTCAACCCGGAATACAAGGAAATGGGGCTGCGTAGCCAGGTTTCCGGGTCCATCGACCTCAACCTCGAAGAACTGATCGACCGCAAGGTTTACCGCTTCGTCGGCCATGCGGCTGCCTACGCCTACCTGGCCATGCAGGACGCGATCAAGGACGCCGGCCTGACCGAAGAGCAGGTTTCCAGCCCGCGTACCGGCCTGGTGGCCGGTTCCGGCGGCGCCTCGACCCTGAACCAGATGGAAGCGCTGGACACCCTGCGTGAGAAAGGCGTCAAGCGCGTCGGCCCGTACCGCGTTACCCGCACCATGGGCAGCACCGTGTCGGCATGCCTGGCAACCCCGTTCAAGATCAAGGGCATCAACTACTCGATCTCGTCGGCCTGTGCCACCTCGGCTCACTGCATCGGTACCGCACTGGAGCAGATCCAGTGGGGCAAGCAGGACATCGTCTTCGCCGGTGGTGGTGAAGAAGAGCACTGGAGCCAGTCGTTCCTGTTCGATGCCATGGGCGCCCTGTCGACCAAGCGCAACGAAACCCCGGAACTGGCCTCGCGCGCCTACGACGCTGACCGTGATGGTTTCGTCATCGCTGGCGGTGGCGGCATGGTCGTGGTCGAGGAACTGGAACACGCCCTGGCCCGCGGCGCCAAGATCTACGCCGAAATCGTTGGCTACGGTGCGACTTCCGACGGCTACGACATGGTTGCACCGAGCGGCGAAGGCGCCATCCGCTGCATGCAGCAGGCGCTGTCCACTGTCGACACCCCGATCGACTACCTGAACACCCACGGTACCTCGACCCCGGTCGGTGACGTGGCCGAGATCAAGGGCGTGCGTGCCGTGTTCGGCGACAAGGCGCCGAAGATCAGCTCTACCAAGAGCCTGTCGGGTCACTCGCTGGGCGCTGCCGGCGTGCACGAGGCGATCTACTGCCTGCTGATGATGGAAAACAACTTCATCGCCGGCTCTGCCAACATCGACGAGCTGGATCCGGAAGTCGCCGACTTGCCAATCCTGCGTAAAACCGAAGAAAACGCCAAGATCGACACGGTCATGAGCAACAGCTTCGGCTTCGGCGGCACCAACGCCACCCTGGTGCTCAAGCGCTGGGAAGGCAAGTAAGACGCTGCTGCTGTCAATGAAAACGCCCCGACTGGTTCGGGGCGTTTTTGTTTGTGTTGCCTGTGCTGGCCTCTTCGCGGGTAAACCCACCACACAAGCCTTCAGCGCTGTGCACACCCTGTAGGAGCGGGTTTACCCGCGAAGAGGCCCGCACAGGTCACTGCTGTACCTTGGGCAACACCGCCAGAAAATTCTCCCGGGCCACCTTGTGCGCCACTGCCTCCGGCAAGGCATCCAGAAACGGCTTGAACCCGTGCATCTGTTCCCCCAGGCTGCCGAACCGCCCCACCACATCCGACCCCAGCATGAATCGCTCCGGGTACTTCTCGACCAGCGTCAGCCATGCCTTGCGCGGCACGCCCTGCTCATCCAGCAAATACGGCTGCAGCACACTCCACGACAAATCGACATACAGGTTCGGGTAGTCCTCCAGCAATCGCGTCAGTACCGGCAGTAGAAAGTCCATCTGCGTCTGATGGCGATGTATCTCCATGCTGCTGCCCGCATGCGCCCAGATGAATCGCGTATGCGGATGGTTGCGCAGCGGCTCTTCGATCTCCGCCAGGTAGAGCGGGTTGCGCTCGCGCTTGGAGGTGATGTTGGAATGCAGCAGCACGGGCAGGTCGCGCTCGGCCGCCAGGTGGTAGATACGCGTCATGGCTTCATTATTGGCACGTGGCGTGTCGCCACTGGTCAGCGCTGTCAGGTCATCATGTCGGGTGAACACCTCGCCGATGCCCTGCCACAACCCCGGGTACAAATCGAGCATGCGCTCGATATGGCTGACCGCATTCTTGTCCACCGGGTTGAAACCACTTAGGAACGGGTGGAACCGCTTGCGCTGCTCACTTGGCAATTGCTGCAGCGCCGCCGCCACGTAAGTGTCGGTGGCGCTGTACCAATAGGCGTCGGCGTCATCACCGGCGTAGTAGCGCGGGCGCTTGGGCTCGTCTTCGTGCCATTTCTTGGCCACGGGTATGCCTGAAATCATCGACTGCTCAACCCCTGCGGCATCCATGGCCTTGATCAGCGCCGGCATGCCTTCACTTTCCTGGAAGAAGTCCACGTAGTGCAAGTGGGCATCACTGTAGCGGTACTCGCGCGCCTGGGCCGCCTGGCACAGCCAGCCGAACAACAGCACACAAGCCAGCGCTCTGGCGGTCATGGTCATCTTCCTCATGCAAGTACGAACCCAGTAGACCAGGCGGCCGCCAAGACGGTTCAGCCACGGCGGGCAAACCGCTATGCTTGAGGCACTTCCACCGTGCCTGGAGCCTTCCCCATGAGCAGCCCACTGGTCATCCACCCCCGAGCCGAGACGGTCGAGGGCCAGCCGATCCTGCGCCCGCTGCCATCAGCCCAGTGCCGCAGCGTCGGCCCGTTCGTGTTCTTCGACCACATGCTCGAAACAGACTATGCCCCGGGGCATGGCATGGACATCCGCCAGCACCCGCATATCGGCCTGTCCACCCTGACCTACCTGTTCGAAGGCGCAATCCTGCACAAGGACAGCCTCGGCTCGGCGCAGCGGGTGCTGCCTGGTGATGTCAGCTGGATGACCGCAGGCAGCGGCGTCGCCCATATCGAGCGCACCCCGGAAGATGCCCTGGCCCATGGTTCGCGCCTGCATGGGCTGCAGGTATGGCTGGCGTCGCCACGCGCGTTTGAGCAAGGCCCGGCAAGTTACAGCCATCACCCCGCCGAGAGCCTGCCCGTCAGTGACAGCCTGGGTGTACGTATCTGCATGATTGCGGGCAGCGGGTTCTGCCTGGCGTCACCGGTGCCGGTGCTGTCCCCTACCCTTTATGCGCATGTCCGGATGCAACCGGCGACCACCTTGCTGGTACCGACCGAGCATGTGCAGCGGGCGCTGTACGTGCTCGATGGTGAGTTGATGATGAACGATGAAGACGTGGAGCCGTGCACCCTGGTGGTGTTGCCGCAGGGCGAAGAGGTGACATTGTATGCCGAGGGTGAATGCCAACTGGTACTGATTGGCGGCGCACCGCTGGATGGGCCGCGTCGGATGAACTGGAACTTCGTCGCCAGCGACCCGGAGCTGATCGAGCGGGCCCGGGCCAGGTGGGCTGCGGGGGATTGGCCGGAGGTGCCGGGGGAACATTCGAGGATCGAGTTGCCTCGGTGATCGGGGCCGCTTTGCGGCCCTTCGCGGGTAAACCCGCTCCTACACCTATCGGGGGTGGACATACATGGGTGATTGGGCGCAGGCCGTCGTGTAGGCGCGGGTTCACCCGCGAAGGGCTGCAAAGCAGCCCCCTGCAATCTCAACGCTGGAATACTTCACTCAGCAGATTATGCATCGAACGAAACGCTCGCTCGGAAGTGCGCCGGTCATACTGCATCTTGCCCGGCACATTGGCATTCGGGTCGGTAAACGAGTGCACCGCGCCACCATAACTGAGCAACTGCCAGTCCACCTTGGCCGCGTTCATCTCGTCCTCGAATGCCGGCAACTGCTCCTTAGGCACCAAAGGGTCGGAAGCACCATGCAACACCAGCACCGAGCCCTTGATGCGCTTGGCATCTTCAGGGTTCGGCGTGTCCAGGGTGCCGTGGAACGATACGGCCGCACGCAGGTCGGCGCCGCTACGGGCCAGTTCCAACGCACAGCAGCCACCGAAGCAGAAGCCGAAGGTGGCCACCTTGCCAGGCTCCAGCAGCGCCTTCGACTGCCCCAGCAATTGCGCCAGGGCTTCCTGCATGCGCTTGCGCAGTTCGTCACGGTCATTCTTCAGCGGCATCATCGCCACGCCTGCCTCATCGGCATTGGACGGGCGCACCGATTGCCCGTACAGGTCGGCGATCAGCACCACATAGCCCTTCTCGGCCACTTCCTTGGCAATGCGCTCGGCACCTTCACCAATGCCCATCCAGTTCGGCGCCATCACCAGCCCGGGGCGGCCCAGCGCACCCGGCTCATAGACCAAACGGCTTTCGAAGGCCTTGCCAGACAGGTGATAAACCAGCGATTCGACGATTACTTTGCTCATCAAGCACTCCTTTGGCACTCGTCATAAAAAAGCCCGCCGAAGCGGGCTTTGCTGTGCATCAACTCAAGCAGACAGCTCGACCAGTAGCTTGTTCAGGCGACGAACGTATGCCGCCGGGTCCTTCAGGCTGTCACCGGCCGCCAGGGCCGCCTGATCGAACAGGATGTGTGACAGCTCGGCGAAACGGTCTTCGCTCTGCTCGTGGTCCAGCTTCTCGATCAGCGGGTGGCTCGGGTTGAACTCGAAGATCGGCTTGGACTCCGGCACTTTCTGCCCGCTGGCTTCCAGGATCTGGCGCATCTGCAGGCCCAAGTCCTGCTCGCCGATGGCCAGGATCGCCGGCGAGTCGGTCAGGCGGTGCGAGACGCGCACTTCGGCCACGCTGTCACCCAGCGCACCTTTCAGTCGCTCGACCAAACCTTCCTTGTCCTTGGCGACTTCTTCCTGGGCTTTCTTGTCTTCTTCCGAATCCAGCTTGCCCAGGTCCAGGTCACCACGGGCAATATCGACAAAGGCCTTGCCGTCGAACTCGTTGAGGTAGCTCATCAGCCACTCGTCGATGCGGTCAGTGAGCAGCAGCACTTCGATGCCTTTCTTGCGGAAGACTTCCAGGTGCGGGCTGTTCTTGACCTGCGCGTACGACTCGCCGGTGAGGTAATAGATCTTGTCCTGACCTTCCTTGGCGCGGGCCAGGTAGTCGGCCAGGGCGGCGCTCTGCTCGCCGCTGTCGTCCTGGGTGGAAGCAAAGCGCAGCAGGCCGGCGATTTTCTCCTTGTTGGCAAAATCTTCGGCCGGGCCCTCTTTCAGCACCTGACCGAAGTTTTTCCAGAAGCCCTTGTATTGCTCGGGTTCGTTCTTCGCCAGCTTCTCCAGCATGTCCAGCACACGCTTGGTCAGCGCGGTCTTCATCGAATCGATGATCGGGTCTTTCTGCAGGATTTCACGCGACACGTTCAGCGACAGGTCGTTGGAATCGACCACACCCTTGATGAAGCGCAGGTACAGCGGCAGGAACGACTCGGCCTGGTCCATGATGAACACACGCTGCACGTACAGCTTCAGGCCGCGCGGCGCTTCGCGCTGGTACAGGTCGAACGGCGCACGGGCCGGCACGTACAGCAGCGAGTTGTATTCGAGCTTGCCTTCGACCTTGTTGTGGCTCCAGGCCAGCGGGTTTTCGAAGTCATGGCCAATGTGCTTGTAGAACTCCTGGTATTCCTCGTCCTTCACCTCGGTGCGCGAACGGGTCCACAGGGCGCTGGCACGGTTGACGGTTTCCCACTCTTCGGCCGGCTGCTCTTCACCTTCGGCGGCGGCCTGCTCTTTCGGCAGTTGAATCGGCAGAGCGATGTGGTCGGAGTATTTCTTGACCACGTTGCGCAGGCGCCAGCCATCAGCGAACTCCTGCTCGTCCTTCTTCAGGTGCAGGACGATACGGGTACCGCGCTGTGGTTTGTCGATGGTGGCGACTTCGAATTCGCCCTCGCCTTTCGACGACCAGTGCACACCTTCGGCCGCTGGCTGGCCCGCACGGCGGCTGTACACGTCGACCTTGTCGGCAACGATGAACGCGGAGTAGAAGCCCACGCCGAACTGACCGATCAGGTGCGAGTCCTTCTTCTGGTCACCGGTGAGGTTCTTCATGAAGTCGGCAGTGCCGGACTTGGCGATGGTGCCCAGGTGGGCAATGACGTCTTCGCGGCTCATGCCGATGCCGTTGTCCTCGAGGGTCACGGTACCGGCGTCCTTGTCGAAGCTCAGGCGAATCTTCAGGTCAGCATCGCCCTCGAGCAGCTCTGGCTTGGCCAGGGCTTCGAAACGCAGCTTGTCGGCGGCGTCGGAAGCATTGGAAATCAGCTCCCGCAGGAAGATTTCCTTGTTCGAGTACAGCGAGTGAATCATGAGGTGCAGCAGTTGCTTCACCTCGGTCTGGAAGCCCAACGTTTCCTTTTGTGTTTCCACAGTCATGGTCTTCGAAACTCCGATCTGATGGCGGTGGCGCCTGGCGGCCGGTTCGGCCAGCGTTAACGGCGGATGTCATGCAGATGGGGGCTGCCCGGATGATTTCAAGGGCTTTTCCGGTTCGATCTTGAAATGCGCACGGGCCGTGGCAATCGGCGACTGCCTGTCGCCCTGCCAGGCGGTGATGGCCACGTTGGTCACCCGCCGGCCCTGACGCCACAGCTGGCACTGGGCGTAGGTATCGCGAAAATGCCCGGCGCGCAGGTAGTCGATAGAAAAGTCGATGATCTTCGGAATGCTTGCGCTCTCGCTGTAGATCAGCAGGTACAGCGCTGCCGACAGCTCCATGAAGCCGGCGATCACGCCGCCATGAATGGCCGGTAGCAGTGGGTTGCCGATATTGTCCGGGCTTGCCGGCAGGCGGAACAACACATCATCGCCCTGACGCTCGCATTCGATGCCGATCAGCCCGGCATAGGGAATCAGCGCCAGCAATGGTCGATATTCGCCCACCGCATGGGCGGCGTTGAGCTGCTGGCGCACCGCGTGCGGAATCATGCCTTGCCCTCCTTCAGACTGTCGCCGAAACGGATGCCGCCCTTGATGTCATGGCCCAGGCGCATGAACGTGCCCACCACCTGGCAGATGGGCTGGTCGGGGTCGTCCTGGTAGGCGGTGCCACGGGTAAAGATCACGTCGCGGGTAACACGGTAGCACTGGGCGTGGCCGTAGATGTCCTTACCGGCCTCAGCCGGGTGCATGTAGTCGATGCGCAGGTCCAACGTCGGGCACACTTCGAAGCGCGGCAGCACACACAACGTGGCCATGCCACAGGTGGTGTCCATCAGCGTGGTCAGCGCACCGCCGTGCACGGCACCGGTTTGCGGGTTGCCGACAATCGCTGGCGACCATGGCAGGACCAGGGTCATGCCATCACCATCAGCCTGCGCCACGCGCATCTGCAACAGCTGACAATGTTTTAACGCCGAGAGAAAGCGTTCGGCCATTGCCATCAAGGTTGAATCGTTCATCGGCTGTTCCCACCGGCCGCAGGGCAGCGGCATAAATTCGTTAAAAAGTCTATGTAGAACGGGGCGTTATATATCTGTAATCTTCGTGGAACTTATTCCGCGTAGTTGCACTCGAAGGAACAAGTCACTTATTCCACCAAGGAGAAACACCCCCATGCGTAAACCTTTTGCTTTTGCTCTGATGCTGGCCGCTGCCATGGGCCTGGCTGCTTGCGATAAAGCGAGCGAAGACAAAGCCCAGGACGCACAGCAACACGCCGAGCAAGCCCAGGAAAAAATGGGTGAAGCTCAGGATAAGATGAACGAAGCCGCCAAGGAAAACGCCGAAGCTGCCAAAGATCAGGCCGAAG
The DNA here is from genome assembly GCF_058782925.1 of Pseudomonas sp. FW305-E2. Lineage (NCBI taxonomy): Bacteria > Pseudomonadati > Pseudomonadota > Gammaproteobacteria > Pseudomonadales > Pseudomonadaceae > Pseudomonas > Pseudomonas sp. FW305-E2. The sequence continues at coordinate 7,686 of NZ_JBYSYE010000052.1, read as the reverse complement.
CCGAGCAGAAGGCTGCCGAAGAAGCCGCTCCGGCTACTCCGGCTCCAGCTACGCCGGCAGAACCTGCCAAGCAGTAACTCGCGTCAACAAAAAAACCCGACAACTGTCGGGTTTTTTTGTGTTTGCAAGTTGCAGCTTAAACGTTTAACCCAATAGTTCACTCGCCGCCGGCATTTATCAGCACCCGCCGCGTGCCGCGCAGTAAATTTTGCGGGCGGGTTCTCGTTCAAAGTACAACCCCGCGACGTGTCTCGGAGGAACTTACTTTGGCCGGAACCCTGCATGAAACGTCCCCCCTTGGCCCGCCGGGCCCTGATCACCTTAGTTAGCCTGGCGACATTGCTGGCCGTAAGTGCCTGGCAGATCATGCCACCCCGCCATGATGGCCTGAATACCGTCACTGTCAGCCGGGGTGATATCGAGAGCAGCGTTACCGCCATCGGCACCTTGCAGCCACGCCGTTATGTTGACGTCGGCGCCCAGGCATCCGGGCAGATCCGTGCCATCAGGGTCGAGGTCGGCGACGCGGTGCAAGAAGGCCAGTTGCTGGTCGAGATCGACCCTTCCACGCAACAGGCCAAGCTGGACGCGGGACGCTACTCGGTCGAGAACCTGCAGGCACAGTTGCAAGAGCAACGTGCCCAGCATGAGCTGGCCCGGCAGAAGGCCGAGCGCCAGCAGAGCCTGGCGGCAGGCGGCGCCACGCGCGAAGAGGATGTGCAAACGGCGCGCGCCGAGCTCAAGGCCACCCAGGCGCGCATCGACATGATCCAGGCGCAGATTCGCCAGGCCCAGGCCAGCCTGCGCAGCGACCAGGCCGAACTGGGTTACACCCGCATCTATGCCCCCATGAGTGGCACCGTGGTCGCACTGGATGCCCGCGAGGGGCAGACGCTTAACGCCCAGCAGCAGACCCCGCTGATCCTGCGCATCGCCAAATTGTCACCGATGACAGTCTGGGCGGAAGTGTCGGAAGCGGACATTGGCCACGTCAAACCCGGCATGCACGCCTATTTCACCACCCTCAGCGGTGGCACCCGGCGCTGGAACAGCACTGTACGGCAGATCCTGCCGGTGCCGCCCAAGCCGCTGGAGCACGCCAACCAGGGCAGCGGCAGCCCGGCCAGCAAAAGCAATGGCCGGGTGGTGCTGTATACGGTGTTGCTGGACGTCGATAACGCCGACGGCGCCCTGATGGCAGAAATGACCACCCAGGTGTTCTTCGTCGCTGACCGTGCGCACGATGTGCTGACCGCCCCGATTTCCGCGCTCAACCCGGGCAAGCAGCCCGATCGCAGGCTGGCACAAGTACTGACGAAACACGGCGCCATTGAAAATCGCGAAGTGCGCACCGGCATCAGCGACCGCCTGCGCGTGCAGATTCTCGAAGGGCTGGAAGAAGGTGATCGCCTGCTGATCAGCCCCTTGCTCAGTGCAGGAGGGTAAATGCCAGTCCCACTGATTGAGCTGCGCGATATCCGCAAATGCTATGGCGGCGTCGATACACCGCAAATCGAGGTCTTGCGCGGTATCAACCTGAGCATTCACGCCGGTGAATTCGTCGCCATTGTCGGTACCTCCGGCTCAGGCAAGTCTACGCTGATGAACATCCTCGGCTGCCTGGACCGCCCCTCCAGTGGCGACTACCTGTTCGCAGGTGAACAGGTGGCCAGCCTGGACAGTGACGCACTCGCCTGGCTGCGGCGTGAAGCCTTCGGTTTCGTGTTCCAGGGCTATCACCTGATTGCCTCCGGCACCGCCCAGGAAAATGTCGAAATGCCGGCGATCTATGCCGGCACGCCTGCCGCCGAGCGCCACGCACGCGCCCATGCCCTGCTGACCCGCCTGGGCCTGGCCGAACGTACCGGTAATCGCCCGCACCAGTTGTCCGGCGGCCAGCAACAACGCGTATCGATAGCCCGCGCGCTGATGAACGGTGGCCACATCATTCTGGCAGACGAACCCACCGGCGCCCTCGACAGCCGCAGCGGTACCGAAGTCATGGCCCTGCTCGACGAACTGGCCAGTCAGGGCCATGTGGTGATCCTCATCACCCACGACCGGGAAGTCGCCGCACGGGCCAAGCGCATCATCGAAATCCGCGATGGCCAGATCATCAGCGACCAGGCCCAGCCTGAGCCACTGCCCGCTTCGCACCCTGAGGCCGACGTGCTGCAGGCCGTCGACCTGCGCCAGCGCCTGAACGACGGCAGCGAGCACAACGGTGCCTGGAAAGGCGAACTGCTGGACGCCGTCAAGGCGGCGTGGAGGGTGATGTGGATCAACCGCTTCCGCACCGCACTGACGTTACTGGGCATCATCATCGGCGTGGCGTCGGTGGTGGTCATGCTGGCAGTGGGTGAAGGCAGCAAGCGCCAGGTCATGGCGCAGATGGGCGCCTTCGGCTCCAACATCATCTACCTCAACGGCAAGCCACCCGCCCCCAGGGCGCCGGAAGGCATCATCACCCTGGACGACACCCGCGCCATCGCCACCCTGCCCCAGGTGCGCATGATCATGCCCGTCAATGGCGGCAAGGCCGGTGTACGCTATGGCAACCAGGACCTGAAGCTCTATGTCGGCGGCTCCAACACCTACTTCCCGCAGATATTCAACTGGCCAGTGGCGCAGGGGAGTTTCTTCACCGAGGCCGACGAAGCCGCCGGCGCCGCAGTGGCAGTGATCGGCGAAAAGACCCGGGAAAAACTGTTTGCCGACCGCAACCCGGTGGGCCAGTACATTCTCATCGAGAACGCACCGTTCCAGGTCATCGGGGTGCTGGCCGGCAAGGGCGCCAGCTCTGGCGACCAGGATGCCGACGCCCGAGTGATGGTGCCCTACACCACCGCCAGCGTGCGCCTGTTCGGCAACCAGGCCCCGGAATACGTGGTGATCGCCGCCGCAGATGCGCGCCAGGTGAAGCAAACCGAGCAGGTCATCGACCAGTTGCTGCTGAAACTGCACAACGGCGTAACCGACTTCGAACTGACCAACAATGCGGCCATGATCCAGGCCGAAGCCAGGACGCAGAACGCGCTGTCGCTGATGCTGGGCGCCATTGCCGCCATTTCGCTGCTGGTGGGCGGCATCGGGGTGATGAACATCATGCTGATGACCGTGCGCGAGCGCACACGGGAAATTGGTATCCGCATGGCCACCGGCGCGCGCCAGCGCGACATCCTGCGCCAGTTCCTTACCGAAGCCGTGATGCTGACGATGGTCGGCGGCGTCAGCGGCATCGCCCTGGCATTACTGATCGGCGGCGCCCTGAGCCTGGGCCAGGTCGCCGTCGCCTTCTCGCTGCCCGCCGCCATCGGTGCCTTCGCCTGCGCCGTGGTCACCGGTATCGCGTTCGGCTTCATGCCCGCCCGCAAGGCTGCACGGCTCGACCCGGTGGCCGCCCTTACCAGCGTATGAGTACCCCAACGTTGATCAAACCCTTGCCCCTGCTCGGCGCCTGCCTGCTGCTGAGCGCCTGCGCCACCCCTGCAACGCCGCCGCAACACGGTGTGCACGCCCCGGCCCGCTGGCAGGCGGCCGCGCCTCAGAGCACACCACGCCACTTGACCGGCTGGTGGCAGTCGTTCGGCAGCCCGGCACTGAACCAGCTGGTGGAGCAAGCCCGCACCGACAGCTTCGAAATCGGCGCGGCCATGGCCCGGGTTCGCCAGGCACAGGCCGATGCGGTCATTGCCGGCGGCCCCTTGCTGCCCGAGATGACCGGGGCAGCCAATGCCAACCGCGAGCGCCTGCAGCACGGCAACGGCTACAGCCAGCTGAATTCCAGCCCGACCCAGCGCACCACTCATTACCTGGATGTGGCCCTGAAGGCCAGCTATGAGGTGGACTTCTGGGGCGGCAACGCGGCAGCCCGCGAGAGTGCCCTGCACGGCCTGCAAGCCAGTGAGTTCGACCGCGCGACCGTTGAACTGACCTTGCTCGGCAAGGTTGCCGACAGCTACATGCAGGCGCTGGCCTTCCAGCAGCAGGGGCGGATTGCCGACCTTAACCTGGCCAATGCCGAGCGTGTCCTGCAACTGGTGCAAACCCGCTTCGATGCAGGCTCGGCCACGGCACTGGAACTGGCCCAGCAACAAAGCCTGGTCGCCACCCAGCAACGGCAACGCCCGCTTTACCAGCAACAGGCCCGGGAGGCCCTGATCACCCTGGCGACCCTGGTCGGGCAGCCGGTGCAGGACCTGCAACTGGACAACACGCGCTTTGAACAGCTCAACTGGCCCTCGATCGATGCGGGCCTGCCCAGCGAACTGATCAGCCGTCGGCCGGACATCGCCAATGCCGAGGCCAAGCTGGCGGCGGCTCAGGCCAATGTGCGCGTAGCCCGCGCGGCGATGCTGCCCAAACTCAACCTGACGCTGATCGTCGGCAGCGGCGCCGATCACTTCCCGGACGTCTTGCGCAACCCCTTCACCAGCCTCGCCGCAGGCCTGGTCACGCCGGTGTTCAACAACGGCCGCCTGCGCGCTGAACGCGACAAGGCGGTAGCAACCCAGGAGGAACTGCTGCAGAACTACCGCGGCGCCATCCTGGCCGGTTTCGGCGATGTGGAAAAGGCCCTCAATACCCTGGACGGCATCGACCGGCAACTGCATTGGCAGGCGATCGAACTGCAACAGGCGCGCAAAGCCTTCGACATCGCCGAAAGCCGCTACCAGGCGGGCGCCGAGGACCTGCTGACCGTCCTGCAAACCCAACGCACCCTGTACCAGGCTCAGGACGAGGATGTGCAACTGCGCCTCAAGCGGGTCATGGGCAGCATCGCCCTGTACAAGGCCCTGGGCGGCGGCTGGCAGGTCGCTGGCGCTGAACCGGGTGCCGCACCTGGCGCTTAAACATCGGCAGGTGCGGTTCGTCTTTTCCATGGACAGCATCCGACAAGTCGCACTCGCCCCCTCACAGGAAGCCCTATGAACGCACCCTCTTTCAGTCTGATCCTGGCCGATGGCCGCAAAGCCAGTGCCCAGGATGAAACGCCAGAGAGCGGTAGCCTGCGCCTCGACAGCAGCGCCGCCATCCCCTACCGGGAGGTCGACAACCGCATCGTCTTCGAGCAACTTCCGCCAGCATTTCCGGCCAGCGCGATGCTGGCAGTGCTGGCGACCCGTTTCTGCCACCGCAAACAATGCAACGAGGTGAATGTGCAGGTCCCTGGCGACCGGGAATTTGCCGTGCGTGCGGTACGCGAAGGCATTTTCGATCACTGGCAGGTCGACGACCAAGGCAGGCTTGCCCTGCGCTGTACCCGCCAGACCTTCTGGCAGCAACCCCTGCCATGGCTTCGCGAGCCGGCCAGCGTGCACACGGCCCCGCGTTATTGCTTCAGCGGCGAGAAACGCCACCCGCAACGCCCGCCCAAACCGGCGGGCGAAGTCTATCGACGCCATCTGCCGAAGCTGAACGCCACCTTTTCACTGCGCACCATCGACCCGGTGAAGGACCTTGCAGCCTTCAACCGCTGGATGAACCTGGAGCAAGTCGCGTTCTTCTGGGAGCAGACCGGCACCCCGGAAGAACATGCGCAATACATTCGCGAAATGCTCGACGACCCGCGCGTACACCCGCTGATCGGCTGCTTCGATGACGAACCCTTCGCCTACTTCGAGGTGTACTGGTGCAAGGAAGACCGCATCGCCCCCTACTACGACGTCGCCGACTACGACCGTGGCTGGCACGTGGTGATCGGCGAGCCCAAGCACCAGGGCATCGGCAAACTGCGCGGCTGGTTCCGCTCGCTGATGCATTACATGTTCCTCGATGACCCACGCACCCAGCGGATTCTCGGCGAGCCGCGCATCGACCATACGCGCCAGATCGACTTCCTCAAGTCCCAGGGGTTCGGCCACCTGAAGGACATTCAACTGGCCCACAAGAAAGCCGCTCTGCTGCGTCTGGAGCGTGAAGCCTTCTTTGATGACCACGTCCTTTGATCCGCCTGGAGAAGACTTCCCCATGATTCGCAAACCGCTCAGCGCGACCCGCGAGCTTGCCCAGTTGCTCAAGCCGTTCTGGCCCATCGTGCTGGTTTCCATACTGTTGGGCATCCTCGGCGGCTTCAGCGTCACCACGCTGCTGGCCACCATCAACCGCGCCCTCAACAGCGAAGCAGGGCTGACCCACGCCGTGCTGTGGTTGTTTGCCGGCCTCTGCGTGCTGACCTTGCTCAGCAGCATCTTCTCCGACATGGGCACCAATTTCGTTGGCCAGAAGATCATTGCCAAACTGCGCAAGGAGCTGGGCGAAAAAGTGCTTTCGGCGCCCATCGAGCAGATCGAGCGCTATCGCAGCCACCGCCTGATACCGGTGCTGACCCACGATATCGATACCATCAGCGATTTCTCGTTCGCCTTCGCCCCCCTGACCATTTCGCTGACGGTGACGCTGGGCTGCATGGGCTACCTGGCAACATTGTCCGGCCCGCTGTTCCTGCTGATGCTGCTGGCATTGGGCGCCGGCATCACCGCCCAGGTCATCGCCCGCACGCGCGGCATCAAGGGGTTCAATACCGCCCGCGAGGCCGAGGACGACCTGCAGAAGCATTACAACGCCATTGCCCAGGGCGCCAAGGAGCTGCGCATACACCGGCCGCGCCGGTATCGCATGTTCACCCGGCACATCCAGGGGATCAGCGAGCGGATCAGCGCCATCCAGATCAAGGCAGTCAACACCTACATCCTGGCCAAGACGTTCGGCTCGACGCTGTTCTTCATCGTCATCGGCCTGGCCCTGGCCCTGCAGAGCACCTGGACAAGCGTCGATCAGGCGGCAATGACCGGCTTCGTGCTGGTGCTGCTGTACATGAAAGGCCCACTGGACCATCTGGTCAGCGTACTGCCGCTGGTCAGCAAGGCACAGGTGGCATTCCAGCGCATTGCCGAGCTGTCAGAGCAGTTTTCCTCGCCCGAACCGAACCTGCTGCTCGACGGCCAAGGCGCACCGCGCCAGACCATCGACAGCCTGGAACTGCACAATGTGCAGTACGCATTTCCGGCCGTCGAGGGCAGCACGCCGTTTCGCCTGGGCCCGGTGAACCTCACGATCAACCAGGGCGACATCGTGTTCATCGTCGGCGAGAACGGTTGTGGCAAGACCACGCTGATCAAGCTGCTGCTTGGCCTGTATGCGCCGCACAGTGGTGACATCCTGCTGGATGGTCAGCCGGTCTCGGTGCTTGACCGGGATGACTACCGACAACTGTTCACCACCATTTTCGCCGACTACTACCTGTTCGACGACGTGGTCCAGGGCGACCAGCAGATTCCCGACGATGCGACCCAATACCTGCAACGCCTGGAGATCGCGCACAAGGTCAGCGTACGTGACGGCGCCTTCACCACCACCGACCTGTCCACTGGTCAACGCAAGCGCCTGGCCCTGATCAGCGCCTGGCTGGAGCAGCGCCCGGTACTGGTGTTCGACGAGTGGGCAGCTGATCAGGACCCCACCTTCCGCCGCATCTTCTACACAGAGCTGCTGCCGGACCTCAAGCGCCTGGGCAAGACCATCATTGTCATCTCCCACGATGACCGCTACTTCGATATTGCCGACCAGCTGGTACACATGGACAGCGGCAAGGTTCGCACCGCAGCCCAGCCGGCCTGACCGACTGCATCCCTCGCCCCGACCAGGTCGGCTACAACCCTGGCCGGGGCCTGCCCACCCGCCCCG
>NZ_JBYSYE010000051.1:0-32030 GCF_058782925.1 Pseudomonas sp. FW305-E2 | reverse complement strand
CCGAGATCTCGTAGCCGTCTTCGCCGGTGTAGCCCGAGCGGCTGACGAAGCAGTCCACCTCCAGCAGTGTTACTCGGCGGAACTGCATGAAGGTCATGCCGGCCACTTCTGGGGCCAGGCGTTCCAGCACCTTGACTGCAGCCGGGCCTTGCAGGGCGAGCAGGGCGCGCTCCTCGAACAGCGGCTGCACCTCGCAACGGTTGCCAATGTGGGATTGCAGGTGAGCCAGGTCCTGTTCCTTGCAGGCGGCGTTGACTACCAGGAACAGGGTGTCCTCGCCCAGGTTGGCAACCATCAGGTCGTCGAGAATGCCGCCTTGCTCATTGGTGAACATGGCATAGCGCTGCATGCCCATCGGCAGGTCGATGATGTCCACCGGTACCAGGCTTTCCAGCGCCTTGGCGGCGTCAGCGCCACGCAGAATGATCTGGCCCATGTGCGAGACGTCGAACAGGCCGGCCTGCTCGCGGGTGTGCAGGTGTTCCTTGAGCACGCCCAGCGGGTACTGCACCGGCATGTCGTAGCCGGCGAACGGCACCATGCGTGCACCCAGTTCCAGGTGCAAGGCATGCAGTGGGGTCTTGAGCAGTGTTTCGGACATCGATGACTCCTTGCTGTCATTGTTGGGTCAACATTCGATGATGTTGACGGCCAGGCCGCCACGGGCGGTCTCTTTGTATTTGCTTTTCATATCGGCGCCGGTCTGGCGCATGGTGCGGATGACCTTGTCCAGCGACACGTAGTGCTGCCCGTCGCCGCGCAGGGCCATGCGTACCGCGTTGATGGCCTTCACCGAGCCCATGGCATTGCGCTCGATACAGGGCACCTGTACGAGGCCGCCGATCGGGTCGCAGGTCAGGCCGAGGTTGTGTTCCATGCCTATTTCGGCTGCGTTCTCCACCTGCTGCACGCTACCGCCCATCACTTCGCACAGCGCCCCGGCGGCCATCGAGCAGGCAACGCCGACCTCGCCCTGGCAGCCCACTTCCGCCCCGGAGATGGAGGCGTTTTCCTTGTACAGGATGCCGATGGCTGCGGCGGTGAGCAGAAAGCGCACCACCCCGTCCTCGCTGGCACCGGGGACGAAGCGCATGTAGTAGTGAAGGACTGCCGGGACGATGCCCGCTGCACCGTTGGTAGGGGCGGTGACCACACGACCGCCGTAGGCGTTTTCCTCGTTCACCGCCAAGGCGTAGAGGTTGACCCAGTCGAGCACTGACAGGGCATCACGCAGGCTGGCTTCCGGGTGGCCGCTCAGTTGGCGGTACAGGGCCGGCGCGCGGCGTTTGACCTTGAGCCCTCCCGGTAATATGCCCTCATGCTGGCAACCTGCCGCGACGCAATCTTGCATCACCTGCCAGATGCGCAGCAGCCCGGCTCGGGTTTCTGCTTCAGGGCGCCAGGCGGTCTCGTTGGCCAGCATGACCTGGCTCACCGACAGGTCATGCGCGGTGCAGTGGCCGAGGAGCGCCTTGGCGGTCTTGAACGGATAGGCCAGCACCGTGGTGTCTTCGACGATGCGGTCATGGCCGGCAGCGTCCTCGTCGACCACGAAACCACCGCCTACCGAGTAATACTCGCGGCTTCGGATTTGCAGGCCTGCGTCGTCGAAGGCGCGGAATATCATGCCGTTGGGGTGGTAGTCCAACGGCTTGCGGATCATCGCCAGGTGCTGCTTTTCGATGAACGCAATGCTGTGTTCGCCCAGCAGGTTGATGCGTCCGCTGTCGCGGATGACCTGCAGGCGGGCGGGAATGCTGTCGGTGTCGATAATGTCCGGGTGTTCGCCTTCAAGGCCCAGCAGCACGGCTTTGTCACTGCCGTGGCCTTTGCCTGTGGCGCCCAGTGAGCCATACAGCTCGGCTTTGACGCTGGCGGTGCGGGCCAGCAGGCCGTCACGGCGCAGCCCTTCGGCAAACCGCGCAGCGGCGCGCATCGGGCCGACCGTGTGGGAGCTGGAGGGGCCGATGCCGATCTTGAACAGGTCGAAGACGCTCAGTGACATGTTGACCTCCTGCCAGTTTGTTGGGCGGACGTTGAGCCCTGTAGGCGCGGGTGAACCCGCGCCTACACAGAGTCCGCCACCCAAGCCAGGTGGCGGGGAAGGGCTATCAGGCGTCCTGATAGCTCTCGATCGACGGGCAGGCGCACACCAGGTTGCGGTCGCCGAACACGTTGTCGACCCGGCCGACCGGCGGCCAGTACTTGCCTTCCACCAGGCTCGCCAGGGGGTATACCGCCTGCTCGCGGCTGTAGCCATGGGTCCATTCGCCAACCAGCTCAGCCGCAGTGTGCGGTGCGTTTTTCAGCGGGTTGTCGTCCTTGTCCAGGCTACCGTCCTCCACCGCGCGGATTTCTTCGCGGATCTGGATCATCGCGTTGCAGAAGCGGTCCAGTTCTTCTTTGGACTCGCTTTCGGTCGGTTCGATCATCAGCGTGCCAGCCACTGGGAAGGACATGGTCGGGGCGTGGAAGCCAAAGTCGATCAACCGCTTGGCCACGTCGTCGACACTGATGCCGCTGGTGTCCTTCAGTGGGCGCAGGTCGAGAATGCACTCGTGAGCCACCAGGCCGTTACCGCCGGTATACAGAACAGGATAGTGCTCTTCCAGGCGGCGGGCGATGTAGTTGGCGTTGAGGATTGCCATCTGCGAGGCACGTTTGAGGCCGGCACCGCCCATCATGCGGATATACATCCATGTGATCGGCAGGATGCTGGCGCTACCGAACGGCGCAGCGCATACCGCGCCTTGGGTGTTTTCCAGCTGTGCATGGCCTGGCAGGAACGGCGCCAGGTGCGACTTGACGCCAATCGGGCCTACGCCCGGGCCACCACCACCGTGCGGGATGCAGAAGGTCTTGTGCAGGTTCAGGTGGGAAACGTCGCCGCCGAACTTGCCGGGTGCGCACAGTCCGACCATGGCGTTCATGTTGGCGCCGTCGATGTACACCTGGCCACCGTTGTCGTGGATGATCGCGCAGATTTCGCCGATCGCTTCCTCGAACACGCCGTGGGTCGACGGGTAGGTGATCATGATTGCGGCCAGGCGCTCGCGGTGCTCGATGGCTTTGGCGCGCAGGTCCTCGACATCGACGTTGCCACGGGCGTCACAGGCGGTAACCACGACACGCATGCCAGCCATGTGTGCGGTGGCCGGGTTGGTGCCATGGGCCGACGACGGGATCAGGCAGATATCGCGGTGGCCTTCACCCCGGCTGCGGTGGTAGGCGCGGATCGCCAACAGCCCGGCGTATTCGCCCTGCGAGCCGGCGTTGGGCTGCAGCGATACGGCATCATAGCCAGTGGCCGCGCACAGCATGGCCTCCAGTTCGGTGGTCATCTGCAGGTAGCCCTGGCTCTGCTCGGCCGGGGCGAATGGGTGCAGGTTGCCGAACTCGGCCCAGGTGACCGGGATCATCTCGCTGGCGGCGTTCAGCTTCATGGTGCACGAGCCCAGCGGAATCATGCTGCGGTCCAGCGCCAGGTCCTTGTCGGCCAGGCGGCGCAAGTAGCGCATCAGCTCGGTTTCGCTGTGGTAGCGGTTGAACACCGGGTGTTCGAGGATGGCCGACTGGCGCAGCAGGGCGGCAGGCAGCAGGGAACCGGTGCTGGCTACCAGTGCGGTGAAATCAGGCTGTGCCTGCTCGCCACCCAACAGCTGCCACAGCGATTCGACGTCAGCCTGAGTGCTGGTTTCGTCCAGAGACAGGCCCACATGGGCGGCATCGATCTGGCGCAGGTTGATGCCCTGGGCGCGTGCCTTGTCATGCAGGCTGGCGGTGGCAGTGCCGGTGGCCAGGGTCAGGGTATCGAAGGCGCTGGCGCCCACCACTTGTACGCCCAGCGCCTTCAGGCCGGCGGCGAGGATCGCGGTCAGGGCATGGGTGCGCTCGGCAATGCGCTTGAGGCCGGCAGGGCCGTGGTACACGGCGAACATGCTGGCGATGTTGGCCAGCAGCACCTGGGCGGTGCAGATGTTGCTGGTGGCCTTTTCGCGGCGGATGTGTTGCTCGCGGGTCTGCATGGCCAGACGCAGGGCGGTTTTGCCGAAGCGGTCGATCGACACGCCGACCAAGCGGCCAGGCATGTCGCGCTTGAACGCGTCGCGGGTGGCGAAGTAAGCCGCGTGCGGGCCACCGAAGCCCAGTGGCACGCCGAAGCGCTGGGCGCTGCCGATGGCCACGTCGGCGTCGAACTCGCCCGGTGGGGTCAGCAGGGTCAGGGCCAGCAGGTCTGCCGCTACGGCGACCAGGGCGTTGGCCGCGTGGAAGCGCTGCACGACCTCGCGGTAGTCGAACACTTCACCGTTGCTGGCCGGGTATTGCAGCAGGGCGCCGAAGAAGGCGCTGACGTCGCCCAGCTCGCGTTCGTCGCCAACCACAACCTCGATACCCAACGGCTCGGCACGGGTGCGCAGCACGTCGAGGGTTTGCGGGTGACAATGCACGGAGGCGAAGAAGGCATGGCTGGATTTGTTCTTCGACAGGCGCTTGCAGAAGGTCATGGCCTCGGCCGCAGCCGTGGCTTCGTCGAGCAAGGAGGCGTTGGCGATCGGCAGGCCGGTGAGGTCGCTGATCAGGGTCTGGAAGTTCAGCAGCGCTTCCAGGCGGCCTTGGGAAATTTCTGGTTGATACGGGGTGTAGGCGGTGTACCAGGCCGGGTTTTCCAGCAGGTTACGCAGGATCGGTGCCGGGGTGTGGGTGTTGTAGTAGCCCTGGCCGATGTAGCTTTTGAACAGCTGGTTCTTGCCGGCGATGGCCTTGAGTGCGGCGAGTGCGTCGGCCTCGCTCTGGCCGTCGTGCGAGCCAAGTACGCTGGTGCCTTTGATGCTGTCGGGGATGACCGCAGCGGTCATGGCGTCCAGCGAGTCGAAGCCCAGTGCAGTGAGCATGGCCTGTTCGTCAGCGGCGCGCGGGCCTATGTGACGGGCGATGAATTCGTTGGCGGTGCCGAGGTTGATGGTCATGGTGGGGTTCCTCAGGCGTCGTCGTTGGCTTTGAGCAGGCGGTCGTAGGCGTCCTGGTCGAGCAGAGCGGTTACGGCTTCTGCATCGGCAGGGATGAAGCGGAAGAACCAGCCTTCGCCCATCGGGTCTTCGTTGACCAGTTCCGGGCTGTCTTCAAGCTGGCCGTTGACCTCGACCACTTCACCCGCCAGTGGCATATACACGCCGCTGGCGGCCTTGACCGATTCGACGGTGGACGCTTCGCTGCCTTTCTCATACTGCTGTAACTCTGGCAGTTGCACGAAAACCACGTCGCCCAGGGCATTCTGGGCGTAGGCGGTGATGCCCACGGTGACGCTGCCATCGGCTTCGACGCGCAGCCATTCGTGATCTTCAGTGAAACGCAACTCGCTCATGGGGAATCCTCGGGAAGCAGGGCGTTGGGGGGGGCGCGGTGGCGCCGCGCTCTTAGGGTAGGATTCCCTTAGCAATAATGCGGCCAACCTATAAAACTTCTTATTTATCAATAGATTACGTAAATAGGAAGAGAAGCCGTATTTTTCGTATGGAATGATATCGTTACAGGTGCTCATGGGAGGAAAAGGGTTTGAGCATCAAACCCTTGTGCACCCACGTCGGGCATCATATGTATCGTTTTCGTTACGACGTATTGAAAACGATACATGTGGTGCCCGACAGGCCTGGTGCCAATGGCCTCCGGTCATCTCACTTTCAGCAAATGATCCAGCGAAAACGCGCCGGCGCCACGGGCGACCAGGAGCAGCAAGAGCCCTGCCCAGGTCAGGTGGGTAGGCCACGCATCGGGGTAGACGAACACTTCGATCACCAACGTCATGCCCAGCAGTGCCAGCGCTGATAGCCGGGTCATCAGCCCGAGCACCAGCAATAGCGGGAACAAGTGCTCAGCGTAGGCGGCCAGGTGCGCTGCAAGCCAGGGCGAGAGTAGCGGCAGCGCGTACTCGGTGCGGAACAGCTCATAGGTGCCGGGTGTGAGGGTAAGTAAACCTTCCACTTTGGTGCGCCCGGAAAGAAAGAATACCGAGGCGATCCCGAACCGGGCGACCATGCACAATAAGTCATCGCTCAAACGGTGCTCGAGGCTCTGTGCAATGTGGTTCCAGGCGCGCCGCAGGCTGCTGGCCGGGGGCGTGAAGTCGGCACTAGCCATGATGGTGTTCTCCTGTGAAGGCAAGTGGGCGAAAAGCCTGGGCTGTCATCAGGCGCCCGAGCATCTCGGTGAAATCCAGGTCGGTTTCAGCGTGTCGCGCCAGTTCCGAGGCCTGCATCAGCGACTGTCCGGCCGCACAGGCCTTGAGAAACGCATGGCCACCTTTCCCCAGCGGCTGATGGCATACGCCATCAGCGGTGCCGACAAACAGCACCCCTTCGCCCACCCATGGCTGGTCATCGGGCCAGGCAACCTGCTCGCGGGCGCAGCGCCACAGGGTGTACACAGGGTGCGCCTCGCACCAGTACCAGCGAGCACTGGCACGGGGGGGCAAGCAACCGTGATCAAGATCGCTGGGGGTCATGCCTGCCAGTTCGACAAGGTTCAGGCACGTTTCGTACGGCGCGCTGAAGGCTTCTGTCCAATGCAGGTCCAGGCGGGCGACATCCGCCAGATACGGCACAGCGTGCTGTGACTGAATGTCTTCGAGGAAATCCGGGAAGGTTGCGCCATAGCAGATCAGCCGGGGATCACTGGGGGGGGATTGCCGCGCATAAATTGCCGCGGTCTCATCCATCCAGGCGCGCCCGACGAGTGTGCACACGCTCGGAAAGTTAGCGCGCAGCGCATCCACGCAGCCGGCCAACACCGTGTTGCGATAAACCGCGAACGCCGCTTGTTCGGTCACTCCTGAAAGCTCGGGAGCAGGACGGGAATAGAGCGCCTCGATGAACGCTTGCTGGAACTGACCAAGGGAAAGGTTCATGGCAATACACCTGGGCAAGACATGATCGACTGTGCGATGGACCGTTCAGCAAGCAGCTCGGTGAACGGGGGAAGCTTGTCGTCACGTTCAATGAGTGTCGGGCGCGGGCCGACACGGGAAACCAGTTGGCGGTACAGCGCCCACACAGGCTCGGCCACCAGCGCATCATGAGAGTCGATCAACAGGCTGCCTTGGTCATCATCGCTGTGCCCGGCCAGATGAACTTCTGTGATGGCTTGCGCTGGAAAGCGGTCCAGGTAGGCAGTTGCCGAAAACCCCAGATTGTGAGCACTCACATAGACGTTGTTGATGTCCAGCAGCAGGCCACAACCGGTGCGACGTGTCAGTTCGTCAAGAAAGTCGATCTCGTCCCAGTCATGGCCCTGCAGCTGCAAGTAATGACTGGGGTTTTCGATGGATATACGCCGGCCCAATACCTCCTGGCATCGCTGGATGTTTTCAGCGATGCGCTGCAGGGCTTCGTTGCTGCGGGGAAATGGCAGCAGGTCTGGATGGTAGTGCCCCTGCCAGGTGGACCAGGCCAGGTGCTCTGACACAAGTACCGGTTCGATCTGATCGCACAGTGCGCGCAGACGCTGCAAATGGTCCTGATCGGGGGGCGCGTCAGCCGCAAGCGAAAGTGCTACACCATGCAATGAGACCGGGTGAAGTGTTGCGATTCGGTTCAGCCAGGCAAGGCGAGGGCCACCGACCATGTAGTTCTCCGGGTGAACTTCAAACCAGAGCCCTTCGAGATTGCACGCCAGCGCCTGGTCGTAGTGCTCGGCCTTCAGGCTGACTCCGGCGCCCATTCGTGCGTCTGCGTTCATGGTCGGTTTCCCCTGATCAAGACTTGATAGGTGTCAGCGAGCCCATGCCGGCGGGTGTCTTGATCGATGTGCAGGTGCCGGCGGGGACGTTTTTCCAGTGCATGCCGTCGTAGTCCTTCTTCGCACTGCCGGCGCAACTGGTGCCGGCGCCGGCCTTGCAATCGTTCTTTCCTGCCATGGCGACGCCGTAGCATTTTTCCATGGCAGCGCCACTGCCTGCGGGTTGCGTGCTGTCGGCTGCCATGGCAACGCCTGCAAGCGAGGCGAGAGCGAGTGCAGCAGTGGTGAGGGCGAGGGTTTTCATGGGTCAATCTCCTGAGCGTGTGGCCGTGGTCTTTACCGGCGGCTCATGGAGTAATTCGTGCCTTGCGTAAAACGGGTTACAGCCTTGGAAGAAATTTTTTCAGGGCGTGTCTTCACGACCTGATGTTGAAGCCAAGGGCGTGGCATATTTGCAGCACCTGCGTGCCACACGCCGGGAGCGGATGAATCAAGTCAATTGTATTCAGGGTGTAACCCAGGCGACCCATGCAGCGAACTAACTCACAGGATGAGCTCGAGGCTCGCGAGGCCCGGTTGAAAGCACTGTTGCTTCGTGGGCTGACAGGCGACCAGCTGGCCTATCAGGATTTTCTTGGCACGCTTGCGCTGCATGTACGTGCGTTTCTGCGCAGCCGTCTGAGCAGGCGCCCGGCCGAGATAGAGGACATGGTGCAGGATGTGCTGCTGGCGGTGCATAACGCGCGCCACACTTACCAGCCGCAGCAGCCGTTGACCACCTGGGTGCAGGCGATCGCCCGTTACAAGCTGGCGGATCATCTGCGAAGTGTTTCACGTCGCGACGCCCGGCATGATGTGCTGGACGATGATGCGCAACTGTTTGCCGTCTCGGAGGTTGAATCAGCCGAGGCCAGCCGAGACCTGACCAAGCTGCTCAAGCAACTGCCAGAGCGGCAACGACTGCCGATTGTTCATGTCAAGCTGGAGGGGTTGTCTGTCGAAGAGACGGCACAACTTACCGGGCTTTCCAGTTCAGCGGTAAAGGTGGGGATACATCGAGGTCTGAAAGCGCTATCCAGGCTGATTGGAGGAGCCAACAACCATGAAGACTGACGATTTGATCGCCTTGCTGGCCGCAGGCGAAGGGCCAGTACCGCGCCACGCCGTTTGCAGGCGGATGGCAGTGGCTGTGCTGGGCGGGCTGACCGCCGCACTGCTGCTGACAATTACCCTTTACGGTGTACGCAGTGATATCACAGAGGTCGCACAAACCCCGTTGTTCTGGGGCAAAGTCGCCTTTCCAACCAGCTTGGCGTTGATCGGGCTGTGGTTGACGAGCCGCTTGGCCAGGCCAGGAGGGAAGGGCGCTGCAGGCTGGAAGATGCTTGGCTTGCCACTGCTGCTGGTCTGGTGCGGGGCGGCGGTCAGCATCGCCGGGGCGCCTGTGGAGGCGCGCGCCGACCTGTTGTTCGGGCGCACATGGCGTACTTGCGCACTGAATATCACGTTGCTGTCGGTGCCGGCCTTTGTCACCGTGTTCTGGGCGCTGAAAGGTCTGGCGCCCACCCGGTTACGGCAAGCGGGCGCTGCCGGTGGCCTGCTGGCGGGCTCGACCGCAACGGTTGCCTACTGCCTGCATTGTCCGGAAATGGGCGTACCGTTCTGGGGTGTGTGGTATGTCCTGGGCATGCTCCTGCCGACGGTATTCGGTGCCTGGTGGGGCCCCCGCATGCTGCGTTGGTAGGCTGTACCGGCAGGCCCCACGCCACTCAGAACGATGTCATTCAAGGGGAGCGTGAGATCGCTTAACCCGCAACAAACCAGGGCAATGCCAGGTACAGCTTGATCACGATGACATTGATGATGTCGATGAAGAACGCCCCCACCATCGGCACCACCAGGAAGGCAAGGTGCGAGGCACCATAGCGTTGTGTCACCGCTTGCATGTTGGCGATGGCTGTCGGTGTTGCACCCAGGCCGAAGCCACAGTGGCCGGCAGCCAGGACTGCTGCATCGTAGTTGCGCCCCATTACCTTGAACGTCACGAAGATTGCGAACAGCGCCATGACCAGTGTCTGTGCGGCCAACAAGGTAAAGAAGGGTAACGCCAGGGCTGCCAGGTCCCACAACTTGAGCGACATCAAGGCAATGGCCAGGAACAGGGACAAACTCACATTGCCCAGTACCGACACTTCCCGTTCGAATACTTTGTAAACGCCTAAAGCCCGAAGCCCATTGCGCAACACTACACCGACGAAGAGTACGCAAACGAATGTCGGCAGTTCGAATGCTGTGCCTTTCAACAAGCCATTAAGTAATGTGCCCGTCAGTAAGCTGACAGCAATAAGTGCCAAGGTTTCTATAAATGAAAACGATGTGATCAGGCGCTCTCTGTCGGGTTGTTCAAAGCCCTTGGGTAACTGCGGTGCCTCTTCTCGCACGCCAGGTGTTTCGACCCGTTTGATCAGCAACCGGGCGACTGGCCCACCGATCAAACCGCCCAACACCAGGCCGAAAGTGGCAGAGGCCATTGCCAGTTCCGAAGCCGAAGCCAGGCCGAACCGCTCAGTGAAGGTCGCGCCCCAGGCTGCGCCTGTACCGTGGCCACCCGACAAGCTGATCGAACCGGCCAGCAGGCCCATCAGCGGGTCGAGCCCCAGTGCTGTTGCCAGGCCGATGCCCATGGCGTTCTGAACCATTAGCAAACCCGTCACCACCAGAAGGAATACGGCGACCACGCGTCCACCCTTCTTCAGGCTTGCGAAGTCTGCACTCAAGCCGATGGTAGCGAAGAATGCCAGCATCAACGGTGTTTGCAACGAGGTATCGAATTGGACGTGTACATCGAAATTGCGCAATGCCAGGAGTAACAGGGCAACGACCAGGCCGCCTGCAACAGGCTCCGGGATATTGTATGCGCGCAGGAAACCAATGCGTGCAACCAGGCCGCGTCCCAGTAGCAGTACCAACGAGGCAGCTACCAGTGTCCCGTAAAAATCGAGTTCGAACATCAGGGTACTCTTCGTTCAGGGTGACAAGCAAAATTGCAATGTCGCCATTCTACGGGGAGCACTCCAGTCACATGTGGCTGAGCGGCTAGGAAAAGTCCGATTCAATTATGGGTTTTGACCACAGCCGTCATGGTTTCCCGGGTATTCCATATTTACGCAGCCTCTGCGCGATAGCCGTGTGCGAAGTTTGCAAGCGCCCGGCCAGTTGCCGTGTTGACGGGTAGCTGGCATACAAGCGCTGTAACAGCTCGCGCTCGAAATCACCTACAGCCTGTTCCAGGCTGGCCACTTCGCCATCTTGCCCGCGTGCCACCGAGGTGCCGGCGATGTCCAGGTCGCCGATATCCACCAGGTTGCCCTCGCAGATAGCCGCGGCGCGGAAGATCACGTTCTGCAATTGGCGCACATTGCCCGGCCAAGGGTTGGCCAGCAGTGCCGAATGGGTGGAGGGGGTCAGCCGACAGGCTGGGCGCTGGATCTGTGTGCACGCCTGCTGCATGAAGAAGTGCGCCAGCATCAGGATGTCCTGGCCACGGTCGCGAAGCGGCGGTACCTCCAGGTTAAGCACGTTCAGGCGGTAGAACAGGTCTTCGCGAAAGCTGCCTTCGGCGACCATGCGCTCCAGATCGCGGTGGGTGGCGCTGATGATGCGCACATCCACCTTCACTTCACGGTCGCCACCCACCCGGCGGAAGCTGCCATCGCTGAGAAAACGCAGCAGCTTGGCCTGCAGGTAGGGCGACATTTCACCAATTTCATCGAGAAACACGGTGCCCTGGTTGGCCAGTTCCATCAGCCCAGGCTTGCCACCTCGTTGCGCGCCGGTAAAGGCCCCGGGCGCGTAGCCGAACAGCTCGCTTTCGGCCAGGCTCTCGGGCAGCGCGGCGCAGTTCAGCGCCAGGAACGGGGCCGCATGGCGGCTGCTGACGGCATGGCAGGCGCGGGCGACCAGTTCTTTGCCGGTGCCGGTCTCGCCATGCACCAGCAGCGGCGCATCGAGCGCAGCCACGCGTAAGGCGCGGGCCTTGAGGGTGCGGATGGCCGGCGACTCGCCAAGCAAGGCATCGAAGCCTTCGGCGTGGTCGTGGTGCAAGGCCGACAGGCGTTCGCCCATGCGCGAGGGGGGGTACAGCGTCAGCAGGCCACCGGCGTTGGTAATCGGCATGGCGTCCAGCAGCAGGCTATGGCCGTTCAGCTGCATTTCGCGCATGGGCAGGTGGAAGTTGTTGTCCAGCAGCGCTTGCAGCAGCGCGGGATCGCCAAACAGCTCACCCACCGAGCGCCCGGCAGATTCGCGGCCGCACAGTTCGATCAGCGCCGGGTTGGCCAACAGCACCAGGCCTGCGCTGTCTACCGCCAGCACCGGATCGCTCATGGCGGCCAGCAGGGCATCGAGCTGCAGGTGGCGGCGCTGGCCGGGGAGGATGTCGACCACGTCCACCGATTGCACACCCTGTACTTCGAACAGCGCGTCGTGCAGTTCTTCAAGTACGGCGGGGCTGAGGGTGGGGGCGTCGATGTAGACGTTCGGCGGGACCATCTCCACGGCGTCCAGGTTGAGGTTGCGGGCACCGAGCAGGGCGAGGACTTCCTGGGTGATGCCGACGCGGTCGATGAAGCTGACGTGGATGCGCATGGGGTTCGAACAGTTGGCGACGGAGGCCGCCAGTATGCCCTGAGACGGGGTTCAGGCCCAAGGTCGGCGGTGGCGCATTCGCGGGCGCGCCCGCTCCCACTCCCACAGGGTTGCTGCTGTCCATGCGGGGGCGGGCTTGCTCGCGAAAAGGGTCACTCCAGATGTTCAGGTTTGATCGGGTCGCCCGATTTCACCTCGAGCTTTTCGCGGATGTCCGCAAACATATGGTCATAGAGCTTGTGCGGCGAACTCAGGGTCTCGAACTTCTTCGGCGGCGCCAGATACGACTGCGCCTTGCGGGTCAGTAACATGAGGAAGCTGGGCAAGGCCTGGTCCTTGGCCAGGAAGAACTTTTCTTCCACCGTCTTGCCTTCGATGCTGCCATGCATGTGGAACTGAATGCCTCTGCCTTCCTTGGGGTCCGACACGGCCTCGTACTCGATGTTCAGGTCATAGCTGTGGTCGGCGTTGTTCAGCGCAGAGCGCTCGATGTGTACATGACCGGGCTGATACTGGGCCATGGCTATCTCCTTTGGAAGGTCGAAAATGGCGGGCCGCGTAAGCCCGCCGACTGCATTCAACGGTAGCTGATCCCCGGCTTCTCGGTGGAAACCCGAGTGCCGGCCGTGCCTTTGACGATGTCTTCGATGTTCTCCAGCGAACTGATCACCGCCACCTTGCCGGTGTTGCGGGCAAAGTCGCAGGCAGCCTGCACTTTCGGCCCCATGGAGCCGGCGGCAAACCCCAGCGTTTCCAACGCGTCCGGGTGGGCCTGGGCGATGGCCTTCTGCGTCGGCTTGCCCCAGTCAATGTAGGCTGCATCGACGTCGGTGGCGATAATCAGAAGGTCGGCTTCCAATTGCTCGGCCAGCAGCGCCGAGCACAGGTCTTTGTCGATCACCGCCTCGATGCCTTTGAGCTTGCGGTTTTCATCGTACAGGGTGGGGATGCCGCCACCGCCTGCGCAAATTACGATGCTGCTTTTTTCCAGCAGCCACTTGATCGGGCGAATTTCGAAGATGCGCTTGGGTTTCGGGCTGGCTACCACGCGGCGGTACTTGTCGCCGTCGGCCTTGACCACCCAGCCCTTTTCCTTGGCCAGGCGCTCGGCCTCTTCCTTGCTGTAGACCGGGCCGATGAACTTGGTCGGGTCCTTGAAGGCAGGGTCGTTGGCGTCCACTTCCACTTGGGTCAGCAGGGTGGCGAACGGCACTTCAAAGTCCAGCAGGTTGCCCAGTTCCTGTTCGATCATGTAACCGATCATACCCTCGGTCTCGGCACCCAGCACGTCCAGCGGGTAGGCCTCGTCTGGCTTGTACGACAGGGCCTGAAGCGACAGCAGACCCACTTGCGGGCCGTTGCCGTGGGCGATGACCAGCTCGTTGCCAGGGTGAATCTTGGCGATCTGTTCGGTGGCGGTGCGGATATTGGCGCGCTGGTTGTCAGCGGTCATGGGCTCGCCGCGACGAAGCAGGGCGTTGCCGCCCAATGCAACAACGATACGCATGGTAATGTCCTTTGATGAAAGAGGGGACGCTGCGCTCGGACCGCCCCGCTCCCCGGTGTAGGAGCGGGTTTACCCGCGAATGCGTCGGTAGCACCAACAGCGTTACCTGGGCTGACGCATTCGCGGGTGAACCCGCTCCTACACACACACACAAGGGCGGGGTGGCCGCGCTATCGAGACAGCCCTTACAGATCAGCCAGGGTCGATACCAGGATCGCCTTGATCGTGTGCATGCGGTTTTCCGCCTGCTCGAAGGCGATGCACGCTGGCGATTCGAACACGTCATCGGTCACTTCGATGCCGTTGGCCAGGTCCGGGTATTGTTCGGCGATCTGCTTGCCTACCTTGGTGTCGGAGTTGTGGAATGCCGGCAGGCAGTGCATGAACTTGGTCCGCGGGTTGCCGGTGGACTTCATCAGTTCGGCATTCACCTGATAAGGCTTGAGCTGCTTGATGCGCTCACCCCAGGCTTCGATCGGCTCGCCCATCGATACCCACACGTCGGTATGGACAAAGTCGACACCCTTGACCGCGGCTTTCGGGTCTTCGGTGAGGGTAATGCGTGCGCCGCTTTCTTCAGCGTACTGCTTGCAGCGCTCGACCAGGTCGTCATGTGGCCACAGTGCCTTGGGCGCGGCGATGCGCACATCCATGCCAAGCTTGGCGCCGATCAGCAGCAGCGAGTTGCCCATGTTGTTGCGGGCATCGCCCAGGTAGGCGTAGCTGATGTCGTGCAGCGGCTTGTCGCTGTGCTCACGCATGGTCAGCACGTCGGCGATCATCTGGGTGGGGTGATATTCGTCGGTCAGGCCGTTGAACACCGGTACGCCGGCGAACTTGGCCAGCTCTTCGACGATTTCCTGCTTGAAGCCACGGTACTCGATGGCGTCATACATGCGCCCGAGCACACGGGCGGTGTCCTTCATGCTTTCCTTGTGGCCGATCTGCGAGGAGTTGGGGTCGATGTAGGTGACGTTTGCGCCTTGGTCATAGGCTGCGACTTCGAAGGCACAACGGGTACGGGTGGAGGTTTTTTCGAAGATCAGGGCGATGTTGTTGCCCTTCAGGTGCTGCTGCTCGGTGCCGGTGTACTTGGCGCGCTTGAGGTCGCGGGACAGGTCCAGCAGATAGCGCAACTCACGGGTGGTGTGGTGTTCCAGGCTGAGCAAGTTGCGGTTGTGAATGTTGAACGCCATGACAGTTTCTCCTTGAGTTCGGTGATGTCCCGGCCGCCACTTCATGGGTGCGGCCGGGCGTAATGGTCGTTAGTAGTCGATCGGGTCGCGCACGATAGGGCAGGTCATGCAGTGGCCGCCGCCACGGCCCCGGCCCAGTTCGCCGGCGCTGATGGTGATGACCTCGATGCCCGCCTTGCGCAGCAGGGTGTTGGTGTAGGTGTTGCGGTCGTAGCCAATGACCACGCCCGGCTCGATGGCCACCACGTTGTTACCGTCATCCCACTGTTCGCGTTCGGCGGCGAAGCTGTTGCCGCCGGTCTCGACCACGCGCAGCTTGACACCCAGTTGCTCGCCCACCACTTCGATGAACGACTTGTTGATGCGGCGTACATCCATGCCGTAAGGCTTGCTTTCGTCCGGGCGGATGATGAATGGCACAATCTCTTTCACCACTTCCGGGAAGACCGTGACCAGGTCGCGGTCGCAGAAGCTGAAGACAGTGTCCAGGTGCATGGCGGCGCGGGACTTTGGCAGGCCGGCGACGATCACTTCCTTGACGGCGCCCTTGGCGAACAGGTTTTGCGCGAGCTGGCCGATGGCCTGGCGCGAGGTGCGCTCACCCATACCGATGAGCACGATGCCATTGCCGATCGGCATCACATCACCGCCTTCGAGCGTGGCGTTGCCATGGTCCTTGTCCGGGTCGCCATACCACACCTGGAAGTCGGCCTCGGTGAACGCCTTGTGGAACTTGTAGATGGCGGTGGTCAACAGGGTTTCCTGGCGACGCGCCGGCCAGTACATCGGGTTCAACGTTACGCCGCCGTAGATCCAGCAGGTGGTGTCGCGGGTGAACTGGGTGTTGGGCAGGGGTGGCAGGATGAAGCTGGAGTGGCCCAGATAGTCGTTGTACATCTTCACGACTTCGGCGCCTTCGCTCTGCGGCAGGTCCTGGCCTGCCACGCCGCCGATCAGGAATTCGGCCAGATGGCGTGGCTCCAGCCCTTCGAGCCAGCTGCGCACTTCGTTGGTCAGGCCTACGCCGACGGTATCAGGGGTGATCTTGCGGTCGAGGATCCACTTGAGCGCCTCTTTGTTCTGCACGATATCGGTCAGCAGGTTGTGCATCTCCAGCACATCCACGCCACGCTCGCGCATCTTGGTGACGAAGTCGAAATGGTCACGCTTGGCCTGGTCGACCCAGATCACATCGTCGAACAGCAGTTCGTCACAGTTGCTCGGCGTCAGGCGCTTGTGCGCCAGGCCCGGTGCGCAAACCATCACTTTGCGCAGTTTGCCGGCTTCGGAGTGGACACCGTACTTCTGTTTTTCAGCGGACATGGTTTCATTCCTCCAATTGAGCGAAGACGTGGGTCAAAGGGTCAGGAAGCCGTCATACAGGCCAAAGGCTGCCACCAGGGCGCCAATGACTACGGCTGCGAAGATCAGTTTTTCCACGTTGGTGAAGACCGGTTTGCCCACCTCACGTTTGGCCTTGGCGAACAGGATGGCGCCAGGTGCGTAGAGCAGGGCAGAGAGCAGCAGGTATTTCACGCCGCCGGCGTACAGCAGCCAGATGGCGTACAACAGGGCGATGCCACCGATGATCAGGTCCTTCTTGCGTTCGGCCAGGGCCTGTTCGTAGGTTTCGCTGCGCAGTGCCAGCAAGAACGCATAGGCTGCCGACCACAGGTAGGGCACCAGGATCATCGAGGTGGCGAGGTAGATCAGAGACAGGTAGGTGCTGCTTGAGAACAGCGTGATGACCAGAAAGATCTGCACCATGGCGTTGGTCAGCCACAGGGCGTTGGCCGGTACCTGTTTGGCGTTCTCGCGGCGCAGGAACTCCGGCATGGTGTGGTCCTTGGCTGCGGCGAACATGATCTCGGCGCACAACAGCACCCACGACAGCAGCGCCCCGAGCAGCGAGATGACCAGGCCGACGCTGATCAGCACCGCCCCCCAGTGGCCGACCACATGCTCCAGCACGGCAGCCATCGATGGGTTCTGCAGCTTGGCCAGTTCCGGTTGAGTCATGATGCCCAGCGACAGCACGTTGACCAACACCAGGAACAGCAGCACGGTCACGAAGCCGATTACCGTTGCCTTGCCCACGTCGGTGCGTTTTTCCGCCCGCGCCGAAAAGATGCTCGCGCCCTCGATGCCGATGAATACCCACACGGTCACCAGCATCATGTTGCGCACTTGGTTCATGACGCTGCCAAGCTCTGGCGTGCCTACGGCCCAGATATCGGCGGTGAAGATGTCGAGCCTGAAGGCGAACAGGCAGATCAGGGCGAACAGCACCAGCGGCACCACTTTGGCCACAGTGGTGACCAGGTTGATGAAGGCTGCCTCCTTGATGCCGCGCAGTACCAGAAAGTGCACCGCCCACAACAGGATCGACGCGCCAATGATGGCGGCTGGGGTGTTGCCTTCACCGAAGATCGGGAAGAAGTAACCCAGGGTGCTGAACAGCAGCACGAAGTAGCCGACGTTGCCCAGCCAGGCACTGATCCAGTAGCCCCAGGCCGAGGAAAAGCCCATGTAGTCGCCGAAGCCAGCCTTGGCATACGCATACACCCCACCATCCAGGTCGGGCTTGCGGTTGGCCAGGGTCTGGAACACGAAAGCCAGGGTCAGCATGCCGACCGCGGTGATCCCCCAACCGATCAGCACGGCCCCAACCCCTGCGCTGGCGGCCATGTTTTGCGGCAGCGAGAAGATCCCGCCGCCAATCATCGAGCCGACGACAAGTGCAACTAATGCGCCGAGCTTTAGTTTTCCGGATGAATCAGACATTTAACAACTCCTGCCAGGAGAAAGTTGACGACAGAATAGATCCGACGCCGTTGCCTTGACCTGACTTACGTCAGTTTAAGGCGACGTGAAGGTAGGAAATTTCCTTCACGGGTGCTCCTGGAGAGTGCCGACAGCTTGAGCTGCAGGCCTTGTGTGCTGGCACCTCCATGTCCTTCTAGAGCAAACGCTCTGTTCAGCCTGCGAAGCTTGAAACTAGCTGCTTTTGCCGCTTTCGCAAATTTTCCACAAGAATTTCGAGTTTTATCCGTTTCTTTTCTAGTTGCCGGACTGCTGCTAGTTTTGAGGGAGCAGGCACATAGACAAAGCAGTTATGAGTGATATAGGTTGAACGCACAGCTTCAGTATAAGTAACGATATTTATATAGCCCGCAAGGCTGTTTCAAACGCATGACAGGGCTGGAAGAAAGGGAGGCTCATGAGCGAACCGGGACAGAAGCTGCGCCTGGGCGCGCTGATCGCGCTGGTGGTCGGGTCGATGATTGGCGGCGGGATCTTCTCGCTACCGCAGAACATGGCCGCGCGTGCTGATGTGGGTGCAGTGCTGATCGGCTGGGGGATCACCGCAGTCGGCATGTTGGCCCTGGCTTTCGTGTTCCAGACCCTGGCCAACCGCAAGCCGGAACTGGACTCAGGGGTATATGCCTACGCCAAGGCCGGCTTTGGCGAGTACATGGGCTTTTCCTCGGCCTGGGGCTACTGGATCAGCGCCTGGCTGGGCAATGTCGGCTACTTCGTACTGCTGTTCAGCACCCTGGGTTTCTACTTCCCGGTGTTCGGCGAAGGCAACACACCCATCGCCATCGGTTGTGCCTCGCTGCTGTTGTGGTCGGTGCACTTTCTGGTACTGCGCGGCATCAAGGAGGCGGCCTTCATCAACCAGGTCACCACCGTCGCCAAAGTGGTGCCTTTGCTGATTTTCGTGGTGATCGCTGCATTTGCCTTCCGCGCCGATATCTTCACCCGGGATATCTGGGGCTTAAGCAACCCACAATTCGGCAGCGTGCTGGAGCAGGTGCGCAATATGATGCTGGTGACCGTATTCGTGTTCATCGGCATAGAGGGCGCCAGCGTGTATTCCGGGCGCGCCCAGCGTCGGTCAGACGTGGGCAAGGCCACGGTCATCGGTTTTCTAGGTGTGCTGGCGCTGCTGGTGCTGGTCAACGTGTTGTCGCTGGGCATCATGACCCAACCGGAACTGGCCGGGCTGCAGAACCCCTCACTGGCTTCGGTGCTGGAGCATATCGTCGGCCCTTGGGGCGCCTTGCTGATCAGCCTCGGCCTGGCGGTTTCGCTGCTTGGCGCCTTGCTTTCATGGGCGTTGTTGTGTGCCGAAATCCTCTACGCCACGGCGCGGGACAAGACCATGCCGCGCTTTCTGGCCAAGGAAAACGCCAACCATGTGCCGGCTAACGCCCTGTGGCTGACCAACTGCATGATTCAGGGTTTCCTGCTGATTACGCTGTTCTCCGCCGGTACGTACACCAGTCTGATCTACCTGGCCTCGTCGATGATCCTGGTGCCCTACCTGTGGTCTGCGGCGTATGCCGTGCTGCTGGCGATGCGCGCAGAAACCTATGCCGGACAGCCGAGGTTGCGGCGCAAGGACTTGCTGGTGGCGCTGGTTGCCCTGCTGTATGCCGTGTGGCTGCTGTATGCCGGCGGGCTCAAGTACCTGCTGCTTTCGGCGCTGCTGTACGCCCCTGGGGTCATCTTGTTCGCGAGGGCCAAGCATGAGCAGGGGCAGACGTTGTTCACGGCCTGGGAAAAACTGATTTTCGCCGCCGTGCTGGTGGGTGCCGCGCTGGCGGCCTACGCCTTGTATTCAGGGCTGCTGAGCTTGTGACGGGGCAGGGCAGGCGTGTTCCGGGCGTGACCAGATCCACAGGTTGCCCAGGGTCATGCCGGCGATTGCCAGGAATACCGGCCAGTGGTGTTCCAGAAAGGTCAGCATCAGGCCCGCGCACAGCAGCATGCTGATGGTTGCGCTGACCTTGGCCCGGCGCTGGATCACCTTGCCGTTGCGCCAGTTATGCAGAATTGGCCCGAACAGCCGGTGGTTCTCCAGCCATGCCGACAGGCGCGGTGAGCTGCGCGTGGCGGCCCAGGCGGCCAGCAGGATGAACTCGGTGGTCGGCAAGCCAGGAATCACAATGGCGACCAGGCCCACCCCGAGGCTCACGTAGGCCAGGATTCCATACAACAGGCGGGCGAGTTTCGAGCGGGCTGGTCGGGTCATGTTCTCACTGCATAAAACGGTTCGGCCACCGGAGGGGTGGCCGGCTTCGGCGTATCAGACCAGCGCGGCATCCGCAGCGTAGGCGTGCTTGAGCAGCTCGGTGAAGCGCTCGAAAGCGGCCACTGCACCGCGCTCGGCAGCCGCTTCCTCTTCCGGCGAGAGCGCCAGGCCATCGAGGATGCGGGTGAACTGCTTCCAGCCTTCGGCACGGCCACCGGCGGGCTCCCCCAGGTGACGGGCACCGAAGCTGTCGGACAGTTCCAGGGCCACGGCACGCTTGATCAGAAACGCAGCGCCCAGTTTGGAGCCTTCGGAGACGAAGATCCAGCCCATTGCCTCGCCCAGGCTCGGCTTGCCCACGGCACCCGGTACGGCGGCTGGTACTTCGGTGTCGAGGTCGGCGAGGTCCAGGCGGGCCTGCTCGGCACGGCAGCGCTCAGCCAGATCAGGGACGATGGCGATCAGCTGAGGGTCGTTGTACAGGGCCTGCAGCTCGGACTGGAACAGGTACTGCGCGACGACGAAGCGGGCGAAACTTTCGCGGCTGTCGAAAGGCGCGTGGGATTTGACCAGGGCATCCAGTTCGGCGTGCGGGGCGTGGGTGATCTGGTTCAAGCGCTGGGAGCGCAGGGCTGGGCGTTCGGTCATGGGGCAGTCCTTGGAAAGAGGGCGTCTAGATACAAGACGAAACAGCGGGAGCGGGACAGTAAAAAAAGCCGGTATTTGGTTTGCCAGTACCGGCCTCTTCGCGGGTAAACCCGCGCCTACAGGCGCATCACTGGCTCAAGGCATGCGCAGTTCCTGTAGGAGCGGGTTTACCCGCGAAGGGGCCGGCACTGACGGAACACATCGACTAGTGGCAGCTCAGGTCAGATATCCCAAACCACATTGATACCGAAATTGCGCCCCGGCATGGTCAGGCGGTCGATGTTGGCTGGCTGGGTCACAGCCGCCTCACCCTGGCCGTCGTAGCTGCGCACCGAATCCCACTGCCAGTACTTCTTGTCGGTAAGGTTGTACAGCCCGGCGTTGATGGTGACGTCGTCGGTGACCTTGTAGTAGCCGGTCAGGTCCAGCACACCGTAGCCCGGGGTGCGGAACTTCGAGGTAGAACCGTCAGGCGAATAAAACGTGCTGTCGTCGACACGGGTCTTGCGCTTGACCAGCGTCCAGCTCAGCAAGCCACCGTAGTTCTGCTGCTCGTAGCCCAGGCCGAATACGCCCTTGAGCGGGTTGACACTGTTCAACGGCTGACCGGTGTCATCGTTACGACCATAGGTGTAGGCAATCGAGGTTTGGGTATAGAGGCCTTGCGGTGCGCCGAAGTGGTCGAGGTTCAGGCGGCCCTTGAATTCGGCACCCTTGATGGTGGCGTGCTTGATGTTGTTGGCCTGGAAGGTCTGTTCCAGGTTGGCGCTTTGCACGGCATCTTCGTCGATGAAATCACGGTACTTGTTGTAGAACACTGCCACGTCGAAGTTGCCGGCGTCGAAGTTGCCACGCAGGCCGGTTTCGTAGCTTTTGCTCTTTTCAGGCTCAAGGTTCGGGTTGCCCTCCACGCGGTAGCCTTGGTCCAGATTCTGGAAGCGGCCATACATGGCTTTGGCGGTCGGCGTGCGGAAGCCCTCTGCATATTGGCCGTACCAGGTGTAATTGTCGTTGAAGGCGTAGGTCAGGCCGAACTTGGGCGAGACGCGGTGCCACTTCTTGTCCGAATCGTCCTGGGAGGTAGGCGCCGTACCGCTGGACTCCAGGCCACGCAGGAATGCCTCGGTGAATTTGGGCTCCATACGGGTGTAGTCGTAGCGCGCGCCGGGCATGAAGGTCCAGTTGTTCCAGCGGATTTCATCCTGCGCGAACAGGCTGTAGGTATTCACGGTCGGGTCCGGGAAGTCGCTGACCAGAACCTGGCCGTCTGCCGGGCGTTCGGCGCCGGCGGCGGAACAACCGGATCCTACGGTCAAGCAGGTACCGGTACCGCTGCGCGAACCGGTGACCTTTTCGTGCTTGAGCGTTGTGCCGTAGGTCAGCAGGTGGTCGGTGGCGCCGATGCTGAAGGCCTTGTCCAGCTGGGCGTCGAACACCCACTGGCGGTCCTTGTAGGTGGTATCGCGGGTGCGCAGCACCTGGCGGCCAGGCGGCACGTAAACTTCCTCGGTGTGCTGGTCGGTCTTGGCAACCTGGTAGTTCAGGCTCCACTTGACGTGGTCGGCGACCAGCGAGTCCAGGCCGAACTCATGGTTAATGCCGAAGCGCTCGCGGGTGATGGTGTCGTTGCCATTACGCGCCTTGTAGTAGCCCATGCCACCAAAGCCGGGGATGAACGGCCCACCCACCGCGCTGAGGATGTTCTGGTCGCGGTCATCTTTGTAGCGCTCGTAGGTGAACCCCAGGCGCGCGTCGTCGGCGTAGTTCCAGCCCAGCTTGGCCAGCACGTTGGTGGTGCGCACGTCCATCGGGTTGGCTTCGGTACGCGACAGGCCGTCGCCACTGTGGCTGCCGTGGGTTTCGGTCTCGTGGCCGTTGCGCTGGCTCAGGTGCAGCAGGCCGTCGAAATCACCCTGGCGGCCGGCGACGGTGGCGGAGGTCAGCCAGCTTTCGTCAGCCGAGCTGTAGCCGGTTTTCAGGCGTGCACCCACGTCTTTACCGGGCTTGATGATGTCGTCCGGGTCGAGGGTAAAGTAGCTCACCGCACCGCCGATGGCGTTGCTGCCATACAACACCGAGGCCGGGCCGCGGAGGATTTCCACGCGCTTGACGATTTCCGGGTCGACGTAATTGCGCTGGGTCTGGGCGTAAGGGCCGTAGAAGAAGCTGTCGGGGATCGACACGCCGTCGACCTGGGTGAGGATCCGCTCGCCGTCGATACCACGGATGTTGTAGCCGTTCAGCCCGCTGCGTTGGCCGGTTCCGGATACCGACACCCCCGGCTCGTAGCGCACCAGATCCTGGATATTGTTCACGTTCTGCCGGTCCAGTTGCTCACGGGTCTGCACACTGACAGTGCTGGGTACCTGGCTGACGTCCTGTGCGCTGCGGGTGGCGCTGACGGTCACCTGCTGCAGGGCGATCACGTTGCTTGCGGTTTGGCGCTCCAGTACCACATTGCCGTTGCTGATCTTGCGAAAGCTCAGCCCGGTGCCCCGCAACAGGCGCTTGAGGGCAGCATCTGGCGGCAGCGAACCTTGTACGCCTGGCGAAGCCACGCCGTCGGCCAGCTCGGCGCTGAAGCCGACCTGCCAGCCGGTGACCTGGCTGAAGGCGTTGATCGCCGACACCAGCGGCTGCTGGCCGATGCTGAAGCGGTAGTCGCCCATGCGCGGGCTGCTGGCCTGGGCCGGCTCGGCGGCCAGCGCCGGCAGGCTGCAGGCGCCGCTGGCGAGCAGAGCAAGGGTCAACAGGGACAGTTGTCCTGTACGGCGGGGAAGGTTGGACGAGCGGGTAGGACCAGTGGACATCGGAAGCGCTCCCAGACGCGCGGGCTGTTATAGGTGATGGCTGTTCTTGCTTTAAACAAGAATCAGTTGCATTGGCTATAACGAGACGGGCGGGCGAGTGCGATCGCGTAAAAATAATTCAGGGGTCAGTTCAGGATGACCAGCGCCGGGTACTCATGCAGTTGTGCCGAGGTGATGTGGGCCAGTGCGCGCAGGGTTTCCAGCGGCTGGTCGAGGCGATAGTTACCGGTGACGGCAACGTTCTCCAGCTGCGCATTGTGGTTGATGATCCAGCCCGGGTAGTAACGCTGCACTTCAGCCAGTACCTGGCTCAACGGGCAGTTCTCGAACACCAGACGGCCGTCGATCCAGGCCAGGTCCTTGTGCATGTCGGGGCGCTGGCGCTGGCCAAAGCCCTGGGGGCCGACGCTGATGCTGTCGCCGGCAGTCAAGCGGATGCGCTGGTCACGATCCCCCTGCAGGTCGACATCCCCGCGTTGCACCCGCACCTGGGCCTCGCCGTCAAGGTAGCGCACGGCAAAGTCGGTGTCGCGCACCTGTGCGCGCAACGGCCCGGCTTCAACCTCCAGCGGCAACTGAGCGCCCTCGGGGACCTGGAAGTAAGCCTCGCCCTGTAGCAGGCGGGCGACCTGGCGGCCGTCCTGGCGTTCGCTGGCAAACGCTGAATTGGTGTTGAGCAGTACTTTTGCGCCGTCTTCCAGTTGCAGGCGCTGGCGCTCGCCGACCACCGTAAGGTGGTCGGCCTGCAGGCGCATGGGCAGGTTACCGACGGTGAACAGCCCGACCAGCAGCATCGCCGCGGTGGCCAGGGGTTTCCAGTGACTGCGCAGGCGCCCGCGTAATGAGCGGCGTTGCCGCTGGTGCATGTGCGTGGCCACCTGATGCAACGGCGCACCGTTCCACAGTGCCTCAGCCTCGACATAGGCCTCGGCGTTTTCTGGCGCGGCGCTTAGCCAGGCTTCAAAGGCCTGGGTGTCCTCGGCATCTGCGCATTGCAGGCGCACCAGCCAGTCCAGCGCCTCGTCCATGGCACGAGCACGGGCAATAGGCCTGGCAGGTGACGGGCGAGGGGCAGGGCTGTCGGTCACGGTGAATCCTTGAATGATTTTTTTGCGAATGATCAAGGCTAAGGCGGGGTGTGGCAAGGGCTTTGCGTTGCCGTTCGCCTGGGGTCAGCTTACTTGAGTCGTTCGGCAACACCCATGCAGATTGCCATGATCAGTTTCAGTTCCTTTTGTACTGTGCTGGGCGAAACACTCAGTTGTTCGGCGATTTCCAGATAGGTGGCGCCATGCAGGCGGCTGAGGATGAAAATGCGTTGTTGGCGTTCGCTCAGTTGATTGAGGCTGACGCTGAGGTGCTTGAGCAACTGCTCGGCGTGCGCGGCATCCTCGCTGCTGGTGGCGGGCGCGGCGACACTGTGCAGCACTTCGTCGGGCACGTCGTCGACCAGCATGCGTGCCTGCACCCGGCGTGCACGCAGGTGATCCAACGCCAGGTTGCGCGCGGTCTGAAACACAAACGGCTCGATGTGCTCGATGGGCCGCTCGCCCAGCGCGCGGGAGACCCGCAGGTAGGTTTCCTGCAGCAGGTCTTCGGCCGTGCTGGGGTTACCGACCATGCGCTGCAGGGTACGCAGCAGGGTGAGGCGCTGAACGAGGAAGACGGAATTGAACCGGGACTGACTCACGGGGGGACCTGGCCGACGAAAGGTTAATGATAATGCTTATCATCCGTGCTGCAGGTCAAGTGTGGAATTATCAGGAAAAGGTAAAGATTGTAGTCGCGGGATGCCGTGTGCTTTTTGTGGGAGCGGCCTGCAACCTTGAGCCTGCCCCAACCATTCATCGGTCACGGTGCGTTATACCTTGGTCGACGACCACGTTTGCCACGAGGCCTGAGCAACCCCTGTGGGAGCGGCCTTGTGTCGCGATAGGGCCGCAAAGCGGCCCCAGCAATCTATGCATGATGCGGAGATCCTGGGGCCGCTGCACGGCCCTTTCGCGACGCAAGGCCGCTCCTACAGGGATCGCGCCAGCTTTTAGAAATTGAGCAAGACAGTTGCCCCCACGCGGGGCGCGTCAGCCAGCCCGGTGCAGCGCCAGGCAGTTGTCCAGCATCCGGTTGCTGAACCCCCACTCGTTGTCATACCAGGCCAGCACCTTGAGCATCCGCCCGTTGGCCCGGGTATGGTTGGCATCGAAGATCGACGACAGCGGGTTGTGGTTGAAATCGCAGGAAACCAATGGCAGGGCGTTGTAGCCCAATACCTTGGAATGCTTGCTGGCCTCGAGGAACAGCTGGTTGACCTGCTCGGCCGTGGCCTCGCGCTTGAGGTTGACGGTGAGGTCCACCAACGACACGTTGATGACGGGCACCCGCACCGCCATGCCGGTCAGCTTGCCGGCCAGCTCCGGCAGCACCAGGCCCACGGCCTCGGCGGCACCGGTCTTGCTCGGGATCATCGACTGGGTGGCTGAACGCGCGCGGTACGGGTCGCTGTGGTAAACGTCAGTCAGCACCTGGTCGTTGGTGTAGGCGTGGATGGTGGTCATCAGGCCTTGCTCGATGCCGAACTCTCGGTGCAGCACCTGGGCGATCGGCGCCAGGCAGTTGGTGGTGCAGGACGCATTGGAAATGACCTGGTGCGAGGCCCGCAGGATGTCGTGGTTGACCCCGTACACCACAGTGGCATCGGCACCCTTGGCCGGAGCCGAGACAATCACCTTGCCCGCCCCGGCGGCCAGGTGCGCAGCGGCTTTGGCGCGGTCGGTGAACAGCCCGGTGCACTCGAACACCACGTCGATCGCCTCGGCCTTCCAGGGCAGTTCGGCCGGATTGCGAATGGCACTGACCGCGATACGGTCCCCGTTGACCGTCAGGCTTTCGTGGTCGGCCTCGACGGTCGCGTCGAAGGTGCCGTGGACACTGTCGTACTTGAGCAGGTGGGCATTCATGGCGCTGTCGCCCAGGTCGTTGATGGCGACGACCTGCAGGTCCTGGCGGTAGCCTTGGGTATACAGTGCGCGCAGGACGTTGCGCCCGATTCGGCCGAATCCATTGATGGCGATGCGAAGGGTCATGGCAGTACCTCTGGCAGTTCGAGTGAAACCTGTGGCACAAAGGAGCTTCACTGAAACGGTTTTGTTGTTGGAATTACAAGATTATTCACTGGCTGATAGAAAACAAGCCTTTTTAGTGGCAGTATTTTGTTTAAATATACAACGAGTGGTTGGGCGACGTGCCTCCACCGATGCAGCGGGCTCCTAACCATGAGCCTAGGCCGCAATCGTTTGGAGGGGAAATGCCCGGTAAACCGCCCTTACAATTAGCCTGGAGTCCAGTACATGCATCCGCGCATCCTTGAGGTCACCCAGCGGCTGGTCGAACGCAGCCGCGCCACCCGCGAACGCTACCTGCAACTGATTCGCGGTGCGGCCAGTGAAGGCCCCATGCGTGCCAGCCTGCAGTGCGCCAACTTCGCCCACGGCGTGGCCGGTTGCGGCAGCGAAGACAAGCAGACTCTGCGCCTGATGAACGCGGCTAACGTGGCCATCGTCTCTGCCTACAACGACATGTTGTCTGCCCACCAGCCTTACTTGCACTTCCCCGAGCAGATCAAGCAGGCCCTGCGCGAGGTCGGCTCGGTCGGCCAGTTCGCCGGTGGCGTGCCGGCCATGTGCGACGGGGTGACCCAGGGCGAGCCGGGCATGGAGCTGGCGATCGCCAGCCGTGAAGTGATCGCGATGTCCACGGCGGTAGCGCTGTCGCACAACATGTTCGACGCAGCACTCATGCTGGGCATCTGCGACAAGATCGTCCCCGGGCTGATGATGGGCGCGCTGCGCTTTGGCCACCTGCCGACCATCTTCGTCCCGGGTGGGCCAATGGTTTCCGGCATCTCCAACAAGCAGAAGGCCGATGTGCGCCAGCGCTATGCCGAAGGCAAGGCCAGCCGCGAAGAGCTGTTGGAGTCCGAGATGAATTCCTACCACAGCCCCGGCACCTGCACCTTCTACGGCACCGCCAACACCAACCAGTTGGTGATGGAAGTGATGGGGCTGCACCTGCCGGGCGCCTCGTTCGTCAACCCGTACACGCCGCTGCGTGACGCACTCACCGCCGAGGCTGCGCAGCAGGTGACGCGCATGACCAAGGCCAGCGGCAGCTTCATGCCGCTGGGCGAAATCGTCGACGAGAAGGCACTGGTCAATTCCATCGTCGCGCTGCACGCTACTGGCGGCTCGACCAACCACACCCTGCACATCCCGGCGATTGCCCAGGCTGCCGGTATCCAGCTGACCTGGCAGGACATGGCCGACCTCTCCGAAGTGGTGCCGACCCTGTCGCACGTGTACCCCAACGGCAAGGCCGACATCAACCACTTCCAGGCTGCCGGCGGCATGGCCTTCCTGATTCGTGAACTGCTCGATGCCGGCCTGCTGCACGAAGATGTCAACACCGTGGCCGGCCATGGCCTGCGCCGCTACACCCAGGAACCCTTCCTCGACAATGGCAAGCTGGTGTGGCGCGAAGGGCCGCAACACAGCCTGGACGAAAGTATCCTGCGCCCGGTGTCGCGACCATTCTCGGCCGAAGGCGGCCTGCGGGTGATGGAGGGCAACCTGGGCCGTGGCGTGATGAAAGTGTCTGCCGTTGCCCCCGAGCACCAGGTGGTCGAGGCCCCGGCGCGGGTGTTCCAGGACCAGCAGTCGCTGGCCGACGCGTTCAAGGCCGGTGAGCTGGAGCGTGACTTTGTCGCGGTGGTGCGCTTCCAGGGCCCCCGTTGCAATGGCATGCCGGAACTGCACAAACTCACCCCTTTCCTCGGTGTATTGCAGGACCGTGGCTACAAGGTGGCGCTGGTTACCGACGGGCGTATGTCCGGTGCCTCAGGCAAGATCCCCGCGGCCATCCACGTTTGCCCGGAGGCTTACGACGGCGGCCCGCTGGCGCGGGTGCGCGATGGTGATATCGTGCGGGTCGACGGAGTCGAAGGCACGTTGCGGATCATGGTGTCGGCCGAAGAACTGGCCAGCCGTGAGCTGCCGCCGGCCCCCCAGGGCAACGACCTGGGGTGTGGGCGCGAGCTGTTCGGCTTCATGCGCATGGCGTTCAGCCCGGCAGAGCAGGGCGCCAGTGCCTTTACCTCGGCCCTGGAGCACCTCAAATGAAGCACCTGCTGGTTGGTGATATTGGCGGCACCAATGCCCGTTTTGCGTTGTGGCGTGACAACCAGCTGCATGAGGTAAACGTTTTCGCCACCGCGGACTACACCAACCCCGAGCAGGCCATCGAGGCCTACCTGGAAAGCCAAGGTATCGCCCGTGGTGGCCTGGCGGCGGTGTGCCTGGCGGTGGCCGGCCCGGTCGATGGCGATGAATTTCGCTTCACCAACAACCACTGGCGCCTGAGCCGCACGGCATTTTGCAAGACCTTGGAGGTCGAGCGACTGTTGCTGATCAATGATTTCACCGCTATGGCGCTGGGCATGACGCGTCTGCGCGAAGGCGAGTTCCGCGAGGTGTGCCCCGGCCAGGCCGACCCCTTGAGGCCGGCACTGGTGATCGGGCCAGGTACTGGCCTGGGTGTGGGCTCGCTGCTGCGTCTGGGCGAACAGCACTGGAAGGCCCTGCCGGGTGAAGGCGGGCATGTTGACCTGCCGGTAGGCAATGCTCGCGAAGCGGCAATCCACCAGCAGATCCACAGTCAGATCGGCCATGTCAGCGCCGAGGCCGTTCTCAGTGGGGGGGGGCTGGTGCGGTTGTACCAGGCGATCTGTGCGCTGGACGGCGACACGCCCAGGCACAAGACCCCGGCGCATATCACCGACGCCGCACTGGGCGGTGAGCCACGGGCGCTGGCGGTGGTCGAGCAGTTCTGTCGTTTCCTTGGGCGCGTGGCGGGTAACAATGTGCTGACGCTGGGCGCGCGAGGCGGGGTCTATATTGTGGGCGGTGTGATTCCGCGCTTTGCCGAGCTGTTCCTGCGCAGCGGGTTTGCCGCGAGTTTTGCCGACAAGGGGTGTATGAGTGGCTATTTCACCGGGGTGCCGGTGTGGCTGGTGACGGCGGAATATTCCGGGTTGGAGGGGGCAGGGGTAGCGTTGCAGCAGGCGTTGGATCACTGATGGAGCCGCTTTGCGGCACCAATGGCACTACCCGACAGCAGGCAAGAAGACCTGCAATCAACAAGAGGAAGGACCACCTTGAGCACTGCCGGCAAATCGATCCTGATGGTCGACGACGACCAGGAAATTCGTGAACTGCTGCAAACCTACCTGAGCCGCTCCGGCTTCCAGGTGCATGCCGAGGCTGACGGCAAGGGCTTTCGCCACGCGCTGGAAACCACGCCCTGCGACCTGGTCATTCTTGACGTCATGTTACCCGACGAAGACGGCTTCAGCTTGTGCCGCTGGGTACGCCAGCACCCACGCCAGGCGCGCGTACCTATCATCATGCTCACGGCCAGCTCCGACGAGGCCGACCGGGTCATCGGCCTGGAGCTGGGCGCTGACGACTATCTGGGCAAGCCGTTCAGCCCCCGCGAACTGCAAGCGCGAATCAAGGCTTTGTTGCGCCGCTCCGAGTTCGGCCAGGCGGCGCCGGGCAGTGCGGTGCTGGCCTTCGACGACTGGCGCCTGGACACGGTCAGCCACCGCCTGTTCCACCGTGATGGAGAGGAGGTGATCCTCTCCGGCGCCGACTTTGCGCTGCTCAAACTGTTCCTCGATCACCCGCAGCAAATCCTCGACCGCGACACCATCGGCAACGCCACCCGTGGCCGCGAACCGATGCCGCTGGACCGCATCGTCGACATGGCGGTCAGCCGTCTGCGCCAGCGCCTGCGCGATACCGACAAACCTCCCCGGCTGATCCGCACCGTGCGTGGCAGTGGCTACTTGTTGGCGGCGCATGTCTGCTGTGCGCCCTGAGCGGCGCTGGCGCCTGCTGCCGCGCTCCTTGCTGGGGCGCATGCTGCTGCTGACCTTGCTGGTTGTCCTGCTGGCCCAGGGGTTGTCCAGCATCATCTGGGTGTCCCAGCTGCGCGCCAGCCAGCTTCAGGGGCTGCGTGCCAGCGCCAGCAGCCTGGCCCATTCCATGAGTGCGAGCGTCAGTTACTTCCGCTCGCTGCCGGTGGCCTATCGGCCGCTGGTGCTCGACCAATTGCGCAGCATGGGTGGCACGCGTTTCTTCGTGTCGCTCAACGCCACGCCGCTGGACATGCAGGCACTGCCCGTCACCCCTCGCAAGCAAGCGGTGATCGATGTATTCCAGCAGGTGCTGCACGAGCGCCTGGGTTCGCAGATGGAAATTTCCGTGGAGTTTGTCGGGCCTGACGACCTGCGCATCTTCAACAGCGGCCTCAAACTCGACGAACTGCCGCGCTCATGGGCCCATTATTCGCTGACCCTGGAGCCGCTGAAACCCCCGGTACTGGTCACGCAGATCCGCTTGGGCGAGGGCGAATGGTTGTACATCGCCTCACTGTTGCCCGAACCGTACACGGGGCTGGAAGCCGAACGCCTGCCGCGCCAGCAGATCGGCTTCATCGTGCTGACCACGGCCTTGCTGTTGCTGTTCATCGGCTTGCTGGTGCATTGGCAAAGCTGGCCATTGAAGCGCCTGGCGCGGGCCGCCCGAGAGATGTCGCTGGGTGCCGATGTGGCGCCAGTGGCTGAAGCGGGCGGCAGCGAAGTGGTCGAGGTGAGCCGGGCATTCAACAGCATGCGCGAGCGTATCAGCCGTTACCTGACCGAACGCAGCCAGCTGTTCAGCGCCATTTCCCACGACCTGCGCACGCCGATCACGCGCCTGCGCCTGCGCGTCGAACTGCTGGAAGACGAGCGATTGCAGGCCAAGTTCAGCCAGGACCTGGACGAGCTGGAGTTGCTGGTCAAAGGCGCCTTGCAGTGCGTGAAGGACACCGACATCCACGAAAACATCGAGCCGGTCGACCTTAACCAGGTGCTGGAGATTCTGGCCGAGCCTTACCTGGGCGATGGTCGCATCACCGTCGAGGGCCAGGCGTTGGCGCCTTACCCGGGCAAGCCGCTGGCGTTGCGTCGTTGCATCGGCAACCTGATCGATAACGCCATCAAATACGGCGAGCGGGCGCGGCTGCGCATCATCGACGGTACAGAGGGCTTCGTGTTGCAAGTGGACGATCAGGGGCCGGGGGTGCCGCAGCAACAGTTGGAGCAGGTGTTCGAGCCGCATTTCCGTCTGGCCGGGCAGCAGCAGGGCTATGGGCTGGGGTTGGGCATTGCGCGCAACATCGCCCATAGCCATGGGGGCGAGGTGAGCTTGCTGAACCTGCGTGAGGGCGGGCTGCGAGTGACCCTGTATCTGCCGCGGGGTATGGATTGAATTTTTGGGGTGCCTGTGCGGGCCTCTTCGCGGGTGAACCCGCTCCTGCGACGCAAACCTGACTCGGCCGTTGTAGGAGCG
>NZ_JBYSYE010000050.1:0-34101 GCF_058782925.1 Pseudomonas sp. FW305-E2 | reverse complement strand
GGGCAGGGGCGAGGAGGAAACTGGCAGCGCTAGCTGAGCGGAGGCGGGGGCTGAAAAGCAGCCCCCCATCAGCAGACTAACCCACATCCGCCAATGGGTGCCGTCCTTCCCACGCCTTGGCAAAATGCGCCTCGACTACCGCCGCCGGCACTTGCGCCACATCAGGCCAGTGCCAGCGCGGCTGGTTGTCTTTGTCCAGTAGGCGAGCACGCACGCCTTCACTGAACTCAGGGTGGCGGCAACAGTTCAGGCTCATGCTGTATTCCATCTGGAACACTTGCGCCAACGACAGGTACCGCGCCCGGCGGATCTGCTCCCAGACCAGATGCGCGGTCAGCGGGCAACCCTCATGCAAG
Source organism: Pseudomonas sp. FW305-E2 (assembly GCF_058782925.1). NCBI lineage: Bacteria > Pseudomonadati > Pseudomonadota > Gammaproteobacteria > Pseudomonadales > Pseudomonadaceae > Pseudomonas > Pseudomonas sp. FW305-E2. The sequence goes on along the minus strand of NZ_JBYSYE010000050.1, from coordinate 33,745 downwards.
CGTTGGCCGGCATCTGCCAGCAATGGGTCGTCATGCTGCTTGAGCCTTTCCAGCGCGCGCCAGGCTGAAGCCGCATCCGCCACGTCGAGTAACTGATCGATCTCATGCCGTCGTGGCAGCCACTGGGCATCAGGCAGCTCGGCGCAGGCACGATGCTGCTCGGCCTTGAGCAAGCTGTTCAGTTGTATGGCGGTCTGCTCCTGCCAGTTGAGTTGTACCAACTCCTCGATCAAGGCCTCTTGCTGGTGCTCGCCCAGAAAACGGTCAGCCAGGCCCAGGTCAAGGGCATCGCGGGCATTGATCGGCGCACCGGTCAGGCCGAAGAACAAACCCAGCTTGCCCGGCAGCCGGGCCAGGAACCAACTGGCGCCTACGTCTGGGTACAGGCCGATGCTGATTTCCGGCATGGCCAGCCGGCTGCTGGGTGTGACGATACGTACATTGGCGCCTTGCAGCAGCCCCATGCCGCCACCCAGCACATGCCCATGGCCCCAGCACAGCAACGGTTTGGGGTAGGTGTGCAGGGCAAAGTCCAGGCGGTATTCGGCGGCGAAGAAGGAGGCCGCCAGCGGTGGGACACTGCCGGGGTGGTCGCGGCAGGCTTGCGCCAGCGCACGGACATCGCCGCCTGCGCAAAAGGCTTTCGCCCCGTTGCCGCGCAGCAGCACGCAGACGATACCCGGGTCGCGGGCCCAGGCATGCAGTTGTTCGCCCAGCACCTCGATCATTGGCAGGTTCAGGGCGTTGAGCGCCTTGGGCGCATCCAGGGTGGCGATGCCGATGCGGGCGCCATCGACGCCGGTGAGTACCTCGCAGTGAATGGTCATGGACTACCTCTCGCAAGTCATCGCCCAAGTATGGCTTGCCTGGCCAATCATGCCGGTCGTCGGTCGGATCGTTTGACAAGCGCGAAGGGCTTACCTAGTGTCGCGCCATTGTTTATGGAAGGCCCCATGACTGACGACGATCGCATCAAACTCGAACCCAGCTGGAAGGCCGCATTGCGCGGTGAATTCGACCAGCCTTACATGCACCAGCTGCGCGAATTTCTGCGTGGCGAGTACGCTGCTGGCAAGGAAATCTACCCGCCAGGGCCGCTGATCTTCAATGCGCTCAATTCGACACCGCTGGACCAGGTGAAGGTGGTCATCCTCGGTCAGGACCCGTATCACGGGCCGGGGCAGGCCCATGGCTTGTGCTTCTCGGTGCAACCGGGCGTGGCCACGCCGCCGTCGCTGGTCAATATCTACAAGGAGCTGCAGCGCGACCTGAACATCCCGATCCCCAGCCACGGCTACCTCCAGAGCTGGGCAGAACAAGGCGTTCTGTTGCTCAACACGACGATGACCGTCGAGCGCGCCAATGCCGCGTCGCATGCCAAGAAAGGCTGGGAATTGTTTACCGACCGGATCATTCAAGTGGTCAGTGAGCAATGCCCGAACGTGGTATTCCTGCTATGGGGGGCGCACGCACAGAGCAAGCAGAAGCTGATCGACGGTACCAAGCACCTGGTACTGAAGTCGGTCCATCCTTCGCCGCTGTCGGCGTATCGCGGGTTCATCGGTTGCGGGCATTTCAGCCGTACCAACAGCTTCCTCGAGCAGCGGGGGCTCGGGCCCATCGACTGGGCACTGCCCCCGCTGTGAGAAACCGGGGTGGGGTACGCAATCGCTCAGGGCGTCATGCTGATGCGCGGCTCGCTGCGCTGGCCAATAGCAATACCCCGCTCATGGTTCTGGCGCACATACGCCACCAAGGCTTCCAGGTCGGAGATGCCGGTGTCCTGGCGTCGCCTTCCTTCTTTGAAAGTGGCCAAGCCACCGCCACCATCGGCCAGGAACAGGTTGCTGACGACGCGATAATGGGTCAACGGCTCAACGGGTTTGCCGTGAAGACGCACACTGCCCTCGACGACACGGCTGCCGACAGGCCGTGAACCATCCCACTCATAATGAAAACCCTTCGATACTTGCAGCGGATTGAAACTGCCCCTGTTCCATTGAAGGTTGAGCAGTTCGGTAATCTGCTTGCCTGTCAGTTCCTGAACCACCAACGGGTTATTGAACGGTTGTACGGCGAATAATTGTTCGTAGGTCAGGTCGCTATCGGCAGGCTGGATAAGATCACTGCGCAGCCCACCCAGGTTGAGAAAGGCAACTTGTGTCTGAAACGCCTGGGTCATGGCCAATTGGGCATCCGTGACCAGGTTCCCCAAGGTTGTTTCACCGGCGGCATTTTCTTTGCGGTCAAGTTCTGCCGTCGAGATGCGTCCTATGGGTTCGAGCAATTTTTCCCCGGACCGCTGACGCACTTCCTCCAGCAAACTCGTCAACTTGGCATTCGGCAGGTAGTTCTGTGGGTCAGCAGGAATATTGCGGGCGGTGATGTTTGTGACGTGATGGGTGCCTGGCGTTACCTGCAACTGCAACTGAGTCAGGAAGTGGCCGTATTTGCCAGCCTGAGTGATGCTCAGGTCACCCACCTTGCATTGATAGCTGGCATGCGAGTGACCGCTGATGACAGCATCTACCGCAGGATCCAGCCGCTTCGCCACGTCGACGACCGCGCCACTCAGCTGGCTGCAATCCTGCGTGTCGAACGGCTCGACGGTATCCCCTCCTTGGTGCATGACCGCAATGATTGCATTGACGCCTTTGGCCTTGAGCTCCGGAATCACGTCATTGATGGCTTGCGCTTCATCTGTGGCTTTGAGCCCTGCGAATGCGCTGGCCGAGACCACTTTTTCCATGTTGCGTGGCACGGCACCGACGAACGCTATCTTGACCCCTTTCACCTCTTGAATGTGATAGGCCGGTAGCAAGCGCTCGCCCGTGGTGGTATCGATCAGGTTGGACGCTATGTAAGGGAAGCCACTTCCTGGATAATTGCCGCGGAACGTGCAGGCCTTTTCAGGGCGCGTTGACTCGCATCCTCCGTGGATCTGACGAAGAAACTCGGCCTTGCCTGCATCCAGTTCGTGGTTCCCGGATGCGCTGACAATCATGCCCATCGCGTTCAAGGCCTCAAGCACAGGCTCGTCAGCCCACAGCGCAGAAATGGCGGGGCTGCCCCCTATCAAGTCGCCAGCCCCGATGAACAGCAGATCGGGGTCCTGCGTTCGCAGTTCATCGAGCATGGCGCCGAGTGTGGCGATGCCGCCGTAGGTCAGGCGGGTAGCGCCTTGCGCGCCGGCGTAGTCCTGGGGGTTGGGTTCCAGGTAGCCGTGAAGATCATTGATAGCCACGACGTTGATCTGGACGGGGGCAGGTGACTCTGCGGCAAAGCTGCCTGCGCTGATGGCAAGGCATGCCCAGGCAATAGCCGAGCGATAGTTGCAAGAAAGACGGACTTTCATCATTACCTCTTGAATGCCGGGAAGTGTGGGTTTGCTGGCGATCAGGGCAGCAATCCGACTCTATTCACCCGGGCATTGGGCAAGTGGTAACTATCTATCTTCAGGGGGCTTGCAGCTTGAATACCTGTTGTCCCACAACCGGAAAAGCGGTTCTGCCAGAAACAACACCAAGATCAGGCGCATCACCTGCAGTGCCGTCACCAGCGGCACTGACAATTGCAACGTTTCGGCCGTGAGGCTCATTTCGGCGATCCCGCCAGGCATCATCCCCAGTGTCAGCGAACGCAAGTCCAGTGCAGTCATCATGCTCAGCACCCACGCGGCACTGCCGGCAATCGCCATGCACAACGCCGTGGCCATCAAGGTGCGCCCCAGGAACGACGGTGCGCGGCGGAAGAACGCGCGGTTGAAGTGGCAGGCCAGGCCGCTGCCGATGAGCCACTGGCCGATCTGGCTGGCGCCGTTGGGCAGGGCGATCTGCAGGTTGCCGGCCAGGCTGACCGTAGCCGCGACCAGCAATGGCCCGAACAGCCATGGGTTGGGCTGGCGCAAGCGCTGCCAGAGCAAGGCAACGGCAACGCCCAAGGGCGCAATCAACGCCAGCCAGCCCCAGCTCACGCTACCGGTGTGGTTCAGTGGTACCCCGTCACCCAGCAGAAACTTGAACAGCGCTGGCACGCACAGCACCACTGCCAGTACACGCAGGCTCTGCGCTGCCGCCACCTGGCTGAGCACCGCGCCATTGCGCGCCCCAAGGTTGACCATCTCTCCCGAACCGCCTGGCATGCTGGCAAAGAACGCGGTGGCGCGGTCTTCGCCGGTTCGCCGCAGCAGCCATACGCTGATCACGCTGGACAGGGTGGTGAACAACGCACCGAAGCAGATCAGCGCAAAATGACTGGCCACCTGCTCGATCACTGCAGGGGTGAAGTGCAGGCCAATACCGATGCCGATGATCCACTGCCCGCACTTGCGGCCGTTGGGGATTTCCGACAGCTGCCAACGCGTCAGGCAGCGCACCAGGATGATCGCCAGCAATGAACCGACCATCCATGGCAAAGGCCAGCCGACCATGCTGGCGGCAAAACCGCCAGCAAGCCCGACCAGCCCGGTCGCGACGAACAATGGCAACGACCGATCAGGCATCGGCCAGGGCCCGGCGCTGCAGGCTGCGTTTGCGCCAGATGCGCAGCAGCGGCAGGGCGAGCATCAGCACTACCAGCGCCCAGACGCCCATGCTGATCGGGCTGGACCAGAGGATGCCCAGTTCACCGTTGGAGATCGACAGCGCCCGACGCAGGTTTTGCTCCATCAGCCCGCCGAGGATGAAGCCCAGCAGAATCGGCGACAGAGGGAAGTCCAGCTTGCGCAGGATGTAGCCCATGATGCCGATACCGACCATGAGGAACAGGTCGAAGGTAGTGGCATGCACGGCGTACACACCGATCGCGGTGATGATGGCGATCACCGGCACCAGCGCCCAGTTTGGCACGGCGAGGATGCGGGTGAAGATGCGGATCATCGGGATGTTGAGGATCACCAGCATGATGTTGGCGACGAACAGCGAGGCGATCAGGCCCCAGACGATATCTGGCTGCTGTTCGAACAGCAGTGGGCCAGGGGTGATGTTGTACAGGGTCAGGGCGCCGATCATCACAGCCGTGGTGCCAGAGCCCGGTACGCCCAGGGTCAGCATCGGGACCAGGGCGCCACAGCAGGACGCACCAATGGCCGTTTCCGGCGCTGCCAGGCCACGGGCATCGCCTTTGCCGAACTTGCCGCTTTCCCCGGCCATGCGTTTCTCGGTCATGTAGGCCACGGCGCTGGCCAGCGTTGCGCCGGCGCCGGGTAGAACACCCATGATGAAACCGAGCAGGCCGCAACGGATGTTGACCAGGAACACCGAGGCCGCTTCCTTGAAGTTGAACAGCATGCGGCCGGTAGCCTTGACCGCCTGGTGGCCATGGTGGGTCTTTTCCAGCAGCAGGAGGATTTCGCTGACGGAGAACAGGCCCAGCACGAGCACCACGAACTGAATACCGTCGGCCAGGTGCACGCTGTCACCGGTGAAGCGGTACACGCCGCTGTTGGCGTCGATGCCGACCGCCGACAGAAACAGGCCGATGAGAGCGGCAATGAAGGTTTTCAGTGGTTTGTCACCGGCCATGCCACCCAGCGCGACGATGGCGAACACCATCAGCACAAAGTACTCCGCCGGGCCGAAGGCGATGGCCCATTTCGCCAGCAGCGGGGCGAACAGCACCATGCCGCAGGTGGCAATGAAGGCGCCGATGAACGAACTCCAGGCCGACAGCGACAGCGCGACGCCTGCCAGTCCTTGGCGAGCCATCGGGTAGCCGTCCAGGGTTGTCATCACGGTCGAGGCTTCGCCCGGGATGTTCAGCAGGATCGAGCTGATACGCCCGCCATATTCGCAGCCCAGGTACACCGCGGCCAGCAGGATCAGCGCCGATTCCGGCGGCAGGCCGAGGGCAAAGGCGATGGGGATCAGCAGGGCCACGCCATTGATCGGGCCCAGGCCCGGCAGCAGGCCGACCACGGTGCCGATCAAGGTGCCGGAGAGGGCGGTGACCAGGTTGTAAGGGGACAGGGCAATGCCGAAGCCCTGGCCCAGGTAGCTCAAGGTATCCATGTCAGTTCTCCAGTACGCTCAGCAGGCCAAGGGGCAGTGGCACGTCCATCACACGGTCGAACAGCCAGTAGAGGAAAATGCTCATGCCGGCCACCACAATGGCGCTTTGCAGCCAGCGGCCACCGTACAGCCGAGCCATGGGCAGGCCGACCAGGATGGCGCTGAGGATGAAGCCGAGCGCTTCAAAAGTGGCGGCGAAGACGATCAGCAGGCCGACACAGGCGGTGATCTTGATCAGGGTCTCGCGGTCCAGTTCCGGTTCGTCATCCTTGCGCACGATGGGCGTTGGGCGGAACAACAGGTACAGCAGGCCCAGCCCCATCAGGCCTAGCACTAACAACGGGTAAGCGCGCGGGCCCACCGGTTCATAGGAAAATGCAGCCTGATAGGGCCAGGCCATCACGGCCAGGGCGGCACACACCACTAGCAGAGCCAGGGCGAAAATGCGTTGAAGGATCATTGGGGAATCCTCGTTGGGATTGCTCAAGTGAGATGCACATCCTGTGGGAGCGGCCTTGCGTCGCGATCGGGCGCGAAGCGGCCGCTAAACCTGCCGATGCGATCTGTCCGAAGCATCGTATCGGCTGTGCCAGGGGCCGCTTCGCGCCCGATCGCGACACAAGGCCGCTCCCACAGGGGTGGTGGTGAGTCCGACAGGCTTACTGGATCAGGCCGAATTCCTTGGCCAGTGCCTTGTAGTCAGCCACTTGCTTCTTCACATAGCCGTCCAGCTCTTCGCCGGTCATGGCGAACGGGAACAGCTCGCGCTGGTCTCGCAGCTTGGCGAAGTCCTCGGAGGCCAGCATCTTGTCGAACGAGGCCTTCCACCAGGCGTAGTCCTCGTCGCTCACTTTTGGCCCCAGGTAGAAACCGCGCACCACCGGCCAGACGATGTCGTAGCCCTGCTCCTTGGCAGTAGGGATGTCTTTCATTTCCGGCTCGTCCAGGCGGTTTTCAGAGAACACCGCGAGGATGCGCATGTTGCCGCTCTGGATGTGCGGCATGGAGTCGGAAATGTCGGTAGAACCGACCTGGATATGGCCGCCCAGCAATGCCGTGGCGATTTCGCCGCCGCCCTCCAGGGCCACGTAGCGCAGGTCGCGCGGGTTTATGCCTGCGGCCTTGGCGATCAACGCGGTCTGCATCCAGTCCTGGCTGCCGACGGTACCGCCGGAACCGATCACGACCTTGCTCGGGTCTTTCTTCAGCGCTGCGACCAGGTCATCAAGTGTCTTGTAGGGCGAGTCGCTCTTCACTGCGATGGCACCGTAGCTGGTGCCGACGGCAGCCAGCCATTTCACCGCGTTTTCGTCGAAACGGCCGAACTTGCCCTGGGCCAGGTTAAGCAGCGAGCCGCTGGACCAGGCCACCAGCGTGCCGGCGTCTGCCGGGCGCTGGGCGACCACGGCGTTGTACGCGACCGCGCCGACACCGCCGGGCATGTAGGTGACGCGCATCGGCTTGCTGAGGATTTTTTCTTGTACCAGTGCGCTTTGCACCAGCTTGCAGGTCAGGTCGAAGCCACCGCCAGGGGAGGCGGGTGCGATGCATTCGGGGCGTTTCGGTTCTGCAGCGAGGGCGTTGCCGGCCAACAGCAGGCAGCCGGTAGCGAGGACGAGGCGGCGCAGTGAAAAGGTCATCGTCGATCTCCGTGAGCGTTGTTGTTATTGGATTACCGCTATGGGGTTACCACAGCGCCACGCTGTAGCTGACCAACAGCCTCACTTCATCCGCGTCACGGGCGAAGTTGGAGCGGAAGGTGGCGTTGCGCAGGCGCACGGCGACGTTCTTCAACGGGCCGCTTTGTACCACGTACTTCAGTTCGGTGTTGCGTTCCCACTCTTTGCCTTCGCCACCGGCAGCACGGCTGACGTTGTCACCGCTGATGTAACGGGTCATGAAGGTCAGGCCCGGTACGCCGAGCGCGGCGAAGTTGTAGTCGTAGCGCGCCTGCCAGGAGCGTTCGTCGGCACCGGCGAAGTCGTTGATCTGGACGAAGTTGACCAGGTACGGGTCGGCGCCATCCACATACGGGAAGGCACTTTCGCCAGACAGCTGCTGCCAGGCGGCGCTGACCTTGTGCCCGCCCAGGGCATAGCTGAGCATGCCGTTGACGGTGGTGTTGTCGATGTTGCCGGCCTTGGCTGCACCGGCGTCGTCGCTGATGGCAAGGCGCAGGTCGGCACCCAAGGTGCCCGGGCCCCATGGCTGGGTGGCGACCATGCCGATGAAGTGCTGGCGGTAAATATCGTCGAGCTGGGCGAAGTGGTAGCTGCCGGTGATGCGGTCGGTGAACTGGTAGTCGAGCCCGCCCAGGGCCAGGTTGTCAGCGCTGAAGCTGCCACCGAAGCGGCCGTTCTTGTTGTTCAGCGCCAGGTCTTCCCAGTTGGTGTCGTTGCGGTCCTTGGCCTTGTCCAGGCGGCCACCGGTGAAGGTCAGGCCCTTGATTTCTTTGGAGGTGAGCAGGCCGCCCTCGAAGGTTTGCGGCAGGATACGCCCGTCGTTGGGCTGCAGGGTCGGCAGTTCGGGGATCAGGGTGCCGATCTTGAGTTCAGTCTGGGAGATCTTCACCTTGCCGGTCAGGCCCAGCTTGGAGTATTCGTCGGCAGCCTTGCCGTCATCGTGGGTCGGCAGCAGGCCGCTGTCGGTACGGTCGGGGCTGGAGTCGAGCTTGATGCCGAGCATGCCCAATGCGTCCAGGCCAAAGCCCACGGTGCCATCGGTGTAGCCAGACTCGAAATTGAGGATGAAGCCCTGGGCCCATTCATCGCGCTTGGATTGCTGCGCGCTGGTGCCGTCGCGGAAGTCGCGGTTGAAGTACATGTTGCGGGTTTCGAAGGTGGCCGTGCTGTCTTCGAAGAAGGCGGCCTGGCTCATCGGGGCGACACCGGCAAGCGCGAGGGCGCTGGCGATGGCTGAGGGGCGTGCGGCAAAGGAACGGGTAGGCGCGAACGCCTGCGGCTGCAATGACAGCATCGTCGATGACTCCGTTTATTGTTCTTATTCGTTGCACCTTGCTGGTGCTTTTTTCGGCGCGAAGGGCGACCGTGGTGCGATGCTAGGCAACGAACCTTTCGCTAACCTTTCAGCGTGAAAGGTTTGTCACGAGGGGCTTCACAGGCGTGGTGACAGCGGTACACTCCGCGCCACCGCCCCACCCGAGCCGGGAGAATCCGATGCGTGTGCTACTGGTCGAAGACCACCTGCAACTGGCCGAAAGCGTGGCCCTGGCCTTGAAAAGCCATGGCCTGACCGTAGATGTGCTGCATGACGGCGTGGCTGCCGACTTGGCGCTGGCCAGTGAGGAATACGCCGTGGCCGTGTTGGATGTCGGCCTGCCGCGCATGGACGGCTTTGAGGTACTGGCGCGCTTGCGAGGCCGTGGCAAAACCTTGCCAGTGCTGATGCTGACTGCGCGCAGCGACGTCAAGGACCGGGTCCATGGCCTGAACCTGGGCGCCGACGATTATCTGGCCAAGCCGTTTGAGCTGACCGAGCTGGAAGCGCGGGTCAAGGCCTTGCTGCGCCGCAGTGTGCTCGGTGGCGAGCGACAGCAACGCTGTGGGCCGTTGGTGTATGACCTGGACACCCGGCGCTTCACCCTCGGTGATGACAACCTGACGCTGACCTCACGCGAGCAGAGTGTGCTGCAAGCGCTGATCGCCCGCCCGGGTCGGGTGATGAGCAAGGAGCAGCTGGCTGCCCAGGTGTTTGGCCTGGACGAAGAAGCCAGCCCTGACGCCATCGAAATCTACATTCACCGCCTGCGCAAGAAGCTCGACGGGCACCCCGTAGCCATCGTCACGTTCCGTGGTCTGGGTTATTTGCTTGAGCACCGCGATGCGTGACAACGGCAGCCTGCGCGGGCGCTTGCTGGGTAATTTGGCGCTGTTGCTGGTGGTGCTGATGCTGGCCAGCGGCCTTAGCGCCTACTGGAATGGCCGCGAGGCCGCCGACACCGCCTACGACCGCACCCTGCTGGCTTCGGCGAGAACCATCGCCGCGGGCCTGTCGCAGCGCGATGGTTCGTTGAGCGCGGATGTGCCTTACGTGGCGCTGGACACGTTCGCCTATGACAGTGCGGGGCGCATTTACTATCAGGTGCTGGATATCCAGCAAAGGCTGATTTCTGGCTACGAGAACCTGCCGCCACCGCCGCCTGGCACGCCGCGCACCGACGACTATCCGGCATTGGCACGGTTCTACAACGCCACTTACCTGGGCCAGGACGTTCGTGTGGTCAGCCTGCTGAAGCCGGTCAGCGAGCCGAACATGAACGGCATGGCAGAAATCCGCGTAGCCGAAACCGAGGAAGCGCGGGTGCGTATGGCCCGAGGGTTGATGGCCGATACCTTGCTGCGCCTGGGCATGCTGGCACTGGGGGCGTTGGTGATGGTGTGGTTTGCCGTGAGTGCCGCGTTGCGGCCGTTGGAGCGCCTGCGCACAGCGGTGGAGGAACGTCAGCCGGACGACTTGCGAGCGTTGCCGGTGGTACAGGTACAGCGCGAGCTGGGCCCGCTGGTGCGCGCCTTGAACCACTTTACCGAGCGCTTGCGCGGCCAGTTCGAGCGCCAGGCGCAGTTCATTGCCGACGCGGCCCACGAACTGCGAACGCCGCTGGCGGCGTTGAAGGCACGTGTCGAGCTGGGCTTGCGCTCGGCCGAGCCACAGGAGTGGCGGCAGACCTTGGAGTCTGCAGCCCAGGGCACCGACAGGCTGACCCACCTGGCCAACCAGCTACTGTCGTTGGCGCGGGTCGAGAATGGCGCACGGGCCATTGCCGAGGGCGGTGCGCAGCGTCTGGATTTGAGCCAGCTGGCCCGCGAATTGGGCATGGCCATGGCGCCTTTGGCGCACAAGCGCGGGGTGGCGTTGGCGCTGGAGGCCGAGGCGCCGGTGTGGCTGAAGGGGGAGCCGACATTGCTCAACGAGTTGTTGAGCAACCTGGTGGACAATGCCTTGGCGCATACGCCAGCGGGTGGCAATGTGATTTTGCGGGTAATGGCGCCGGCGGTGCTGGAAGTGGAAGACGACGGGCCAGGTATTCCCGAGGCCGAGCGCGAACGGGTGTTCGAGCGTTTCTACCGGCGAAGTGCGCAGGGCAGTGGACTAGGGCTGGCGATCGTTGGCGAGATCTGTCGGGCGCACCTGGCGCAGGTGAGCCTGCATGATGGCGAGAAGGGCGGGTTGCGGGTGCGGGTGAGTTTTATTGCGGATTGAGGGTTTGCCTGTGTCGACCCTTTCGCGGGCTCACCTGCGAAAGGGCCCAGGCAGGCTGTTACAGCTCAGCGCAACATGCTCCGCGCCTCTAGCAGTTCATCGACCTCCAGCTCGGTGCCGAACGGCAGACCCAGATGGCGGTAAGCCGGCAGCGCAGCCAATGGCCGGTGGCGCCCGCGCTGACTGATGCAGCGGGCGATCTGCACGATGTCGATGTAATCGATCTTGTCAGTCTGGCGGTCCAGGTCATGAACCTGGCTCGGCAGGTTGACCAACTGCTCCGGAAACTCCCAGGCCTTGAGGATCTTGTCCCCCAGCACCGGCTGGAGTTGCTCGATCACGTAATGCAGGCAAACCGGGTCGGACAACAGTTCGTTGTGCTCTTCGGCATAGATGAGTACCGGCAGCGCGCCAATCTGGTTGACCAGCCCACCCAAGGTGGCCTGGTCAGGCTTCAGAGGTGTAAAGCGACGGCAGATTTCGTAGCTGATGCCCGCCACTTCCAGGCTACTGGCCCAGATATCGCGCAGTTTCTGCTCGACTGCCGGCGAGCGGGCATGGAAAATCTGCTCGATCACCAGGCCGATGGCCAGGTTGCAGCTGTAGTTGATGCCTAGCCGCGTGATGGCGGTATGCAGGTCGGTCACCTCGACCGCAGCACGCAGCAGTGGGCTGTTGACGACCTTGATCAGGCGCGCTGAAAGGGCCGCGTCGCGGCCGATCACCTTGCTCAGGGCCGCTACGCTGATCTCGTTGTCTTCCGCTGCTTCGCGGATGCTCAAGGCAACCTCGGGCAGGGTTGGCAGGACCAGGTCATCCTTTTCGATGGCGTCGAGCAATTGTGCTTGAACCAACTCGGCCAGCTTGTTCATGGGCATGTCTACCGCAGTGGTGGTGCGGCCCCGCCACAGGGGTGGGGCAGGCTGGTCAGCGCTGGATTTCCCGGTCGCGGTCCAGTTCGTAAGGCAGGGTCAGCACCTGCAGGCGCGGGCCTTCGAGGCTGCCCAGGTGCAGGTTGCCGTCTTCCACCGCCTCGGCGCTCAGCACTGCGAGCAGTTCGCAGCCGGCGCCGTTGCCGGCAGCAATGACCACTTCACCGACCGACGACCCATGGGTGGGCGAGAAGATCTCGGCGCCCGGGGCCGGAATGGCCTGCTGGTCCAGAGCCAGGCGGTACTGGCGGCGCTTGAGTTTGCCCAGGTACTGCATGCGGGCGACGATTTCCTGGCCGGTGTAGCAGCCTTTCTTGAAACTGACGCCGTCGACGGCCTGCAGGTTGATCATCTGCGGGATGAACAGTTCACGGGTCGGGCCCATGACCTGGCCGATACCTGCGCGAATCTGGCCCAGCAGCCAGTCGTTGAGCGTGCCTTCGGGCAGCGCTGCGGCGAGGGCCTGGCGTACAGGCTCGGCGTCAGCCGCCGGCACCCACAGCTCAACCCGGCCGGCGGACACGGCGATCGCGATCAGCCCGTCATGGCGCACGGTGCTACCAGCGGCTGCGGGCACGACAAGCCCCAGCGCCTGCAGCGCGGTGTCGCCATCTTGCAGGCCGAAGCGTGCCCATGCGGTGCTTTCGTCGGTCAGCGTGGCCTTGGAGAACACGGCGTACTTTTTCAGGTCGGCCAGTTGCGCGTCGAGCAGTTCGCTGGCCATGGCCAGCAAGTAGCCGTTGCCCTCGGGCACTATGCGGAAGCTCGACTGCATGCGCCCCTTGACCATGCAGCGGGCGCCGAGGCTGGCGTGTTCCTGGCTGAGGTAGTTGATGTTGCAGGTCAGCTGGCCTTGCAGGAACTTGCCTGCATCGGAGCCGCGGACGGCGAGGATGCCCTCGTGGGACAGGGGGCAGAAGAAAGCGGAATCGGCCATGGGTCATCGCGGTGGCTAAAGACTGGCGGCCATCATAGAACGCCGGTAACAAAATAGGTAGGTGACTAGACCAACGCCCGGTGTCGCTTCGCGCGCCGGGCTGTATACTGGCGGCCCATTCGAGGAGGGCCCCATGGTCGAACAAACTGAACTCAACCGGCTTTTCTGGCACAGCCGCCGCGGCATGCTGGAACTGGACGTACTGCTGGTGCCTTTCACCCAGGAAGTCTACCCCACCCTCAATGAGACCGACCGTGAACTGTACGTGCGTCTCTTGAGCTGCGAGGATCAGGACATGTTCGGCTGGTTCATGGAGCGCACCGAGTCCGAAGACCCGGAACTGCAGCGTATGGTCCGCATCATTCTGGACCGTGTCCAGCCCAAGTGAGTGCTTCGAGTGCCGCTGGCATGGCTCGCGCCTGCTGCTGGTGGCCTACCTGGCTTGTCAGGTACTGGCGTGGCTTGCCGTGTGGGCGAGCCCGCTGCCCGGGTGGCTGACCTTTTCGGTTGTCGCCGCCTGCACGGCCCACGCTGGCTGGGCCATCCCCCGACGTATCCTGTTGACCCATGAGCATGCGGTTGTCGGCCTGCGCCGTGATGTGCGGGGCTGGCAGGTGTTCAGCCGTGCCTGTGGGTGGCAGTCAGTGCGCTTGTGCCGGGATAGTGTGGCTTTGCCTGGGCTGGTGGTGTTGCGCTTTGAGCGGGCGGGGCGGTGGTTGGGGCAGAGCCAGTGCGTACCGGGGGATGCGCTGGGGCCGGATGAGCATCGGCGATTGCGGGTGCGGTTGAAGTTCAGCCGGCGGCGCTGGGCCGAAGTGAGCCAGGCATAGATCGAGACCGGGTCAGCTTCTTCGCGGGCTCGCCCGCTCCCACAGGTACTGCGCAATGCTGCAAGGCAGTCAAATTCCTGTGGCAGGGGGGGGGCGAGCCCGCGAAGGCCGCGACGCCGTTTTCAGAGCGGGCTGAGGATGGTGTCCTTGGCCTCGTCCAGCATCCCTGGATAATCCAGTGTGTAATGCAACCCACGGCTTTCCTTGCGCTGCATGGCGGACAGGATCATCAATTCGGCCACTTGCGCCAGGTTGCGCAGCTCGATCAGGTCACGGCTGACCTTGTAGTTGCTGTAGAACTCGTCGATTTCATCCAGCAGCAGGCGAATGCGGTGCTGGGCCCGCTGCAGGCGCTTGCTGGTGCGCACGATGCCGACGTAGTCCCACATGAAGCGCCGCAGTTCGTCCCAGTTGTGCGCAATGATCACGTCCTCGTCCGAGTCGGTCACCTGGCTGGCGTCCCAGCCGGGCAGGGCCTTGGGCATGTCCACTTGCTCCAGGTGCGCCTGGATGTCGGCAGCGGCGGCGCGACCGTATACGAAACATTCCAACAGCGAGTTGCTGGCCATACGGTTGGCGCCGTGCAGGCCGGTGAAACTGGTTTCGCCGATGGCATACAAGCCAGGCACATCGGTGTGGCCGCAGTCGTCGACCATCACCCCGCCGCAGGTGTAATGCGCCGCAGGCACCACCGGGATCGGCTGACGGGTGATATCGATGCCAAAGGCCAGGCAGCGCTCGTACACGGTGGGGAAGTGGCTCTTGATGAAATCTGCAGGCTTGTGAGTGATGTCCAGGTATACGCAGTCCACGCCCAGGCGCTTCATCTCGTGGTCGATGGCGCGGGCCACGATGTCCCGTGGGGCCAGCTCTTCGCGTGGGTCGAAGCGTGGCATGAAGCGTTCGCCGTTGGGCAGGCGCAGCAGGGCGCCCTCGCCGCGCAGGGCTTCGGTGATCAGGAAACTCTTGGCCTGCGGGTGATACAGGCAGGTCGGGTGGAACTGGTTGAATTCCAGGTTCGCCACTCGGCAGCCGGCCCGCCAAGCCATGGCGATACCGTCACCGCAGGCACCATCGGGGTTGCTGGTATAGAGGTAGACCTTGGCCGCACCGCCCGTGGCCAGCACGGTGAAGCGCGCGCCGAAAGTGTCCACCTCGCCGGTGTTGCGGTCGAGCACGTAGGCGCCCAGGCAGCGTTCGCCGGGCAGGCCCAGGCGGCGTTCAGTGATCAGGTCGACCGCCACCCGCTGTTCCAGCAGCTGGATGTTCGGGCGCTGGCGAGCCTGTTCCAGCAGCGTGGTGAAAATTGCCGCGCCGGTAGCGTCGGCGGCATGGATGATGCGCCGGTGGCTATGGCCCCCTTCACGGGTGAGGTGGAACTCGAAACCGCCATCGTCGACGCTGTAGTGCTCATCGCGGGTGAAGGGCACGCCTTGCTCGATCAGCCACTGGATCGCTTCGCGGCTGTGCTCGACGGTAAAGCGCACGGCGTCTTCATGGCACAGCCCGCCGCCGGCATTGAGGGTGTCCTCGACATGCGACTGCACAGTATCGGTATTGTCCAGCACTGCAGCGACGCCACCCTGGGCCCAGAAGGTCGAGCCGTTGGACAGGTCGCCCTTGCTCAATACGGCAACGCGAAGGTGGCTGGGGAGGTTAAGTGCCAGGCTGAGACCGGCGGCACCGCTGCCGATCACCAGGACATCATGTTGGAATTGTTGGCTCATGTCGGGACACTAGTAATCTTTAGGAGGGGCACGGCACAATGGTCACGCGCGGATGGCATTGTGAAACTATCGTTAAACGTGTCGGGATGCCTTTATAGCAGCCCCGGGTGGCCAATTTCCATGCTACCTGCCAGGTTGCGACGACCTTTGTGGGAACTTTCCGACATGGCCGGAAATCCTATGAAGGCTGCCCGTACGCCACAATTTGCCGCGGCGACGCAGGGCGGCAGGCCTTTCCGGGCTTTACCCCTGCGTATTTGAAACCTGATTATCGACGTAGCCGGCCGTGACCGCGCCGCGTCTTCCGTGCAAGCCGACCAAGGGCTGCAGGAAACTTGCTTGGAGGGGAGAACTTTTGCGCAAAGCCCGAGTCTATGTTTGCAAGCCTGAGCGATGGCTGATGCAACGCTCCTTCGAGTTCACTGAGGAGTGTTCATGCTAACCCAGGAAGAGGATCAGCAGCTTGTCGAGCGCGTTCAGCGCGGCGACAGGCGAGCTTTCGATCTGTTGGTGCTGAAGTATCAGCACAAGATTCTCGGGTTGATCGTGCGGTTTGTCCACGATACCCACGAGGCCCAGGATGTAGCACAGGAAGCCTTCATCAAGGCCTACCGTGCGCTTGGCAACTTCCGCGGCGACAGTGCGTTTTATACGTGGCTGTACCGCATCGCCATCAACACGGCGAAGAATTACCTGGTGTCCCGTGGAAGACGGCCGCCAGACAGTGATGTGAGCTCCGAGGATGCGGAGTTTTACGACGGCGATCATGGTCTCAAGGATCTCGAGTCCCCAGAGCGCTCGTTGTTGCGGGATGAAATCGAAGGCACTGTCCATCGCACCATCCAGCAACTGCCCGAAGACCTGCGTACGGCATTGACGCTACGCGAGTTCGACGGGCTGAGTTACGAAGACATTGCCAGTGTCATGCAATGTCCGGTGGGTACCGTGCGCTCTCGAATCTTCCGCGCTCGGGAGGCCATAGATAAAGCCCTGCAGCCGTTGTTGCAGGAAACCTGAGACAGCGGCGACAGCGCCAAGAGAGGAACCGCCATGAGTCGTGAAGCTTTGCAGGAATCGCTGTCCGCGGTGATGGATAACGAAGCGGATGAATTGGAACTGCGTCGGGTGTTGAACGCCGTCGACGACGCCGAAACCCGTGCCACCTGGTCGCGTTACCAGGTTGCCCGAGCAGCCATGCACAAGGAGCTGCTGCTGCCTAACCTGGATATCGCCTCGGCGGTGTCCGCTGCGCTGGCCGACGAAGCCGTGCCAGCCAAGGTCAAGAAAGGCCCTTGGCGCAGCATTGGTCGCCTGGCGGTTGCCGCCTCGGTTACCGTGGCAGTGCTGGCGGGTGTGCGTATGTACAACCAGGACGAGATCACGGGTGCAGAGCTTGCTGCCCAGCAGCCTGTCCAGCAGGGCCTGAGTGTGCCACAAGCGCAAGGCCCGGCCGTTTTGGCAGGCTATAGTGAGAGCAGTGAGCAACCGACCGGGCCGATGGCCAATGGCGTGCTGCAGAACCAGGCCGGCTGGGATCAGCGTCTGCCAGGCTACCTGCGCCAGCATGCCCAGGAATCTGCGCTCAAGGGCACTGAAACCGCATTGCCGTATGCCCGCGCCGCCAGCCTGGAAAACCGTTAAGTAAGGAGGATCATGCGCGCGCTACCTCTCCTGTCGCTGCTGATTGGCAGCTGCATGACGGTGCCAGCATTGGCGGCCAATTCTTCGCCTGAGGCGAGTGAATGGCTGAACAAGCTGGCACAGGCCGAGCAAAAACAGAGCTATCAAGGGTCGTTCGTCTACGAACGCAACGGCAGTTTCTCCTCCCACGACATCTGGCACAGGGTCGACGACGGCAAGGTCAGCGAGCGGCTGTTGCAGCTTGATGGCGCCGCCCAGGAGATCGTGCGCGTAGATGGCAAGGTGCAGTGCGTCAGCGGGGCCTTGGCCAGCGGTGTCACGGTGCCGCCGGATACCGCACCGCGTGTGCTTGATCCGCTGAAACTGATGGGCTGGTACGATTTGAGTGTTGCAGGCAAGTCACGGGTCGCCGGGCGCGATGCCGTGATCATTGCGCTCACGCCACGCGACCAGCATCGCTATGCATTCGAATTGCATCTGGACCGTCACTCGGGTTTGCCGCTGCGTTCGTTGATGCTCAACGACAAGGGGCAGTTGCTGGAACGCTTCCAGATGACCCGTCTCGATACCGATGATGTCCCCAGCGACGCTGACCTGCGCCCAGGTGCTGGCTGCAAGCCGGTGCAGCATGTGGCTGCCGGCAGCAATGATACCGTCGCGGGTTGGCGTTCGGACTGGCTGCCACCCGGTTTCGAGCTGGTCAACAGCTCGGTACGCCGCGATCCCAAGCGCAACAGTTCGGTCAGCAGCTTGATGTATGACGACGGCCTGGCGCGTTTTTCGGTGTTCATCGAGCAAGTGAGCGATGATGGCGGCACCGACATGCGCACCCAGTTAGGCCCGACTTCGGCAGTCTCGCGTCGCCTGAATACACCCAAGGGCAAAGTGATGGTGACCGTGGTTGGCGAAATTCCGCTGGGTACGGCAGAGCGCGTTGCCCTGTCGATGCGCCCCCAGGATGCCCAGGCGCGCCAGTAATGGCGCGCTTTTGCGTGCCGAGCCAAGGTGGGCGGGTATACGGCTGAAATGAAATTAAAGCATTGTCATTTGCAATCCATCGGCAAATTTTCTATAGGTCAGGCTTTGAAGAGCCTGGCCTTTCTGCGTTGTGCAGGGGTCTTTCCAAACTACCGCTCGTTGTGACGGGAGTCGTATGTCAATACCACGCTTGAAATCCTACCTAATGATGTTCGCTGCTGTGCTGATGCTCGGCCAAGTCCTCACCGCCCAGGCCGAGGAAGCCCTGCCGGACTTCACCACCCTGGTGGAGCAGGCTTCGCCGGCGGTGGTCAACATCAGTACCAAGCAGAAGCTGCCTGACCGCCGAATCGCCGCAGGCCAGATGCCGGACCTGGAAGGCCTGCCGCCGATGTTCCGCGAGTTCTTCGAGCGCAACATGCCCCAGCAGCCGCGCTCGCCGCGCGGCGACCGCCAGCGCGAGGCGCAGTCGCTGGGCTCGGGTTTCATCATCTCCAGTGATGGCTACGTGCTCACCAATAACCATGTGGTGGCCGATGCCGACGAGATCATCGTCCGCCTGTCGGACCGTAGCGAGCTGCAGGCCAAGCTGGTGGGTACCGACCCGCGTACTGACGTGGCGCTGCTGAAGGTCGATGGCAAGAATTTGCCAACGGTGAAACTGGGTGACTCCGAGAAGCTCAAGGTGGGCGAGTGGGTACTGGCCATCGGTTCACCGTTCGGCTTCGACCATTCGGTGACCAAAGGTATCGTCAGCGCCAAGGGCCGGACCCTGCCCAATGACACCTACGTACCGTTCATCCAGACCGACGTGGCCATCAACCCGGGTAACTCCGGCGGCCCCCTGTTCAACATGAAAGGCGAAGTGGTGGGTATCAACTCGCAGATCTTCACCCGTTCTGGCGGTTTCATGGGGCTGTCGTTCGCCATCCCGATTGACGTGGCGATTGATGTCTCCAACCAGCTGAAGAAAGACGGCAAGGTCAGCCGCGGCTGGCTGGGCGTAGTGATTCAGGAGGTCAACAAGGACCTGGCTGAATCGTTCGGCCTGGACAAACCGGCGGGCGCCCTGGTGGCCCAGGTGCTGGAAAACGGCCCGGCAGCCAAAGGCGGCCTGCAGGTGGGCGACGTGATCCTCAGCATGAACGGCCAGCCAATCGTCATGTCGGCCGATCTGCCGCACCTGGTTGGCGGCCTCAAGGATGGCGAGAAGGCCAAGCTGGAAATCATCCGCAATGGCAAGCGCCAGAACCTGGACATCAGCGTCGGCGCGCTGCCGGATGACGACGTTGAGATTGGCGCTGGCACCGAAGGCGGCGCCGAGCGCAGCAGCAACCGCCTGGGTGTATCGGTCGCCGACCTGACCGCCGAGCAGAAAAAGTCCCTGGAGCTCAAAGGTGGCGTGGTCATCAAGGAAGTGCAGGATGGCCCGGCAGCCATGATCGGCTTGCGCCCGGGTGATGTCATCAGCCATCTGAACAACCAGGCTATCGGTTCGGCGAAGGAATTCACCGAAATCGCCAAGGAACTGCCGAAGAACCGATCTGTGTCGATGCGCGTGCTGCGTCAGGGCCGCGCCAGCTTCATCACCTTCAAGCTTGCTGAATAAGCGGTTTCGCAAGGCGAAAGGGCAGCTTCGGCTGCCCTTTTTCATGAATCTTCACAATTGCCGGAATGATTGCTGTGTACAGTCGGACAGAGGAATCTCCCATAACCCAGCAGCTTAAGGTACAATTCCCGGCTATTTTTCGGCGGGCGTCCGGCTCGCAGCCTTTTCGAGTGTTGACCCGTGAGTGATTTGAGTCATATCCGCAATTTCTCCATCATCGCCCACATCGACCATGGCAAGTCGACGCTGGCTGACCGTTTCATCCAGATGTGCGGTGGCCTGTCGGCGCGCGAGATGGAAGCCCAGGTGCTCGATTCCATGGACCTGGAGCGTGAGCGCGGTATCACCATCAAGGCCCACAGCGTCACCCTTCACTACAAGGCGCAGGACGGCAAGACCTACCAGCTGAACTTCATCGATACCCCCGGCCACGTCGACTTCACCTACGAAGTTTCGCGTTCGCTGGCGGCCTGTGAAGGGGCACTGCTGGTGGTTGACGCCGGTCAGGGCGTGGAGGCCCAGTCCGTAGCCAACTGCTACACCGCCATCGAGCAGGGCCTGGAGGTCATGCCGGTCCTGAACAAGATGGACCTGCCCCAGGCCGACCCGGACCGCGTCAAGGACGAGATCGAGAAGATCATCGGTATCGATGCCACCGACGCCGTGGCCTGCAGCGCCAAGAGCGGTATGGGCGTTGACGAGGTGCTCGAGCGCCTGGTGCACACCATCCCCGCGCCAGAAGGTGAGATCGATGCACCGCTGCAAGCGCTGATCATCGACTCCTGGTTCGACAATTACCTGGGTGTGGTCTCGCTGGTGCGTGTGCGCCAGGGCCGCGTCAAGAAAGGCGACAAGATCCTGGTCAAGTCCACCGGCAAGGTGCACCTGGTCGACAGCGTCGGTGTCTTCACCCCGAAACACACCCAGACCGCTGATCTGAAAGCCGGCGAAGTAGGCTTCATCATCGCCAGCATCAAGGACATCCACGGTGCCCCGGTTGGCGACACCCTGACCCTGTCCTCGACCCCTGAGGTCGAGGTGTTGCCAGGCTTCAAGAAAATTCAGCCGCAGGTCTACGCCGGCCTGTTCCCGGTCAGCTCCGACGACTTCGAGGATTTCCGCGACGCTCTGCAGAAGCTGACCCTGAACGACTCCTCGCTGCAGTACATGCCGGAAAGCTCCGACGCGCTGGGCTTTGGCTTCCGTTGCGGTTTCCTGGGCATGTTGCACATGGAGATCATCCAGGAGCGCCTGGAGCGCGAATACGACCTGGACCTGATCACCACCGCACCCAGCGTGATCTATGAGCTGGAGTTGAAAACCGGCGAAACCATCGTCGTCGACAACCCGTCCAAGCTGCCTGACGTCTCGGCTGTAGCCGACTTCCGCGAGCCGATCGTCACCGCGACCATCCTGGTTCCGCAGGAGCACCTGGGCAACGTCATCACCCTGTGCATCGAGAAGCGTGGCGTACAGCGCGACATGCAGTTCCTCGGCAGTCAGGTGCAGGTGCGTTACGACATGCCGATGAACGAAGTGGTGCTCGACTTCTTCGACCGCCTCAAATCCACCAGCCGCGGCTATGCTTCGCTGGATTATCATTTCGATCGCTACCAGTCGGCCAACCTGGTCAAGCTGGACGTACTGATCAATGGCGACAAGGTCGATGCCCTGGCATTGATCGTGCACCGCGACAACGCGGCCTACAAAGGCCGTGCGTTGACCGAGAAGATGAAGGAACTGATCCCTCGGCAGATGTTCGACGTAGCGATCCAGGCAGCCATTGGCGGCCAGATCATTGCGCGGACAACCGTCAAGGCGCTCAGAAAGAACGTACTGGCCAAGTGCTACGGCGGTGACGTCAGCCGTAAGAAGAAGCTGCTGGAGAAGCAGAAGGCCGGTAAGAAACGCATGAAACAGGTGGGCAATGTGGAAATTCCACAAGAAGCCTTCCTCGCCGTGCTCAGGTTGGATAGCTAGGTCCTATGTCGCTAAATTTCCCGCTGTTGCTAGTCATCGCCGTCTTCATCTGCGGTCTGCTGGGCTTGATCGACCTGCTGTTCCTGGCCCCGCGCCGGCGTGCGGCAATCGCCAACTATCAGGGCAGCGTCAGCCAGCCTGAGATGGCGGTGGTCGAACGGCTGAACAAGGAGCCGTTGCTGGTCGAGTACGGCAAGTCGTTCTTCCCGGTGCTGTTTATCGTGCTGGTGCTGCGTTCGTTCCTGGTCGAGCCGTTCCAGATTCCTTCGGGATCGATGAAACCGACCCTGGAAGTGGGCGACTTCATCCTGGTGAACAAATTCTCGTACGGCATTCGCCTGCCGGTGATCGACAAGAAGGTCATCGAGGTCGGTGACCCGCAACGCGGGGATGTGATGGTGTTCCGCTACCCGAGCGACCCGAATGTCAACTACATTAAGCGTGTGGTTGGCCTGCCGGGCGACGTAGTCCGTTACACCAACGACAAGCGGCTGTTCGTCAACGGCCAGCCCGTTGCCGAACAACTGGTGGGCAGCGAGCCGGGTACCCTGGGCAGTGCTCAGCTGTACAAGGAAAAGCTCGGCGCGGCCGAACACCTGATCCGCAAGGAAATGAGCCGTTATCGCATGCCGCCGGACCAGCAGTGGACCGTGCCTGCGGGCCATTACTTCATGATGGGCGACAACCGCGACAACTCCAACGATAGCCGTTTCTGGGATGACCCGAACATTCCCAAGGAACTGCACGGCATGGTTCCGGACCGGAACATTGTCGGCAAGGCCTTCGCGGTGTGGATGAGCTGGCCAGAGCCCAAACTCAGCCACTTGCCCAACCTGTCGCGGGTTGGCCTGATCCATTGATACCCATCGGCGCTGTCCAGCAGACAGCGCCGAATGCATTTCTGACATAGGCTGTGTTCTCAGGGATCGGGAGATTCGCCACACATCAATCGGCGGACCACAGCCAAACAGTCTTTCAGGATGTTGATTTGAACAACGCGTTGAACAACGATCGGGTGGCCGCATGAGTGCTTCCCTTGCCGGTCTGGAGCGAAAGCTCGGTTACACCTTCAAGAACCAGGACCAGATGCTCCTGGCACTGACCCATCGCAGTTACGCCGGGCGCAACAATGAGCGCCTGGAGTTCCTCGGTGACGCCATTCTCAACTTCGTTGCCGGCGAAGCGCTGTTCGAGCGTTTTCCGCAGGCTCGCGAAGGCCAGTTGTCGCGGCTGCGTGCGCGGTTGGTCAAGGGGGAGACCCTGGCCCGTCTGGCCCGTGGTTTTGATCTGGGCGATTACCTGCGCCTGGGTTCCGGAGAACTCAAGAGCGGCGGCTTTCGCCGCGAGTCGATCCTGGCCGACGCCCTGGAGGCACTGATTGGTGCCATCTACCTGGACGCTGACATGGACACCGCCCGGGAGCGCATTCTGGCCTGGCTGGCCGATGAGTTTGAAGGCCTGACACTGGTCGACACCAATAAAGATCCGAAAACCCGCCTGCAAGAGTTCCTGCAGTCGCGCAGCTGTGAGCTGCCGCGTTACGAAGTCGTGGATATCCAGGGTGAACCACACTGCCGGACCTTCTTCGTCGAATGCGAAGTGGTACTGCTGAACAACAAGAGCCGTGGTCAAGGCGTTAGCCGGCGTATTGCCGAGCAAGTCGCCGCCGCGTCTGCACTGATCGCCCTGGGCGTGGAGAATGGCAATGACTGATAGCAACCCGACCCGCTGCGGCTACGTAGCCATTGTTGGCCGTCCCAACGTCGGCAAGTCGACCCTGCTCAACCACATCCTGGGCCAGAAGCTGGCGATTACTTCGCGAAAGCCGCAGACCACCCGCCACAACATGCTCGGCATCAAGACCGAAGGTGATGTGCAGGCCATCTACGTCGATACCCCCGGTATGCACAAGGCCAACGACAAGGCCCTGAACCGTTACATGAACCGCAATGCCTCGGCGGCCCTCAAGGACGTCGACGTGGTGATCTTCGTGGTCGACCGTACCAAGTGGACCGACGAGGACCAACTGGTTCTGGAGCGCGTGCAATATGTGACCGGCCCGCTGATCATCGCGGTCAACAAGACCGACCGTATGGAAGAGAAAGCCGAGCTGATCCCGCACCTGCAGTGGCTCCAAGAGCAACTGCCGAACGCCGAGGTGATGCCGATTTCCGCGCAGCAGGGGCACAATCTCGAGGCGCTGGAGGCACAGATCGCCAAGCACCTGCCCGAGAACGATCATTTCTTCCCCGAAGACCAGATCACCGACCGTAGCAGCCGCTTCCTGGCCGCCGAACTGGTGCGCGAGAAGATCATGCGCCAGTTGGGTGCGGAGTTGCCGTACCAGATCACCGTGGAGATCGAGGAATTCAAGCAGCAGGGCCATGTGCTGCACATTCACGCGTTGATCCTGGTTGAACGCGATGGCCAGAAGAAAATCATCATTGGTGACAAGGGTGAGCGCATCAAGCGCATCGGTTCCGAGGCGCGCAAGGACATGGAAGTGCTATTCGATTCCAAGGTCATGCTCAACCTGTGGGTCAAGGTAAAGGGCGGCTGGTCCGACGACGAGCGCGCCCTGCGTTCGCTGGGCTACGGCGACCTGTAAGCCGCGCGCTGGTCCCTGTAGGGGCGGCCTCGTGTTGCGATAGGGCCGCGCAGCAGCCCCGGCGATTTATGCTGCAAAGCTAAAAATCTGGGGCCGCTTTGCGGCCCTTTTCGCGACACAAGGCCGCTCCCACAAGGGCCAGTGCAACCCTCGGCGCGAGTGATTTTTAATGGAACAACCTGTCGGCCAGCCAGCCTATGTGCTGCACAGCCGTGCCTATAAGGAAACCAGCGCGCTGGTGGACTTTTTCACCCCGCAGGGCCGCATGCGCGCCGTGCTACGTCGCGCGCGGGGTAAGGGCGGTAGCCTGGTGCGGCCGTTCGTCCTCCTGGAGCTAGAGCTGCGGGGGCGCGGCGAGCTGAAGAATGTCGGCCGCATGGACAGCAGCGGCATCGCCGCCTGGCTGCATGGCGATGCGCTGTTCAGCGGTTTGTACCTGAATGAGTTGCTGATGCGGCTGCTGCCCGCCGAAGCACCGTTTCCGGCCATTTTCGAACACTACACCCTGACCTTGCAGGCCCTGGCTGAAGGCCGCCTGCTGGAACCTCTGCTGCGTTCGTTCGAATGGCGGCTGCTTGATGAGCTCGGGTATGCGTTTTCATTGAGCCAAGACGTCAACGACCAGCCGATCGCCGCCGACGGCCTGTATCGCCTGCGCGTGGATGCCGGCCTGGAGCGGGTCGAGCTGTTGCAGCCCGGCCTGTTTCGCGGGATCGAGTTGCTGGCCCTGGCTGAAGCCGATTGGGACGCACCTGGCGCCTTGCTCGCTGCAAAGCGGCTGATGCGCCAGGCACTGGCAGTTCACCTGGGGGCAAAACCGCTGGTCAGCCGGGAACTGTTTCGCAAGCGCTGATCAGGACGTATGCTGTTGGGCTCAATCTTCAGGAGAGCCTTTCGTGACTCACAGTAACCGCATGCTTCTTGGCGTAAACATCGACCACGTGGCGACCCTGCGCCAGGCCCGTGGCACGCGCTACCCTGACCCGGTCAAGGCTGCCCTGGACGCCGAGGAAGCAGGCGCCGATGGCATCACCGTGCACCTGCGTGAAGACCGCCGGCACATCCAGGAGCGTGACGTTGTGCTGCTCAAGGATGTGCTGCAGACCCGCATGAACTTCGAGATGGGCGTCACCGAAGAGATGATGGCCTTTGCCGAGAAGATTCGCCCGGCGCACATCTGCCTTGTACCCGAAACCCGTCAGGAGCTGACCACTGAAGGTGGCCTGGATGTGGCAGGGCAGGAAGCGCGGATCAAGGCTGCAGTCGAACGGCTGGCGCGTACCGGTGCCGAGGTGTCGCTGTTCATCGACGCCGACGAACGGCAGATCGAGGCCTCGCATCGGGTTGGCGCACCGGCCATCGAGCTTCACACCGGCCGTTATGCCGATGCCGAAACCCCCACCGAAGTGGCTGAAGAGCTCCAGCGGATCGTCGAGGGTGTGGCGGTTGGCGTGGGGCATGGGCTGATCGTCAATGCGGGTCACGGGCTGCACTACCACAACGTCGAGGCGGTGGCGGCGATCAAGGGTATCAATGAGCTGAACATTGGCCATGCATTGGTGGCGCATGCCTTGTTTGTCGGCTTCAAGGCTGCTGTGGCCGAGATGAAGGCGCTGATCGTGGCGGCTTCGCGCTGATTGTTGGTCGCCTGTACCGGCCTCTTCGCGGGCTTGCCCGCTCCCACAGGTACCCACAGGCCTTGAGGCTGTGCACCCCTGTGGGAGCGGGCAAGCCCGCGAAGAGGCCAGCACAGGCGGCCGATCACTCGGCAGGAAACACCAGGGTAAACCGGGTAGGCCCCAGGGGGCAGCTGCTGACCTCGACCCGCCCGCCATGCAACTGCATGATCGACTTCACGATCGCCAACCCCAACCCGGTCCCGCCCTCCAGCCGCGAACGCCCCGAACCTACTCGGTAAAACCGCTCGAACAAGCGCGACTGGTGCTCTGCAGGCACACCCGGCCCCTGGTTCTCCACGGATAGCCTGACTTCGCTGCCCGAGCGCTCGATGCGCAGAGCCACGGGTTTACTCTCGGGACTGTGCCGTATGGCGTTGCTCAACAGGTTCGACAGTGCCCGCTGAAACATCAGCCGGTCTCCCAGCGCTGTCCCCCAGCCCTGAACACGTAGCTCAATTTCTTTCAGCTCGGCACTGTAGGCAAACAGCTCGACAACCCGCGCTGCCTCGTCGGACAGCGCCAAGGGTTTCAACGCAACCTGCGTATGCGGCTGGCTGACCTGGGCAAGAAACAGCATGTCGTTGATGATGCGGTTGAGCCGGGTTAGCTCTTCGATGCTGTCTTCAAGCACTTCCCGATAGTTGGCGTTGTCCCGCTCACGGGCCAGTGTCACCTGCGCCTTGCCCATGAGGTTGCTCAACGGTGTGCGCAGTTCATGGGCCAGGTCGTCAGAGAACTGCGACAGCTGCCTGACACCTTGGTCGAGTCGATCGAGCATCACGTTGATACTGCCGGCCAGGTCTGCCAGTTCCTGCGGCAGGGCGGTAGCGGGCAGGCGATGCTGCAGGTCCTGGGCCGACACCTGCCCGGCAATGCGCCGGAAGTGCCGCAATGGTTTCAGGCCGCGCTGCATCAGCCACCATGCCCCCGCACCAATCAAAACCAGTAGCAGTGGCAAGGCGAGCAACGTCGAGTGCAGGTAGGCTTGCAGCAGGGCGTTGTCGTCGGCGCGGTTGAGCGACATCATCACCTTGACAGGGGTGTTGTCGCGCAGGCGCATCAGCCGGGTAACGGTGAGGATCTGGTTACCGCCGCTGTCACGCCAGGCGTGAAAGGCCAGACGCGCATCGGTGTGCAGTTCACCGACCCGCGATTCCAGGGCCGGGCCGAGGCTGAGCAGGTGGGGGTGGCGGCCGTCGAGAGCCAGCACACTGAGGCTTAGGTTGTCATGCCCCATCACCAGGTCCAGCAGTGGATGGGCGCGGCTGCCCAGGTCCTCGCTGCGCAGGTCGACACGCAGGTTGTGCTCGACCTGAAGCATCTTGCGCGCCAAATCCTTGCGCGCGCGGCTGTCCAGTTCGTGATCCAGGGCAAACACGGCCAGGCAGGCCAGCAGCAGCACCAGTGCGGCGCCCATCAATGTCACGCTCAGGCCCAGGCGTAACGACAGGCTGGCGTTTTTCAAAGGCGAGCCTCAAGTACGTAGCCCACACCACGCAGGGTATGGATTAGCTTGTTGTCGAACGGGTCGTCGATCTTCGCCCGCAGGCGCCGGATCGAGACCTCGACCACGTTGGTGTCGCAGTCGAAGTTCATGTCCCACACCAGCGAGATGATTTGCGTGCGCGACAACACTTCGCCAGTCTGGCGCATTAGCAGGTGCAGCAGGGCGAACTCCTTGGCGGTCAGGTCGATGCGCTGCCCGGCGCGGTAGGCGCGGTGGCGGCCGGGGTCCAGTTCCAGGTCAGCGACGCGCAGGGTGCTGGGCTGCAGTTGCTGGTCGTTGCGGCGTAGCAGGCTGCGGATGCGCGCCAGTAGCTCAGGGAACTCAAAGGGCTTGAGCAGGTAGTCATCCGCGCCCAGGTCCAGGCCTTTTACCCGGTCGGCCAAGCGACCGTGGGCGGTCAGCATCATGATACGCGTGGCCGATTCGGCACGTAGCCGCTGTAGCACGGTCCAGCCATCGATTTCGGGCAGGTTGACGTCGAGGATGACCAGGTCATAGGCCTGTTGGCGTGCCAGGTGCAGGCCGTCGGTGCCTGTGTGGGCGCAGTCGACCACGTAACCGTTCTCGCGAAGGCCCTGTTGCAGGTAGTCGGCGGTACGCAGCTCGTCCTCGATGATCAGTAGGCGCATGGGGGGCTCGGTGTATTGAAAGGGGGCGATTCTTGACCCTGTAGTGACATCAGGGTCAAGCGCTCCAATGTTACGGCATGAAAAAAGGCCTGCGGTGCAGATAACGGATTTGTAATTCTGCTGTTATCTGGCTGTCTATTCGGGCCTCTTCGCGGGTAAACCCGCGCCTGTAGGAACGGGTTTAACCGCGAAGAGGTCCGAACAGTCCACACAAGGCCACATTGCAGGACTGTAATCCCCGCCTCACCTTGCCGTTAGCCAGCCCTCGCTAGGATGGCCGTGTCTGATCGGTTATTACGAGGCAAACACGATGAACCTGACCAAATACCTGCTGTTGGCCACCCTTGCCCTGGGCAGCGCCAGTGTTTATGCCGAGGGCGGTGCGGAGCGCTCGAAGCAGTTCTGGCAAGCCTTCCGCGAAGACCAGCAGCGACTGCATGGCGACAAGCAACAGGCTGTTGCCGAGCGCGAGCGCAAGGCGCAAGAGAAGGCGCGTGAGGTGGCCAAGGATTGAGGTAACGACACCTGCGCCGCGACGGCTCCTCGCCGCAGGTGTATTCAGGCGCCCCTGCGGGCGCCTTTTTTATTTGCGCGCCAGCAGGGTGGCGCGGCGTGGGGCAGGCAGGCCTTCGACGGTCTTGCTGTGGTCGTTCGGGTCGAGGAAGTCGCTCAGCGACTGGTAGCGCATCCAATCGGTGCTGCGCTGCTCCTCGACGCTGGTCACGCTCACGTCGACGCAGCGCACATCGCTGAAGCCGGCACGGCGCAACCAGCGGGCCAATGCCGGTACCGACGGCAGGTACCAGACGTTGCGCATCTGTGCGTAGCGGTCCTCAGGCACCAGCACCTGGTTTTCGTCGCCCTCGATAACCAGCGTTTCCAGCACCAGCTCGCCACCTTTGACCAGGCAGTCCTTGAGCGCCAGCAGGTGCTCGATTGGCGAGCGGCGGTGATAGAACACGCCCATGGAAAACACGGTATCGAAACCTTCAAGGTTGGCGGGCAGGTCTTCCAGGGCGAACGGCAGGTGCCAGGCCGGTAACTCCGGCAGGTATTGCTGCACGGCCTGGAACTGGCAGAAGAACAGCCAGTTGGGGTCGACCCCGACCACCATGTCTGCGCCGGCGCCGAGCATGCGCCATTGGTAGTAGCCATTGCCACAGCCCACGTCGAGTACGCGTTTGCCTTTGAGGTCCAGGTGCGGGCCGACCCGCGACCACTTCCAGTCCGAACGCCATTCGGTGTCAACGTGCACGCCAAACAGGTCGAATGGACCCTTGCGCCAGGGCGACAGGCCCATCAGTGCCTGGCGCATCTGCGCGCGGGTGGCGTCGTCGCAGTCGCAATCCAGACGCAACCCGTTGACCAGGTCGACTTCACTGGGTTGCAGGGCGGGCAGGGCTTCCAGCGCCCCGCGCCAGCGGTCGAGGTCACCGTGACCCTTTTCCAGCTTGGCGTCCAGTTGCGCTTGCAGGCCTTGCGACCAGGAAGCCAGGGGCGTGCCCGCCAGGCGGCGGACGAGGGGAGACAGATCGATCATGGCAGGGCTATCAACGAGGCGAAGTTAAGGCATTGGAACCAAGGCACCACTTTCGAGAAGCCGGCTGCGCGCAGGCGTTCCTGGTGGGTTTCGAGTGTATCGGGCTTCATCACGTTTTCGATGGCACTGCGCTTCTGGGCGATCTCCAGTTCGCTGTAGCCATTGGCCCGTTTGAAATCCAGGTGCAGTTCATTGAGCAGGTCCTGCGCTTGCTCATCGGCGAAGCGCAGCTTCTCCGACAGAATCAGCGCGCCGCCGGGCAGCAGCGCCTGGCGGATTCGCCCGAGCAGTTCAAGGCGCTGGTCAGGGGCAATGAACTGCAGGGTGAAGTTCATCGCCACTACCGAGGCCGGCTCGAAGGGCAGGGCAAGGATATCGGCCTCCAGCACGTGCACCGGCAGCAACTCCTGGAACATCGAATCTTGTGCAGTGAGGTACTGCCGGCAGCGCTCGACCATGGCAGCGGAGTTATCCACCGCGATTACCCTGCAGCCGTCGCTGCGCACATGGCGACGCAGCGACTGGGTAACGGCGCCCAGCGATGCGCCCAGATCGTACAGTGCGGTGCCTGGCTGGGCGAACCGGGCGGCCAGAACCCCGAGGTTCTCGACAATGGTTGGGTAACCGGGCACCGAGCGCTTGATCATGTCCGGGAACACACGTACGACGTCTTCGTTGAAGACGAAGTCGGGCACCTGCTCCAGGGGTTGGGAGAAAAGGCGGTCGGGTTGTTTGCTCACGGCGAATCCAGGCGGCTGGTGATAGGCAGGGGGCGCATTCTAGCCAAACCGCAGCCGGGATGCATGGTTGGCTGACCAGCGCTGTGCGTTCAATTGACCCGAATGGCGCAATCGAAGGTCTGCACCGGGCGCACTTCCGGGGCCCAGGGTTGCTGGTAGACCAATACCAGGTTCCCTTCGCCGGCAGCGCGGGCCTGGAAGCGCCAGGTCGACATGCCCGAGCTGCCGACGATACCGGTGTCTTCAGGCGCGCTGTAAACCTCGGGGCCAAGGCTTTGCAATACGTTGGGCGCCGGGTTCTGTAACAGCCAGCGGTAGCCGGTGGTGGGGTTGCTGGGCAGGGTAAGCGTGAGGACCTGACCGACCTGCAGGCGCTTTGGGCATTCGCTTTCGGCGTCCAGGTCAACAGGCTGCGAGGGTTGTTGAGCGCAGGCAGAAAGCAGGGCGAAGCTCAGGGGAACGAGCAGACGAGGAGAGGTCATGGTGGCTCCGAAGGCTGGCGATGGCCTGAGGATAACCGATGATCGAGGACATTTGTGTTGCCTGTGCCGGCCCTTTCGCGAGTAAGCCCGCGCCTGCAGGGGTAGCGTACCCGTGCAGGTGCGGGCTTGCCCGCGAAGAGGCCGGTACAGGCTAGAACAGCACTTTCGCCACGTCGGCAAAGCGCTTGGCGAAATGCACTGTCAGGCCTTCGCGCAGGTAGTCCGGCAGTTCTTCGAAGTCGCCGCGGTTGGGCTCCGGCAGGATCAGTTCGAAAATCTTCTGCCGCCGCGCCGCAATCACCTTCTCGCGCACGCCGCCAATCGGCAGTACCTGACCGGTGAGGGTAAGCTCGCCCGTCATGGCGACACCCTTTTTGGCAGGCTGGTCGCGGGCCAGTGAAAGCAACGCGCTGGCCATTGTGATGCCGGCACTGGGGCCGTCTTTGGGCGTGGCGCCTTCGGGTACGTGCAGGTGGATGAACGCTTCGTTGAAGAAACCTGGATCCCCGCCAAATTGCTTGAGGTTGGAGCTGATGTAGCTGTAGGCAATTTCGGCAGACTCCTTCATCACGTCACCCAGTTTGCCCGTCAGCTTGAAGCCGCGGTTGTGGGTGTGGATGCGGGTCGCCTCGATCGGCAGCGTGGCGCCGCCCATGCTGGTCCAGGCCAGGCCGGTGATAACGCCTTTGCCAGCCAGTACCTGCTCGCTGCGGAACACCGGTATCCCGAGTGCGGTCTCCAGGTCCTTGGTGCCGATCTTAAGTTTGGCGTCGGGGTTTTCCAGCAGCTTGACCACAGCCTTGCGCACCAGTTTGCCCAGTTGCTTCTCCAGCTGGCGCACACCGGCCTCGCGGGCATAACCGTCGATCACCAGGCGCAGTGCGCTGTCGCTGATGCTGAGGCTGGTCTTGGAAACGCCGGCCTTTTCCAGCTGCTTGGGCCACAGGTGGCGCTTGGCGATGGTCATTTTTTCTTCGGTGATATAGCCGGACAGGCGGATCACTTCCATGCGGTCGAGCAACGGCCCGGGTATCGAATCGAGGGTGTTGGCAGTGCACACGAACAGCACCTTGGACAAGTCCAGGCGCAAGTCGAGGTAGTGGTCGAGGAAGTCGACGTTCTGCTCGGGGTCGAGGGTTTCCAGCAACGCTGATGCCGGGTCACCCTGATAGCTCTGGCCCATCTTGTCGATTTCGTCGAGCATGATCACCGGGTTCATCACTTCGACGTCTTTCAGGGCCTGCACCAGCTTGCCGGGCTGGGCACCGATGTAGGTGCGGCGGTGGCCCTTGATCTCGGCTTCGTCACGCATGCCGCCGACGCTGAAGCGATAGAATGGCCGGCCGAGCGATTCGGCGATGGACTTGCCGATGCTGGTCTTGCCCACCCCGGGCGGGCCCACCAACAGCACGATCGAGCCGCTGATCTCGCCTTTCCAGGCGCCCACGGCGAGGAACTCGAGGATGCGCTCCTTGATGTCGTCGAGGCCAGCGTGGTACTGGTCGAGGACTTTGCGCGCATGTTTGAGGTCGAGCTTGTCTTTGCCGTACACGCCCCACGGCAGGGCGGTGGCCCATTCCAGATAGTTGCGGGTGACGGCGTATTCGGGCGAGCCGGTTTCCAGGATGGCCAGTTTGCCCATCTCTTCATCGATGCGCTTGCGTGCCTGGGGCGGCAGGGTCTTGCCTTCCAGGCGCTGTTCGAACTGTTCGAGGTCGGCGCTGCGGTCGTCCTTGGTCAGCCCCAGCTCCTGCTGGATGACCTTGAGTTGTTCCTTGAGGAAGAACTCGCGCTGGTGCTCGCCGATCTGCCGGTTGACCTCGGCCGAAATCTCGTTCTGCAAGCGTGCGACTTCCACCTCTTTGCGCAGCATTGGCAGTACCTTTTCCATGCGTTTGAGCATGGGCACGCAGTCGAGCACTTCCTGCAACTGGTTGCCGGTGGCCGAGGTGAGCGCGGCGGCGAAGTCGGTGAGCGGCGAGGGGTCGTTGGGGCTGAAGCGGTTGAGGTAGTTCTTCAGCTCTTCGCTGTACAGCGGGTTGAGCGGCAGCAGCTCCTTGATCGCGTTGATCAGTGCCATACCGTAGGCTTTGACCTCGTCGGTCGGCTCGGCGGGCTGGCGCGGGTATTCGACTTCGACCAGGTAGGGCGGGCGGTGGTGCTTGAGCCAGTTGCGGATACGCACCCGGGACAGGCCCTGGGCGACGAACTGCAATTTGCCGTTTTCGCGGCTGGCATGGTGCACCTTGACCAGCGTGCCGTACTGCGGCAGTGCCGAGGTGTCGAAGTGGCGGTGGTCTTCTGGCGGGGTGTCCATGAAGAACAGCGCCAGGCAGTGGTCCGGTGACTTGGCCACCAGGTCGAGCGTTTCGGCCCAGGGTTCTTCATTGACGATGACCGGCAGTACCTGGGCCGGGAAGAACGGGCGGTTGTGGATCGGGATGACGTAGACCTTGTCCGGCAGCTGCTGGCCGGGCAGGGCGAGGGCGTGGCCGGTTTCGGCCTGGAGGGTGTGTTCGACTTCGCTGTGTTCGTCCGGGTGTTCCGGGAAATCCTGCTGGTCGCTCATGGGGCACCTGCGTGAATGACTATGGTGCTTAGATGGGGCGGGAGGGGATGGGTTTCAATGGTATGGGAGTGGCCTTGTGTCGCGATTGGGCTGCGCCGCAGCCCCAGCATCCATCCAGCATTCTAGAGC
>NZ_JBYSYE010000004.1:32411-274858 GCF_058782925.1 Pseudomonas sp. FW305-E2 | reverse complement strand
CCGGCGCGGCTATGGGGGTTTTCGCTAACTCAGGGCAGATTTGCTTCGCTGGCACCAGGGTGTTGGTACAACGATCTCTGGTGGATGAATTCTCAGAGCAACTGATGGATTTCATGGACACCCTCAAGGTTGGGCGCAGCCTGGACACCCAATCCAACATGGGGCCCGTCATCTCACAGCGACAACTGGATAGCATTCTGTCGTACATCAAAATAGGTCAAGAAGAAGACCCGCCCTGATCCAACCAACTTACTAGACCAATCAACAACCCATTTATTCTACCCCTAGACAGGTGCCATTCAGATTTGAACTACTAATACGCCTAGA
Source organism: Pseudomonas sp. FW305-E2 (assembly GCF_058782925.1). NCBI lineage: Bacteria > Pseudomonadati > Pseudomonadota > Gammaproteobacteria > Pseudomonadales > Pseudomonadaceae > Pseudomonas > Pseudomonas sp. FW305-E2. The sequence continues at coordinate 274,531 of NZ_JBYSYE010000004.1, read as the reverse complement.
ATGGATGGGATAAGTGCCTATCAGCAAGCGATTTTTTTAAACCATTAGTAAGAAAATCTGTACAAAACTCAGGTGCACTCCACTCCTACTGCGAGGATGCGCCCCGCAGGCATCAATCTCACCAGACAAACAGCAAAGCCAGCGACTGATCCGTTGCACGCTACAGCGTGGGGTGGTTCGACCCCTTGCTCTAGTCATAAGCCGACGGACGGCAGACAATCGTGGCAGAGCGTGTACCTAGAGCTCAAAATGCTAGATGGTATGATGGGCGCTGCGCTCAAAAGAATCTTGCCACTCTTTATTAATAAGTAGAACTAATAGGCATAGTAAGCTCAGAAAATTAGCAATCCGATCAGTTTAACTGTCTGAGCATCTAGCCTTGGCTTGAAATGAACCTCGGAAACAAAAGACGGCTTTGCTAAGCACATGCAATGACGTCAAAGCTTGTCGCAACCAAACTTCTTACGGAGAGTCTCCCTAACCGATATCAACAGCAATGACTCGAAAGCTAATCTCCGAAATGACTCTAAACCAGCTGAGCCAATATTTGCTCGGCAGTAAAACAGGAATTATTCAGCAGGAGGCTGTCATGGTCTCGTTCAAAAGCTCTTATCATCCGATCGATGCCGCGATCCTTTGGTGCGGTCTTGAGGACCACGAAACCGAGATCCTGCAAATCGAGCTCTCACAACCAGGTTGTCTGCTTAAGCACTTTCCGCAATGGCCCACTCTCCACCTGTACGCCGAGCGCATCTACGATGCCATTATCAGTGGAGAATTACCAGCGACCTACCTCGGAGGCCCCATTGCACTGAGCGACAAAGTGGAGCGCGCCTATTGGTCGATTCGCCATTCGGATCTGCGAGTTTGGTTCGCTCGCAACTACCCACACGAGAAGCCAACCTTCCTGTTTGATAAAGAAAACGTCCATTGCCACTGTGTGAGCTTAGGCGTATATCTCGCTCTGAAAGCCGATCGTGACGCTATCCTACGTGAACTCGAGAACAGCCGCCGCATCACTTCTTCGCCCCCGGATGGAAAGCCTGCCAAATCCCGGCACTGTGGATTAACAGCTCCGTTGGACTCTTCTGAGATACTGTCTGAAACATCCGAAACAGTGACGTACATAATCATCGGCGCCCTGCTTACTGTCATATTAGGCAAATCAACAAGGGGCCAATTGCAGTCGATTTATAAAAATCAAGCAGCTGTGGTCGATGCGATCATCACACAGTTTCCGAACATTTATGGCCTGAGCAAACGCACCATAGATCGGAAATTTGCAGAAGCCCGGCGACGTTTTGCCCAAGCCGGACGGGCATAACCCGCGATTGCCAGGCAATCCTAGCGATTGCCTGGCAATGACTTTCGCCTACTCCAGATGTTGACTGAGTGTCACAGCCCACCACGCGCCATTCGGTGCTAAGGAGTGACATCATGCAACCAACTGCCTCTACTTCCACTTCCTCCGGCCGTCACATCATGCGCCGCGATGAGGTGGAGCAAAAAACCGGCTTCAAGCGCTCGCACATCTACAACCTGATGAAGTCCGGCCAGTTCCCGCAATGCCGGCGGATCGGCACCCGCGCTGTCGGCTGGGACTCGCTGGAAATCGAGCAGTGGGTCCAAGACCGGCTGTCCAGCGGGAACTAATCATGGACGTTCTTTCGCTGATCTCGACCAAGGGCGGCGCAGGCAAGACGACTGTTGCCGCCAACCTGGGTGGATTACTTGCCGATGCAGGCCTTCGCGTGCTGCTGCTGGATCTGGACAGCCAGCCAACACTCTCCAGCTACTACGCCTTGCTCAAGAACCGTGAGGCCGGCAGCTTTGAACTGATCGCGCAGGGGCTCACAACGCCAGAGTTGGTGATTTCCGCCACCGTCATCCCACACCTGGACCTGATCGTGTCCAACGACCGGGCTGGGCACATCGGCACTCTGCTTTTGCACGCAGCCGATGGCCGATTGCGGCTGCGCAATCTGCTGTCCGCCTTCGAAAAGCTCTACGATGTATTGATCATCGATACCCAGGGTGCGCGCAGCGTGGTGGTCGAGATGGTGATTCTGGCCACTGACTGTGCGCTGTGTCCGGTCCCGCCAGAAATGCTCGCCGCTCGCGAGCTGCGCCGGGGCACGCTGGGGTTGTTCGAGGAGTTGGAGCCCTACCGCTACCTGGGGGTCTCTCTGCCGTCGGTGAAGCTGCTGCTCAATCAGGTCAATGCCAATCGCCGCGACACCCGCTTGATCATGCAGAGCCTGCAAGCTTCCTTCCAAGCCGATCCACATGTCAGCGTCTGCAGCACGACGATTCCCGACCGCGTGGCTTACACGAACGCTGCGTCGCTGGGGCTTCCCGTGCACCGAGTGGAACCTACGCCACCGTCCGGCAGCCGCAGTCCGTGCGCTGCTCGGGTGATGCGCGCACTGGCAGCCGAGCTCTTCCCTCAGTGGACCGAACAGCTTCTTTCCTTGGGAGTCCGCGTGCCAGGCCAACAGTCTGCTGGACACGAATTGGTCCGTCGCGGCTGAACGGAGGATGAGTAATGAAGCCGCCAACGTCCGAAGACATTACGCGTCAACTGCAGCAGGCGCATTTTCCGCAGAATCATGGCCACGAGATTTCGTCCTTACCGATCGCCGATACCTCGATGGTGGTCACCCTTGAGCAATTGCGCCCGTATGAGCTGAATCCACGCGTGGTCCGCAACCCCCTGTACGACGACATCAAGGCTTCGATCCGCGAACGCGGGCTGGACCAGCCGCCTTCCATCACCCGTCGTCCAAACGAACCGCACTTCATTATCCGCAACGGTGGCAACACTCGCCTGAGTATCCTTGGCGAACTCTGGCAGGAAACCCGCGAAGAACGGTTTTTCCGCATCCACTGCCTGTTCCGGCCTTGGCAGTCCGAGGCGCATGCATTGCTCGGGCACCTGGCCGAAAGCGATCTGCATGGCCAGCTGACCTTCATTGAGCGGGCGCTGGCGGTGGCGCAATTGCAGGGCATGCTTCAAGGACCTGATGAATCACTGAGTCAGCGCGAGCTTTCTTCACGCCTGAGCCAAGGTGGCTACCCGATCTCACAATCGCAGATCAGCCGCATGTTCGACACGCTTGAGTACCTGCTGCCTGCTATCCCGCAGGCGCTGTACGCCGGTCTCGGTAAACCTACCATCACACGACTCATCAGTTTGCGGCGCCGGGCGGAGTCAATCTGGAACCAGCATTTTGGCGAAGCCCTACAGTTTGTGCAGCTCTGGCTCGAAGCACTGTCGATGTATGACGGTGATAAGCCCGAGCTGGACGCGGGCGAGCTGCAGGACGAACTGCTGGCCAGGATGTCGGTGATCCTCGAGCAGACACCTCGACTGCTGGCCCTGGAGTTGCACCAAAAACACCAACCCTCGCCGCTTCAGTCGAGTACCCTACCGGGCCTGCTCCAAGACCTACCCCCCGATGCACCGCCGCAGTCATTGGCCATCGAAGACTTGCCCAAAACAGCGTCCGAGTTTCCCAGCGCTGATCAGGACGATAGCGACGGCGACACCACCCAGTTGCAAGCGCCACGTCTTCCCCACATCCGCCAGGCACTGATTGACGAACCGCCGTTCGCCGAAAGATCGGACGACCCTCAGTCCGTTCAGGTGCCGGTTGGCTCGGCGCCACTCCAGTCTCTGCCAGAGGATGACCTCAGTGCCTTGCGTGAGCGCTGCGCCGCGCTGGCGGCCGATCTCGCCACCTTCGCCGATGCCAGTGCCATGGTCAGTCCACACACGGATGGCCTGGGTTTTACGCTAGCACCCGACCACGGCGAGCAGATGAGTGCCCGTCACACTGGCATTCAACTGCTGCTTTCCGCGCTGCTACGGCTGCAGGACGACGTGAGCTGGAAAGAGCGCCAACAGTTACCCTCCGCCCTCTTTGGACAACTGCTGATTGGTGCCTACGACCTGCCTTTTGCCGAACGCCCTGCCCTGACGGTAGGCCTCGAGCGGCTCCCCGACGCCCAACTCGAGCAACTGTTCATGCTGATTCGCCACGCCCGGCAGCTGATTGAGCTGACGCTGTCGACCACTCGTTAACGTGAGGAGCGGCCTCATGAGCACGACCTTCAATCTGTTGAACCATGCCATGTTGAACCAGGTGCTGCATGAGCTGCGCCATGGCCGTCTGCAGCGCTGCAAAGCCCTGGGGCTGGCCGATGAAGACATCGAGGTGTTGCAGTCGCTGCCGCCGACCACCCTTTCGCACCTGGCGCATTCGTCGATCGCCTGGGTCGAAGTCAAGGTCGACACGACCGTGCTGCGTCGCCTCATCGCCCAGGCTGAACGTGACGAGCAGAACGAGCGGTTGATCAACCGGGCACTCAAGCTGGGGGCGAGCTCCACCATCATGTACCGCTGCTTCGGCCTGGACCATTCGGAAACCGCCTTGCGCCGGCGCGTGCTTAAGATCGAGACACACCGCGGCCGACCGGTTCAACTTAGCGAGGCCCAGGAGCACGCAGTGTGGAACCGTTGGAGCCAGCTTCGAGCGGAGGATCCCGACAACGATCCCCTGGACACGATGATGATGTTGGCTGAGGAGCAACACATCACCCTGACCCTGGTCTGGCAGCAGGTTGAGCTGTACGGAGGTGCACCGTGCTGAGTTTCTACGAAGTCGACTGGCAGGACGTGGTGCGCCAGTGCTACGACGCACTGCGCCGGCGGAATGAATGGCAGGCTGCGCAGGCCAAGCTGGTCGACGCCGGAGAGGCCCCTGCGGTGCGCACCATCTACTACGGCGACAACAATCCGCTGCCGATGGCGCTGCTGCTGGATCGTCGACTGACACCCTTGGAGCGCAATACCTGGCAGGTGTTGCACTGGCTTATCACCGAGCGCAAGGTCAGAACCCCACGCTACCAAGACCTGCAACCGTATCTGGCCACCAGCCCCTGCGGCACCCAAGCCTCACGCGAGACCATTGCCCGCGCGCTCAACATATTGCGCACCACTCGCTGGCTCAGCCTCGTTGACCGCTCACGTGATGCCCAGGGCTGCCTGCGTGGCTGTGTCTACGTGCTGCACGGCGATCCGTTGACTCCGGCCGAGCAGCTTGAACTCGACATCGGCTACGCGACCCTACTGCAGCAGAACCTTAGCCACGCTAACAAAGGCGTGCGGGATGTGACGCAGCACGTCATTGAGGAGATCCTGGCCGACCAGCAGGTGGCGCAAGCAGACAAAGATCAGCTAGCCGCGGCAGTTCCGACAGAGCAACAGCAAGCGCTGCCGCTAACGTGCGGCAATGCGGAGAATTCCGAACCTGGCGAGCCCCACCCCGTTCGGGATTTTGGCGCCGCAGCAGCTGATTCCGAATCCTGCGGCAAAGCACCGGTTTTGGCTGATGTTCGGAATGCCGACGCTGCCCGTACTGTACAGAAAGACAAAAGCAAAAAAAGTACAGTACTGGGGCAAGTGGAATTTGGTCGAGCGCGATGGCCCGAAGACTTACCGCTGAACCCGACCGAGCGACGCATGGCCTCCCAGGCGATGCGTCAGCTCGAGCCGGAACAGCAACAAGCGGTAATCAACGAAGCGGCGGTGCGCTGCGCTCGCGGAGAAATCCGCAAACCAGTCGCCTATCTGATGGGTTTGATCAAGCGCGCCTGCCAAGGTGAGTTCACCTTGTGGGCTGCCCGCGCTGAAGCGTCGACCTCGGCACCCGTACAATCCCGAGCGACGAAATCCGAGCCCATGCCGCACCCACCCAACGAGCCGCCACGCCGCAGCGGCCAACGGACTGCCTCTCCCCTGGCCCTTTCCTGTCTCGAGGAACTGAAGCAACGCTGTCGCGGAGTCAGTGCGCCGGCGTAGGCTGGACGTCGGTGGAATCAATGCCAATGCGATCATTTCCAGCGACGTCCACAGCCGGAAAAATGTGACCTGATCATCTTCGTGTTGATGCTCGTAGGCCTTCACAGACCAGGCCATCGTCGGCGTCATTCCGACGGCGAGGTACGGGCGATGGCCGATCACTACCAACTCAACCTGGGGTCCCTGCGCAGCAGCATCACCCTGACCCTACACACCCATCATGCGGCGCGGCTGTGGCAGGGTCGCTCGCGGCGCGAGGGCGTGCATCCCATCCTCGGCATGCCTGGCTACATCGCCGTCACCAATCTGCTTAAGCAAGCCAGCAGTCAGGATGACCCGTACGCCGACTGGTTCATGCTGCAGCTGGAGGAAAAATTGCTGCAGACCAAGGCAGAGATACGCAATCTGGTCCACCAGGTCAGTCAAGTGGAGCGCGACCTGCCCACCCAGATCGATGTCGGTGACAACCTCAACATCCACCCGGTGACCCTACCGCTGTATATCGGCAGTCAGCTCGGTTTTCTCGCGGTCTACCTGCTCACCGATTACGACACCCTGGTCCGTCGTGTACTGCTCGCCCACCACACCGCGCTGATCGGCCGGGTCGACATGGAAAGCTGGATCGATGGCGGGGCCCATCACCTGCGCAGCCTGCTCGGCCTGGCCCAGAACTACCGCCTGGCGGGCGTCACCCGGGGTGATATGGCCGCCAATAACGCCCGGGCTCGCGAAGTCGTCGAGAAGTTTGGTACGCCGCCCTTGGACATTCTGGAAGGCACCCGCCGCTCCCAGTTCGCCCCACCGATTGTGCGCACCAGCCCGGCCTCGATCACTGAGCCGCCTGAATCGCTGGAGGCCGAGGCCCCGCCGCTACCGGATGTCTCGGACGAAGGGGGTGACGCGTGACCTTGGCTGAGGCGATTGCCCGACGCTTGTCGACGGATGCCTATCGCGAGTTCGCACAAGGTGCCTCCCTAAAAGGCCTTTTAAAGCCTTTTAAGGGTAAGGGGGAGCTGCAGCAGTTCGCCGACACGATCCTGCGCCTGCGCACCCAGGTTGCCGAACTGATGGGGTTGATGCTGGCGATCATGGCGCAACCGCCATTCGTTTTGCTGGACCTGCGACTGGTCATTCAGCACAGCGCGACGGGTACCGATTTCCTGCGTTGGCGTAGTCCGGATTTTCAGCGCATGGGCGTTCAGGTGTGGCAGGCAGCGGTGGTTCATCCGCACCTGCACCTGGAGCTGCGGCAGGCGCTGTATCAACTGGAGACCAACCGCGTCGTGCTGAACCTGCAGATGAGCAGCCTGCAGTCGCTGTATCGGCAAGCCAGTGCCGGTGTCAGCAAGCTCAAGGCCGCCGAACGCGCCCTTTCCTGTTCCCCCACCGAGGAGTAGCCTCATGAGTACGTTATTTGTTGGCGAAGGCAACATCGGCAGCGTGCCGGAGTTTCAGGAGTTCAACACCACCCCGGATGAACCGCGGCGCTTGCTGCGGTTGAACGTCTACTTCGACAACCCGGTGCCGCGTGAAGGCGGTTACGAGGACCGCGGCGGCTACTGGGCCCCGGTCGAGTTGTGGCACCGTGACGCCGAGCACTGGAGCACCTTGTACCAGAAAGGCATGCGCATCCTGGTCGAGGGCCGCACGGTCAAAGAGGAATGGGAGGACAGCGAGGACAATGCGCGGGTGACCTTCAAGGTGGAGGCACGGCGCATCGGTATCCTGCCGCACCGCCTGGCGTCAGTGTCCATGCGTGAAAAGGCGCAGGAGAACGCCGGGTCCGGGCGCAAGGGGAACGGCAAGAAAGCCCCACGCAAGGCCGGTTGATCAGGTGGTACTCAGTGGAGCGAGCGCCCGCCGCGCGATACCACTGGGGTTCGTACGCCCTGCTCGGCGGGCAATCCCGGCTATCGGCCGCTGTTCAGTTCCGTCGCGACCTCCCTTCCCCATCGCCGTGCAACACGTGCGATACCTCTGCCAGGTACTGGTCCAGGGCAAGGAACGCCTGCCAGTGCTCCGGGCTCTCCTGAACCCAGGCGAACAACGTGGCACGCGCCTCGGCATTGTCCGGTTCCAGGTGGGTGGCCATGAACAACTCGTAGGCCTTGATCGCGAGCGCATCCGTCTGACGCTGGTTTGATCCGTGCAAGGGCTTTCCTCCGTAGAGACGGGCGGGTCTTACAGGTATTTTCGGTGATACGCCTTATAGGGTTGGCAGTCAACCTTTCAGGTCGTTCATATCTTTGGGTGGCTGGTCGACCATATGGGTCGAATTGGAGAGTGCCCCCATTGCCAGTGAAAGAGCCTAGTCCACATCACATTGGTCGCCAGCTGGCGGAGTATCGTCGCGCCCGCAATCTGACCCAGGCGAAGGTGGGCGAGCACCTGGGGATCTCCGGTGAAGCCGTGTCACGGCTCGAGCGTGGTGAGGTCGAGCTCTCGGTCAGTAAGCTGCTGCGATTGGCCGACCTGTATGGCTGCCCCGCCGATGAGCTGCTGTTGGCCATCAGTCCGCGCCCGCAGGATCAAGGCCAGCAGATCACCTCGATCATCAAGGAACTGAGCGAAGCGGATAAGCAGTTCGCCCTGCAGTTCCTGCAAACGCTGGCCAGCCACCTCGCTCAACGCAAGTAGGTCTGTCCCCGCCGATATGAGCGCGGCGCCATCGTATTTTCGCTAGCAGTCCCTAATCACCCCGCCACCCTGTCGGTACTCATCGAGAGGGCCAATCCATGCGACTGTTTATTTGCGAGAAACCATCCCAAGCCCGGGACATTGCCCGCGTCCTGCAGGCCAACCGTCGCGGAGACGGCTGCCTGCAGGGGCAAGGCATCACCGTGACGTGGTGCGTCGGGCATCTGCTGGAAACCGCACCGCCGGAAGCCTATGGCGATTACAAGCGCTGGTCGCTCGAGCATCTACCCATCATCCCCGCGCGCTGGAAGGTGGTGGTCAAACCCAAGGTCGCCAGCCAGCTCAAGGTGATCGGTCAGTTGCTGCGCACCTGCTGCGAAGTGATCATTGCCACGGACGCCGATCGCGAGGGCGAGATGATTGCCCGGGAGATTCTCGAACGCTGCCAGTACCAGGGACCGATCTCGCGCCTGTGGCTGTCCGCGCTCGACGATGCCTCGATCCGTCGCGCCTTGGCCGCGCTGCGGCCCGGTGAGCAGACATTGCCGCTGTACCACTGCGCGTTGGCCCGCTCGCGAGCCGACTGGCTGGTGGGCATCAACCTGAGTCGGCTGTTCACCCTGCTCGGCCGTCGTGCCGGCTTCGAGGGTCTGCTGCCGGTGGGGCGCGTACAGACGCCAACCCTGCGCCTGGTGGTGGAGCGCGACCGGGCGATTGCGAGCTTTGTGTCGCAGCCGTTCTGGATCGTCGATGCCCAAGTGGAGGCTGATGGCGTAATCTTCAAAGCGCGCTGGCAGCCGCCGGAATCCGCCTGTGACGCCGCGGGTCGCTGCATCGAAGAGGTCGCGGCGCAGCAAGCGGCTCGACGCCTGAACCAGCAGGCGACGGCGAGCGTTCAGAGCATCGATGTCGAGCACGTTCGCGAAGGTCCGCCGCTGCCGTTCGACCTGGGCACCTTGCAGGAGATCTGCTCTGCCAAGCTGGGCCTGGGCGCGCAGGAAACCTTAGCCACCGCACAATCCCTGTACGAAACTCACAAGGCCACGACCTACCCACGCACCGACTGCGGTTACCTGCCCGAGAGCATGCTCGACGAGGTGCCACGAATCCTTCGAGCCTTGGCCGCCGCCAGCCCATCCCTGGGCAAGGCACTGCAAGAGGTCGACCGCTGCCGCCGTTCTCGCGCCTGGAACAGCAGCAAGATCACCGCGCACCACGGCATCATCCCCACCGCGGTGGCCCTGGACCTGGCCCAGCTTACGGAACGCGAGCAGGCAGTCTACGCGCTGATCCGCGCCCGCTACCTGGCGCAGTTTCTGCCGGAGCACGAATACTTGAAATCACAGGTGCTGCTGCAGAGCGGGACCGATCCGTTGCTGGCCCGCGGCAAGCAGATTCTGGCGCGTGGCTGGAAGGCGGTGATCGACGAAAGCCACGGCGACGAGGCCAGCGAACAGGCCCAACGCTTGCCCACGCTACGCGAGTCCACCGTGGTGGCGTTGAAGGATGCCACGGTGGTCGCTCAGCGTACCCAGCCGCCGAAGGCTTACACGGAGGGCACGTTGGTGAAGGCGATGAAAACCATCGCCAACCAGGTGGCCGACCCACGCCTCAAACAGAAGCTCAAAGACAGTTGCGGGCTGGGTACCGAGGCGACCCGCGCGGCGATCATCCAGGGCTTGATCGACCACGGGTATCTGAATAAGAGGAAACGCAGCCTGGCGGCATCGGCCGCAGCCCACACCTTGATTGAGGCAGTGCCGCCTGAGGTGGCTGACCCGGTGCTGACTGCGCTGTGGGAGCAGGCGCTGGACCGCATCGAAGCGGGCCAATTGAGCGTCGACACCTTTCTCGCCAAGCAAGCGGAGTGGTTGACCCGCCTGGTCCGCTCACATGCCTCGGTGACCCTGCGCCCACCCCCGGTGAAAGGACCCCACTGCCCGGTCTGCCGCAGCGCCATGCGCCAGCGCAAGGGCCGCACCGGCAGCTTCTGGTCGTGTACCCGCTACCCGGATTGCAAAGGCACCAAACCGGTGGCCAAGCCCAAACGCTCGAAGGACGCATAACTTGACGCGGGACAGCGGCGCTGGTGTAGTGATCAGGCCCCTCGCCGCTTGGCGACCAAAGACCGATACGCTCCGGGCAGCTCGGTCGAACTCGTAGAGTTCGGAGCCACACTACTCAGCGTCCTCGGATCGCTTCTCAGCGTTTTCAGGTTGCCCAGGCGGATGACTTGTACGACTTATGCCAGGTCGTACAGGTCATCCGCTTCGGCGACGATGCTCAGCTCCGGTGCCCGCCGGCGAAACACTGGGCACCTTTTGTGCGCGGATGCGTGCCAGTTGATTCCGACCCAGGCCACGACAAGGGTCGGTTGATTCAGGTGGATCGATAACGGTGGTTTTGCGACGAACTCCGGTATCCGATTGCCGGGTCAAACGTGGTCCAACTCCTCCTAGCCTGACGACCGTCGGGCTATTTTTTCGCCTCTCAGAATCCACTGAGCACCAACCATTTCCGCTTGCCTAGAGCGCGTTGAATCCGCAGTTGACGGGCCTTTCCCGGGGTTTTATAGATGGGCTGCACACCGCTGTCGTTGACAGCGTTCAGGTAGCCAGAACCTTCAAGGCTACGCCCGTTTCGGGTGGTTCTCCCCAAGTGCGATCCGCGTTCGGTAGCTCGCACGGTTACTGCCTCCCGCAGTGATGAGCGCCCTCTAAACGATCACGTTTGTGTACGTCCCCTTGCGGAACTCACCAGCCGCCAGGGCCGGTGGCTGTCCGCGTTTCTGCTCACCAGGAGATCTATCATGACGACTGCAAGCAACAACGCCCCTACCACCTACTTCAACCTGCACACCCAAGGCATCGGTTACTTGAACCGTGTGCGCGAAGTCCCGGTTCGCCGTGGGCAAGCGTTCATGGCGTGTGACATTGCCGCCTTGCACGGTGCCGCTGACGACGTCGAGTACACCCGCTTCGACTGCAAGGTCGCCAGCGGTGAAGCCGACCGGCTGATCCGTGAACACCTGGAAGACGTCCGCGCGGACCGCAAGGTGCTTATCTCGTTTCGCATTGGCGACCTTTGGGTTGATCCGTTCATGTACGAGAAAGGCGAGCGCAAGGGGCAACCCGGCGCGAGCCTCAAAGGCCGGCTGATCTTCATCGAATGGATCAAGGTCGATGGCCAGTTCAGCTACCGAGCGCCTGCTCGCACCGAGTCTGCTGCTGCCCCTGAGGATGAAGCAGAAGTGGACGAGGCAGACACTGACGCCGAACAGCCTCAGCCTGCTCCGGCCGCTGCACGTAAATCCACCGCAGCTCGCCAGTCTGCCTGAGGCAGCTTGACCGGCAACCACAGGCGTTCTCACGAACGCCTGTGGTTCATCTACGTCGGAGGTCGCCATGGAAAGCTTCTGGCTCTGTGAGGACTGCCTTCAGGCGGTAGCCTACGAAGACTTCAGTGCACTGTCGCTGTACTACAGCGAGGCTGAGGTCGACCAACGCATCGCCCATATGCGCAGCGAACTGCAAGCCTTGTTGCCACTGAGTGCTGATTTCGATCCCTGCACTGGCACCGGCATTGAGGTCTTCTCCACCCGACCGTGCGAGGGCTGCCATAGCCCACTGCACGGAGCTCGACACCGCTTTACGCGTCTGTGACTCACCACTCCCTCACCAGCCTGGGGCTCTCCCCCTGGGGGCGCTCCGTCTCCCTCGAGGAATTGCCCATGAACACTGCCCAGAACCGAGTCGAACGTCTCGACCCTGCATTGCCCCAGCGTGCCCGCGAGGATGCGTTGCTGACCGAAGCGCTGGAATTGCTGGATCAACGTTACTTTCAGCGCGGCGAGCAACTGATCACGCCGTGCGATGCAGCGTCCTATCTGAAGTTGCAGCTCGCTCCCTATCACCATGAGGTGTTTGCCCTTCTCTGCCTGGACTCGCGCCACCGCGTGCTGAGCTTCGACATCCTCTTCACCGGCAGCATCGACGGTGCCTCCGTGTATCCGCGCCAGGTCGTCGTCAAGGCACTCGAGCACAACGCCGCTGCGGTGATCTTCAGCCACAACCACCCCTCCGGCTGTTCGGAACCGAGCGGCGCCGACCGGGTGCTCACTACCCGCCTGATCGAGGCCTTGGCCCTGGTTGAGGTGCGTGTGCTGGACCACATCATCGTGGGTGAAGGCACGCCGCTGTCGCTGGCCGAATACGGCTGGATCTGACCATCCCCACCACTTGGAGGGTCACTGCCTGTACGGGGTGACCTTCGTTTTCTTGGAGCGCCCCCATGTCCACTTCCCTTCGCAATCCCTTCCTACGGGGCTTTCAGGATCTGAGCTACGAACGCGTGGTGCAGATCCGCTACGCCGACGATTGCCCACCCTGCTACCGATCCCTTCACCCTGCCCTGAATGACCTGTCGGATGACGGCATCAATTTCCAGCCGTGCCTGTTCGATGATGACTTTGCGGTGATCACCGATGGCGAAAGCGTGCCCGAGTTTGTCGGCATGCCATGTCCTGCCGACGGTACCATCAGCCAGGTGCTGTATCAGGTCACAGGCCTGCATCATGGCAAGCGGCAACATGTCAGCGATCTTCCCAGTGAGGAAGCTGCACAGCAGTTGATTGAGCAACTGTCTTTTGCCACAGGGCACTACAGCCGCAGTTGGGAAATCAGCAGTGCGCACCTGCCGGCACAAGAGTTCGAGTACCTGCAGGTAGGCGCTTGGTGTCGTTCACCGTCGGGTTTCTTCGAGTGCTTTGAGCTGAGCAGCAACAATGCGCTGGGCTGCAAGCTGTACTCGACGCCCTGGCTCAAAAACATTGCCGCAGGCGGCAGCTACTGCTGCATTGAGGAAGTGACTGCACGGCTGCGCGCAGATCATGTGCCACCGGTCCTGCTGCGCCTGCTCTTGCTGGCCGGTGAAGCAGACACCCGTTTGCTGATCTTCGACCCTGATGCACGGCCGCTCCCCGAACTGCCATTGTTCACCGAAGACTGACTTCAAGGCGCCCTCCGGGCGCCTTTTTCATGGTTGCGCCAGCGTAAATCGGCCGGCGAGATTCGATTTTTCAGTGGGGACGCACTCTGGCTTTTCGACAAGGTGTCGGCATCTTTTGTCGAGACCTGGTCATGCATACCCCCACCTTCTTCACGCTTGGACTGATGCTCACGTTGCTGGGCTGCAGCACGCCGCCACCGGCGCCCACCCCTGCGCCACCGGCACCGGCCCCGACCGCAGTGGCCAAGCCAAAGTCCCCGGTACCCGCCTGGGTCCGACAGGACCGCTACACCCTGGCCAGCACCCTGCCAACGCTGGAGCAGCGCCAACCGCTGTATCAGTTGATCAACGTCCAGATCGCCCCCGCGCTGCACGCGACGGTCGGGGAAGCACTGCGCCACGTGCTGCAGCGTTCGGGCTACTCCCTCTGTCCCGACAGCCCTGCCGTGGCACGGTTGTTCGGCCGCCCCTTGCCTGCCGTGCATCACGACCTCGGACCGATCTCGCTGCTGGATGCCTTGACCGTCATCGGTGGCCCCGCTTGGCGGCTCGACATTGACCCAGTCGAGCGGCGCGTGTGCTACGCCCTGCGCCTGCCCACACCCGCCCCCCCCTTCCCGACACTGGGGACCGCACCATGAAGGTTCACCATTTTCAGGCCTTGGTGATCGGCGCCCTGTGCCTGGGTGCTGCCGTGCTCGCGGCCGAAAGCTACAACCAGCATCAGCAACTGGCAGAACTGCAAACCGCCGCGCGCAATGCGCCGGCTGACCCTGGCCCGTCACTGCGTCGCGATATCGGGGAATTGCGCACCACGCTGTCCACGCTGTCGCCACAAGTCGCCGCCTTGGAAGACGCCCAGCACCAGCACACCACTGCGCAGGCAACGCTCGGCCAGCAACTCGACGAGTTGGCGGCGTCCGTCAGAGTTCTGCAGGCGGTACCGCCAGGACCGAGCAGCGCCGATCTGACCGCCCTAGCGCAACGCATGGGCGCGGCAGAAGTGATACTGGAGAAACTGTCGACCGCCGCTAAGGTGCCGACCGCCGCGGCGCCCCCAGCGTCCCCCTTTCGCAATCAATCAAACGCCAAAGCACTGCGGCCGCCCTTCACCCTGCTGGGTATCGAAACGCGCGGCACCGTCAGGTTCGTGGCCGCCCAGCCTGCCGGCGCCCACGCCCTGTCCACCGTGCACCTGCTCCAGCCCGGCGACAGCTTGAACGGTTGGCAACTGCGGGCGATTCGCGAGGGCCAGGCCGTGTTCCACGTCCCAGGCCATGGCGATCGCAGCCTGCCCATCCCGTGAGGAGGTGAACGTGCCTAGGTTTTTCGCTGCTACGCTCATCCTGCTACCGGCTTACGCGTTCGCCGATCAGGGCTTGAGCGTCCCCAAGCATGTCGACGCTCAGGTGCAGTTTAGCGAGCAGTCGCCGCTGGCGCGGCAGGATTTTGCAGCTGACCAGGCCAAGGCCTGGGGCCTGACGGAGGACGAATGGGCCACGTTTGAACGCCTGCAGACTGGCCCCCGTCATTACTGGACGCCGCAACTTGACCCCCTCACCACCCTGGGTGTCGAGGCCAACTCGGATCAGGAGCGGCAGCGCTACGCCGAACTGCAGGTTCGTCTGGAAGCCAGGCGTGCCGAGCGCGAATTGGCCTACCAAAAAGCCTACTCCGCGGCATGGGCGCGGCTATTCCCGGGCCTGCAACCGGTGCAGGACATGAGCGACGATGCCGGCCCCTCGAGCAGCAGCCGCACGGCGGTTTTCGTGGAAGATCATTGCGCCGCCTGTGTGAGCAGCCTCCAGCAATGGCTACAGGCCGGTGCGCGACTGGACGTGTACCTGGTCGGCAGCCAAGGCAACGACACGCGATTGCGCCAATGGGCGCAGGGCGCAGGCATCACCGCTTCCCAATTCAGCGGCGGCCAGGTCACCTTGAACCATGACCGCGGCCGCTGGTTTGCCCTGGGCGCCAGCCGGCCGCTGCCAGCCCGCTATCAGCAGGTGGACAGAAAATGGCAGCGAATCGATTGATCCTCGCCCTGACGATGGTCGGCGCCACCGCCGCTCACGCAGGTGTTTTGCCGCCGCCGGCGTATCAATTAGCGGCGGCGCGCGCCGGTATCCCCGCCTCGGTGCTGTTCGCCATCGCCCTGCAGGAAAGTGGTACACCCCTGCGCGGGCACCTTATACCCTGGCCCTGGACCCTGAATGTCGCTGGATCACCGCTTCGCTTTGCCCGACGCGACGAGGCGTGTGCAGCGCTGAGGGAGGCGCTCCGCCACCACGATCCCAAGCGCATTGATGTCGGACTGGGACAGACCAACCTGGGCTACCATCCGGACCGCTACCCCAGCGCCTGCGATGCCCTCGATCCCCGCACCAACCTCGCTGTCACCGCCGAGTTGTTGCGCGCGCACTATGCCGATACCGGCGACTGGGTTGTCGCCGCCGGCCGCTATCACCGGCCCGCGGGCGGTCCCCCTGCGGCACGCTATCGCCGTCAATTCACCCGACACTGGCAAGGCGCCCAATCCGTCGCGACGGCACCAGAGCGGACCCTGCCATGAGCCGTTTGCGCTGGGTGGCCCTGGCTCTCTGCCCCTGGCTGTCACTTGCCGCGAGCGCCGAGTCCAGCAGTCCACCCGACCCCACCGCGCTGAATTGGGTGCTGCCAGTGCGCAGCGCTCGACTCTCCCCTGGCGCCGTGCCACCCAGAACGTTGAGCCTGCCCGGCATGACGCCGCTGTTCCTCGTTGGGCAGGACGCCGCCTCCCTGGAGTGGCTGTCACGGCACGCCCAGGCGCTATTAAAGCTGGGTGCCAACGGGTTGGTGGTCGAAGTCGACGACACGCAGGCACTGCGCCGCATCCAGACGGCAGCGCCCGGACTGAATATCTGGCCAGTCAGTGGTGACGACATCGCCGAGCGGTTGGAACTGGAGCACTACCCGGTGCTGATCACGCCCACCGGCCTGGAACAGTGAGGGCACGTTATGGGCGAGCACGCGATGGAATCCCTGCTGCGCCCGGCGGTGGAACTGTACACCGTGGGCATCTGCGCCGGCGCCGGTGCCCTGTGCCTCCATTCGCCTTGGGCCGTGGCCCTGTCGCCTGAGGTAGGGACTGGCATGGCGCTGGCCTACACTGCGTTCGGCCTGAAGAGGCTCAACGAGGCGCGGATCGTTCTGCGCTACCGGCGCAATATCCGTCGCCTGCCGCGCTATTCGCTGACCAGCCGGCAGATTCCGGTGAGCAGCAAGCGGTTGTTCATGGGCCGTGGCTTTCGCTGGACGCGCCTGCACACGCAGCGCCTGCTCGAGGCTCAGGACCCGGCGCTGGCCCACTATGTCAACCAGTCGGCTGCCCACCAGTGGGCGCGACGGATGGAACAGCTACTGGAGAAGGCCCCGCCGGGGCTGTCGCTGCTGCCCCGGCTGACCGCCTGGGACAGCCCCTTCAACCCTGTGCGTCCGTTACCGCCGGTGGGTGGCTCGCCGTTGCTGCATGGCGTCGAACCAAAGGAGCAGGAAGCCAGTCTGCCGCTCGGCGAACGGGTCGGGCACACCCTGGTGCTGGGCACCACACGGGTGGGCAAGACTCGCCTGGCCGAGGTGTATATCACCCAGGACATTCACCGACCAAGCCGGGAGGTGGTCATCGTTTTCGATCCCAAGGGCGATGCCGACCTGCTCAAGCGCATATATGTCGAGGCGCGTCGCGCCGGCCGTGAGCACGAATTCTATGTGTTCCACCTGGGCTGGCCGGAAATCTCCGCACGCTACAACGCCATCGGTCGCTTCGGGCGCATTTCAGAAGTGGCCACCCGGATCGCCGGCCAGTTGAGTGGCAAGGGCAATTCGGCGGCCTTCCGGGAGTTCGCCTGGCGCTTCGTCAACATCATCGCGAGGGCGCTGATCGAGCTCGGCCGGCGCCCGGACTACCTGCAGATCCAACGCCATGTGGTGAACATTGATGCGCTGTTCATCGAGTATGCCCAACACTTCTTCGCCAGGCATGATCCGCAGGCCTGGGAAGCGATAGTGCAGATCGAGGGCCGCTTGAACGAGAAGAACATCCCGCGGCACATGGTTGGCCGGGAAAAGCTCGTGGTTGCCATCGAGCAATATCTGACTGCCAAGCGCATTTTCGACCCCGTCATGGACGGGCTGCGCTCGGCCGTGCGCTATGACCGCACCTACTTCGACAAGATCGTGGCGTCGCTGCTGCCACTGTTGGAAAAACTCACCAGCGGCAAGACTGCACAACTGCTGGCCCCGAATTACTCCGACCTGGATGATCCGCGACCGATCTTCGACTGGCTACAGGTTATCCGCAAACGCGGCATCGTCTATGTCGGCCTGGACGCGCTGTCAGATGCAGAAGTGGCCGCGGCTGTCGGCAACTCGATGTTCGCCGACCTGGTCTCCGTTGCTGGCCACATCTACAAACATGGCATCGATCACGGCCTGCCAGGCTCCTCCAGTGCCGCGGACAAAGTGCCGATCAACCTGCACGCCGACGAGTTCAACGAACTGATGGGCGATGAGTTTATCCCCTTGATCAACAAGGGCGGCGGTGCCGGTATTCAGGTCACCGCCTACACCCAAACGTTGAGCGACATCGAGGCACGTATTGGTAACCGTGCTAAGGCCGGCCAGGTCATCGGGAACTTCAACACCCTGCAGATGCTGCGCGTGCGGGAAACCGCGACGGCTGAACTGCTGACCAACCAGTTGCCCAAGGTCAACGTGCAGACACGCACCCTGGTTTCAGGTGCGACGGACACCGCCGATCCGGATGCTCGTACCGACTTCACCTCCTCCTCGCAGGATCGGGTCACCACCACCGCCGTACCACTGATCGAACCCGCGCACATCATCGCCCTACCCAAGGGGCAAATGTTCTCGTTCCAGGAAGGCGGGCAACTGTGGAAGGTCCGTATGCCGCTACCGAAACCGACCACCGATGATGCGATGCCAGCAGATCTGCAGACCCTGGCCGCGCGTATGCGTGAGTCCTATAACGCCAATGCGGGGAATTGGTGGAGTAGCGCGGGAGGTGCACCCACGGCCGATTTCGATCCAGAGATCCCTCCACCAGGGCGCAGGCAGGTGCCGTAAGCGACCAAGTATTGCGAAGACCCTATGCCGACCACTCCAGCCAGCCCGCCTCCTGCGCAACGACATCCAGGGCTCGTCTTTGGCACGCTTGAGCTTTGTCTGCGGCTGCTCGGCCTGCTGTTGGCTTCGCTGATTGTCTCCATCGTGCTGGAGTTCATGGGCATGCTGTGGTTCTGGCCCGAACAGGGCTGGCACCACAGCCATGCCATGTGGCTGAGCGAATTGGGTTGGCTGAGTGGCCATTTCAAGAACTCGCTACTAGTGCAGGAACCAGCACAAGCGACGGCGAAGGTACTCGAACACCTGAACGACTGGGTCGTGGTGCGCTCAGGATGGGCGCAATCCGACACCCAGCTGAAATTGCTCAGTCGAGAACCCTCATTGCAAGGGCAGTTTGCCCAGGTCTATGTTGTGATGAAGAACTACCTACTGGCAGCGCTGTTTACGGTCTTTACTTTCGTGGTGCGACTGGCCGTACTCATTTTGGCCACCCCACTATTCCTGCTCTCAGTATTCACCGGCGCAGTCGATGGCTTGATGCGGCGCGATCTGCGGAAGTTCGGGGCGGGCCGGGAGAGCAGTTTTGTTTACCATCGAGCGAAGCGGACGTTGCTACCACTGATGATGAGCCCCTGGGTTATCTATCTTTCTCTGCCTTGGACATTCAATCCCGCCTTCGTCTTGATACCTTGTGCTCTCCTCTTAGGTTGCATGGTGTCGCTCACCGCTGCTACATTCAAAAAATATCTTTGAGGCCAGGTCAGCCATGTACCCTACTCAACGCCTACCCCAATCGGCGCCTAATCAAAAAACAACCAAATACGGCACCACAACCTAAAAAATTAACTCAAAAATAATTGTCTCGAGCCCGAGCCTGACGAATATACTTCTCGCGATTTTCCTTCACTTCCGCCAAACTCTTAACCCTACAGCTCCGCGTTTCGTAAATATAACCTTCTTCAGCTGGACGGGCGACCACCACCTCTTTAGCACTGATCACAGCCAGTTGAGTTCCTCGCGGCAGATCATTCATTGCGCAGTCCTCTGGCTGCAAATGAAAAGCAGCATAAATCAATAATTCATGCTGCACCTCGCGCAGCCTGGGTCCCGCACTTTCCAACAACAATGATGTTACGGAAATAGCCGTATAAATTAAGCCAACCAGCAGCGTCATACCCACCCAGCTTTCTTCATGATATCGCTTATTAGGGCGAAACCGCACTGAGTCATCTATGGCTGCAGGATGTCGATAAGGATTGCTATTGATACCTAGGGCGAACATTCCGAGTACGGCACCGAGCAGAATAACTATAGAGACCAACAGACTTACTCCCCAGTACCAAATATAAGCGAGCCAAGCCAAAGTCAAAATTTTCTGGCCTACTGGGAAATTGCCAGGACTTACACGAGTGTGGTGAAGAATGAAACCATCTGCTTCCGCGCTGGCCATAATACCTAATCCCAGCGTAATCACCGCTGCAAAAGCCGCTAGCCATCCCTTGTGCAGCCTATAGACCTCTACCAGTTTCAGTCGAACAACAGCCAAGCATAAAGAACTTAGGCTAAGCACTAACAAAAACCAACGCCCCGCTACCTTTATGTCAAATCCTCGGTAGTGCAGAACTAGTAATCCGAGCACACACAGCAAACATAAGGAAATGATCAGCGCCAACCATTGCTGCACACCCCAGTAGCGCACACTGTAGTTAAGCTTCCACGGAAAATGATGATTTTTTGTGCGAACGAACAGAGGTCTATTGACAAACCTCTGAAGAAAATAAAAAAAAGCAGCAAACAACACATATATCAATAACCAGAACACCTTGACCTCTCTTACTGATTTGCCCATAGAGTCGCAAATCATGGGCTGTCCGTTCAGCCCAATAGAGCTGCCCAAGCAGATGAATAGCCTAAATCGACCGATTGACGATCCTTTTAAGGGGTGCGGAAGGCTGATTCGGCGAGCACCGTGGCACCAGGTATCGAACTGGACTCAGCCATGAAATCCAATCCCTATCTTCCGATAATTGCTGTTTTATTGACGTTCAACGCCAGTGCGCAAGCCTTGCGTGAGCATTCGGACCTACGACTATTGCAGCAGCAGGTAATTGTCACACAGAAATTAGCCGAGCGCGCAGCCAGAGCTCAAGGTCCTATCGACGAAAATAGATACCGCTTCAACTATCTGAGGTTCGATGCTGACCTCAAGCGCGTGCGCCAAGGCATCCACAACTACCTGTCGCCTTCCCGCGCGCAGCCAGCTGACCTGGTCGAGCTGAGCGGCGACTACCGTACCGAAGCGCTTCACTCGAGTTCCTCCAATGAGCATGACTGACGCCCAACTTAGCGCGTTCTCTGCCGTGGCCGGGTTCACCCCGCAGCTCAGTTCG
Organism: Pseudomonas sp. FW305-E2; assembly: GCF_058782925.1. NCBI lineage: Bacteria > Pseudomonadati > Pseudomonadota > Gammaproteobacteria > Pseudomonadales > Pseudomonadaceae > Pseudomonas > Pseudomonas sp. FW305-E2. The sequence goes on along the minus strand of NZ_JBYSYE010000004.1, from coordinate 253,510 downwards.
GTGCTGTGGCGCTCATCAGTGCTGGTGCTCGCGTTGCTCTGGTGCACCTGGGCCCTGTGGACCGGTTACCGCGGCTGGGCGGCCGGCAACCTCAATTTCGGCGTGCTAGGCGGTAGCACGCTGCGGCTGGCCCTCGCCCTGATCGTGCTGATGTTTTTCATGCTGTCGTAACCCCGGAGACCGTGCCATGAAAATCTTTCACCATTACTACCGCCCGCTTCTGCTGCTGCGGGATACCTGTTCAAAAGTCCTGTTCGGCGGTCTGGCTTTGCTGAGTTCGACGTTCGCCAGGGCCGACCTGCCGACCATGGAAGCGCCCTCCCGGGGTGAAGGTTCAGGACTGATCGATACCATCAAGAACTACGCCTACGACGGCGGCATCCTGCTCGGCCTGTTGATCGCCACCCTCGCCTTCCTGGGCGTGGCCTGGCATTCGCTCACGGTCTACGCCGACGTGCAGAACCAGCGCAAGACCTGGAAAGACCTCGGTGCCGTGGTTGGGGTCGGCGCGCTGCTGGTGGTGGTGATCCTGTGGTTCCTCACCAAAGCCGCGACGATTCTGTGAGGTCTTTATGTCCGACACCCCTGCCACGCTGCCTGACGGCACACTGACCTTCCTCCCGGAACGCCTCAACCGTGACCCGGCCGTCCTGCGCGGCCTCACCAACGACGAGATGTGGGTAGCCCTGATCGTCGGTGCCGGGCTTGGTGTGATCTTCGGTGCGCCGCTGGCGGTGGCTACCGCCTCCATCGCCACCCTCCCCACCTGCATGTTCCTCTGCATGGCGTTGGTGTTGCTCGGCGGCGGCAAGCTGCTGCGCCGGGCCAAGCGTGCCCGCCCGGAAACCTGGTTGTACCGGCGCCTGCAGTGGCACCTGGCGGTGCACTGGGGCATCGGTACCCACCAACTGATCCTGCATTCGGGGCCGTGGACCGTGCGCCGTACGCGCCGGCATAGGAGAGCCAACCCATGAGCCGCTTCCGCAATAAGGTGGATGCGCAGCAGGCGCACATCTTCAGTCTGCGCCTTGCTCTGGCCATCCTGGCGCTCCTGTGCGGCGGGCTGTGGTACGGCTGGCAGGCCGCGCCCTCCGAGCTCACTATTCACGTACCGCCTGATCTGCGCTCAGGCAGCACGCGCAAGTGGTGGGATGTGCCGCCCGAGAACATCTACGCCTTCGCCCTGTACATCTTCGGCCAACTCAACCGCTGGCCCACCGACGGTGAGGTCGACTACCACCGTGCCATCTTTGCTTTGCAGCCCTACCTGACGCCCGCGTGCAAGACGTTCTTCGACGGCGACTTCGACTATCGCAAGGCCGCCGGCGAACTGCGCGGCCGGGTGCGTGGGGTATATGAGGTGCTGGGCCGCGGCTACAGCGACGACCCCGACCTGCGCGTGAAACAGCTGGATAAGCACAGCTGGCTGGTCAAGCTCGACCTCAACGCTGACGAATACTATGCCGCCGAGCCGGTAAAACGCGTTGTGGTGCGGTATCCGCTGCGGGTGGTGCGCTTCGACGTCGATCCTGAACGTAACAAGTGGGGCCTGGCCCTGGACTGCTACGAAGGCACACCGCAGAAGCTGGCGCTGCCGGGAGGTGCGTGATATGCGTGTCTTGATCCTGATTCTGGTGATGGCCAGTGGCTGGTGTTCAGCGGTCGGCGCCGTCGCCGTCGAGGTCAAATACTGGGACCGCCTGCCCTTGGCCGTTCCGCTCACGGTGGGCCAAGAACGGGTGCTGATGCTCGATGAAGACGTGCGCGTCGGGCTGCCCAGTGCGATCGCCGGCAAACTGCGCGTGCAGTCCGTCGGCGGTACGGTGTATCTGCGCGCCGCAGAAGCGCTGCCCCCTACCCGGCTGCAACTGCAGTCCGTGAAGTCAGGCGACATCATCCTGATCGACATCGAAGCCCTCGAAGGCAGCGAGTCACTGGAGCCGGTCAAGATCGTGACCAAGGCTCAGGCGCCGGATACGCAGATCGAGAAGGATGGACCACCCGCGGCGACGCCGGTACCGGTGGTGCTTACCCGTTATGCCGCACAGAACCTCTATGCGCCTCTGCGTACCGTGGCGCCATTGCCGGGTGTACGGCGCGTACCGCTGACCGACTCCATCGCGTTCAGCACCTTGCTGCCCACCGAGCGGGTTTCGATCAAGGCGCTTGCTGCGTGGCGGTTGGGCGATTACTGGGTAACGGCGGTAAAGATCGTTAACCGCGGCCCCGACAAGATCGCGCTGGACCCGCGCCACCTGCAGGCGACGCTGTACGCCGCGACGTTCCAGCACGCAGACCTTGGTCTCCCAGGTACGCCAGAAGACACCACCGTGGCCTACCTCGTCACCCGCGGCAGCGATCTGAAGCACGCCATGCTGTTGCCCCCGCCAACGTCAGAGGCTGCCGATCATGAAAGCTAATGGCCTGCTGAGATGGCTGGTACCCGGGGTCCTGCTGGGCATCGTGCTGATCATCGGCAAATCCTGGATGGCCCCTCCGGACGGCCAGCACGCTCGCGATCCGGACAAAACCACGCTCAGTGCGGAACAAGCCAAGGCCCTGGGCATCGCAGGCGATACCCCGCGCGACACAGTGGCTACTTTGATCGGCCAGGTCAAAGCGATGCGCAGTGAGATGCAGACGCTGAAGAAAGGCAACGATGCGCTGCAAACCGAGAACAACCGGCTGCGCTCGCGCGAAGGCAATATCGACACGCGTATACAGAGCACCTTGAGCAGCGTCACCCAACAGGTCACCGAGCAGCGCCAGCAGGCTAACGATGCCCGGCAGAAGGCTGAGCAGCAGCACCGCGAAACCCAGGGCCTGCTGTCTAGGCTCAAGGACCAGCTCACCAGCAAGCCGGCCGCGAAGTCCGATGTCCCCGCAGGCTTCGGCCTTGAGCCCGGCGACGAGCAACAGTTTTCGGGGGCTCAGCAGCCAGCTGACGCAGTGCAGTGGATCGAACCGTCGAATGCCCGCGCCGACCAAGGCGACGCCAGCAAAGCTGACGGTCCGCTGTCATCGCTGACGTCGACGTTCAAGGACCTGCACGGACTGGACAACAACGCCATCGACCGTGGCCAGGACCGTTTGCGTGCCGTCGCCAAAGGCGAGCGTGACTTGGAGAATGCCCAGGACCGCGCCGAGGGCGCCAAGCCCGTCTACACCCTCCCCGAGAACTCGACGTTGATGGGCTCGATCACCATGACCGCGCTGATTGGCCGGGTGCCGGTGGACGGCATCGTGAACGACCCTTATCCGTTCAAGGTGCTGGTGGGCCCGGACAACCTCACCGCCAACGGCATCGACTTGCCGGATGTGGTCGGCGCGGTCATGAGCGGCACCGCCGCTGGCGACTGGACGCTGTCCTGCGTGCGCGGCCAGGTCGAGTCCATCACCCTCGTCTTCAGTGACGGTACGGTCCGCACAGTGCCACAGCCGCAGAAGGTCGTCAGCCGCAATCGCAGCAGCGCCCAGACCTCGGACACCGAGAAGATCCGTGGCGGGCTGGGCTACATCTCCGATCCCTACGGCATTCCCTGCATTTCTGGGGAGCGCCGCTCCAACGCCCAGCAATACCTGGGCAGCCAGAGCCTGATCACCGCAGCGGGGGCCGGCTTCGCCGCGGCCCTGGGCAGCGAGCAGACCAACACCTCGTTCATCAACTCGGCCAGCGGCAGCCTGGGCCTGACCCAGAACAGCGGTAACAGCGCGCTGAACTCGGTTATCAGCGGTGGCATTGGTGATATCCGGGAGTGGATCAACAAGCTCTATGGCGAAGCCTTCGCCGCCATCTACGTGCCGCCCGGGGCCAAGGTGGCCCTGCACCTGGATCACGAGATCAGCATCGACTACGAGCCGAAAGGCCGGAGAGTGAACCATGAAAGCCCATCCGTCTCGGTACTGGATCTGGATTAGTCTACTGCTCGCCCTACACCTGAGCGGCTGCTCCACGAGCAAGGAGGAAATGCTGCCCCACGGCGATCAAACCATGCTGGACATCTGGAATGGTGGTGGCTCCGTCGGTTCCCAGCAGCAGTTGCAGGAAGCGCGTGGCGAATTGCGGCGTCCGGTGCTCGACCCTGAGCGCCTGATTGGTGACCAGAACGCTTACACGCGAACGGCTGCCAACGAAATCCACGCCCAGTTCCCGCGCCTGCCCAACCCGGACCTGGTCATGTACGTGTACCCGCACCTGGCCGGAACCCAGCAGGCCCCGGTGCCAGGCTACTCGACCGTGTTTCCGCTGTACGAGAAGGTCCAGTACGCGCTGCCCGGCGAACGGCTGGACGATCTGTGATGGCCGATGACGCAAGTCCCGACCCGCCACGCTGGAAGCCCTGGCGTGAGGCGCAGCGCCGGCGTGCGACGCTTGCCGACGAGTCCGCCCAGTATGCGCACAATCCCAGCTTTGCCGATCACCTGCCTTGGGTCGAGTACCTCGAGGACGAGCAGTGTTTTCTACTCGACGACAACCGCTCCGTGGGCGCTGCGTTCGAGCTGGAGCCGATCGGGACCGAGGGCCGTGAGCCCGAGTGGTTGATGGCGGCCCGCGACGCCCTGGAGGATGCGCTGCAGGACAGCTTCGACGAACTGGACCAGGCGCCTTGGGTGGTGCAGTTCTTCTGCCAGGACGACAGTGACTTTGCCCCGTACCTCGAACGCCTGGAGCGCTATATCGCACCGAGGGCTCGCGGCACGCCGTTTACCCAAGCCTTCCTCGCTTCGATGCAACGTCACCTCGAGGCCATCGCTAAACCGGGCGGGCTGTTCGACGACCATGTCGTGTCCCACCTGCCCTGGCGCGGCAGCAATCGGCGGATTCGCCTGGTGGTCTACCGCTGGCTCGGGGACCAGAGTGACGATGACGGGCAGAGCCCGAATCAGCTGCTCAGCCGCACCTGCGACCGCCTGGTGGCCTCGCTGCAGGCCTGCGGGGTCAGCCCACGCCGGTTGATCGGCCGCGACTTCTACGCCTGGTTGCTACCTTGGTTCAACCCTTTCCCTACCCTCACCGACGAGTCCCCAGCGGCGTTCTATCGACGCGTGCCCTATCCGGAAACGGAGGACAACGAGGAGCTGCCGCTGCCATTCGACCACGATTTCGCCGAGCGGCTGTTCTTCCAGGAGCCGCGCTCCGATAGTGAACAGGGCTTATGGTACTTCGATCAACAGCCCCATGCGGTGATGGTGGTCGACAAGCTGCGTAGGCCGCCGCATATCGGCCAGCTGACCGGCGAAACGCGTAAAGGCGAGGCGTTGAACGCCTTGTTCGATCAGTTGCCCGAGCAGGCGGTCATGAGCCTGACCCTGGTGATCACGCCTCAGGATGTACTCGAGGAGCAGCTCAACCGTCTGGCGCGCAAAGCCATCGGCGAAAACCTCGCCTCAACCCAGACCCGCCAGGACGTGGAGGAAGCGCGCGCGCTGATTGGGCGCCAGCACAAGCTGTACCGCGGCACGCTGGCGTTGTACCTGCGCGGTGCGGATGAACAGCAGCTGCGCCAGCGCTCGACTCAGGCCGCCAACGTACTGCTCGGCGCCGGCCTGCAGCCGGTGCGCGAGGGCGACGAAGTGGCCGCCTGCAACAGCTACCTGCGCTGGCTGCCGATGGTCTACAACCCGGCACGAGACACGCGCAACTGGTACACCCGGCTGTTGTTTGCCCAGCATGTCGCCAACCTGCTGCCGCTTTGGGGGCGCAGCATCGGCACCGGCAATCCAGGTATCACCTTCTTCAACCGCGGGGGTGCTCCGCTGTCGCTCGACCCGCTGTCTCGCTTCGACCGCTCCATGAATGGCCACCTGCTGCTGTTCGGTCCGACCGGCGCCGGCAAGTCGGCCACCCTGGTCTCAATCCTGATGCAGGTCATGGCCGTGTACCGGCCGCGGCTGTTTATTGTCGAAGCGGGCAACTCCTTTGGCCTACAAGGCGATTACTTCACCACGCTCGGATTGTCCGTCAACAAGGTGCAGCTCAAACCAGGCAGTGATGTAAGCCTGGCGCCGTTCGCCCATGCCCGGCGGCTGATCGAGCACCCGGACCAGGTGGCCAGCCTGTCGACCGAAGACCTGGATGAGACCACGCCGGACAGTGATGAGCAGCGCGACGTGTTGGGCGAACTGGAGATCACCGCGCGGCTGATGATCACCGGTGGTGAAGCCAAGGAAGAAGCGCGCCTGACCCGCGCGGACCGCAGCCTGATCCGAGAGTGCATCCTCGATGCCGCCCAGCACTGCGCAGCGACCGAACAACAGGTGTTGACCCGTCATGTCCGCAATGCCCTGCGCCAGGTCGCCAGCGACGCCCATTTGCCGGACAAACGCCGGGAGCGCGCCCAGGAGATGGCCGAGTCCATCGACCTGTTCTGCCAAGGGTTCGAAGGCACGCTGTTTGACCGGCCCGGCACGCCCTGGCCAGAGAGCGATGTGACGATTGTCGACCTCGCCACCTACGCCCGTGAGGGTTACGAAGCGCAGATGTCGATCAGCTACATCAGCCTGATGAACACGGTGAACAACCTGGCCGAGCGCGACCAGTACCTCGGGCGTCCGATCATCATGGTCACAGACGAAGGCCACATCATCACCAAGAATCCGCTACTCGCCCCCTTTGTAGTCAAGGGCACGAAAATGTGGCGCAAGCTGGGTGCCTGGTTCTGGCTGGCCACGCAGAACCTGGCCGACTTCCCCGACGCGGCACAGACCATGCTCAACATGATCGAGTGGTGGATCTGCCTGAACATGCCGCCGGCGGAAATCGAGGAAATCGCCCGCTTCAAGAAACTCACGCCGGCGCAAAAGGCGCTGCTGCTCTCCGCGAGCAAGGCCTCGGGCAAGTACACCGAGGGCGTAGTCCTGTCGAAGAACCTAGAAACACTGTTCCGCGCCGTGCCGCCGAGCCTGTACCTCGCACTGGCCATGACCGAGCCCGAGGAGAAAGCCCAGCGCTGGCGATTGATGGAAGAGCTCCAGCAGTCCGAGCTGGAGGCCGCCATGCAGATCGCGGCGGAGATTGATCGCCTGCGCGGTATGTCGTGAACGTTACTGCCAGGACTGTTCGCAATCCCTTAGCTAAGCAAAAATCGACAAGAGCACATTTGTACTCTTCGCTATTTTGCCTGACTTGCTCTGCTAAATCAGCCGCCAGACGAAACCGATCAACCCGGGCTCAGTTTGTCTCCCCTCCTCCAGTGCCGGTTCCGGGATGCTGAAACTTGGCGCACGGATGCACACCGCTGCCACCAGCCGAGCGTTGCCTATGAACGTGACCGCCTCTACCCGCTGCAGATCGCCGATGCCCAAGAAGACTGGCCGAAGTCGTGCACTCACTGCGGCGGTTCTGCTCGTCGCCACCGAGCAGTGCCTGGCACTGACCACCCCGACTATCATCGCCTCGGTCACTTCGCTGCAGTGCCTGGAATACCGGGTCGTCGGGATCTGCTACTGGCTGCTGTGCACGCCGTTCGGCTGCACGGTGCGCACCTCGCCGAAGATCCGTCATTTCATTCCCGAGCTGGTGGTGTCGAGCTACGCCGACACCGGGGGCAACCCCTGGAGCGAGATGTCCGCACTGTCGATGCCGACGTCAGCATCCCAAGGCGGTGGCAACCTCATCACGCCTTCGCTGCAGCGCGATAACCTGCCTCGGTTCAAGAATGTCGATGGCATCGGGCACCCTGGCGGAGCTGCCCTTACCGCCCTGGCGCATACGTTCGGCTATGCCTGCCCAAGCAGTGCCGTGCCGTTTGCACCCTATTACCTCAGCACGCTCGACCCGCTGGCGTGGCGCCAGGCCATTCCTGAATCTGTCTACCCGAAAGCACTGGTTCCGGGCATGCGCGAGATCGGCAACCAGACACTCGGCGACATGTGGGGTAGCGTCTACCCACGCCACGGTTTTCTGGTGCAGCCCGACGATTTCAAGGCGGGTGCCGTGATGGCGCAACGCGCCAGTGACTTCATCACCCGCGTTGGCCAGCCGCACGTCTATCGGCCGTTGCAGCCGATGCCCGCTCCCGGCTACTGGCCACCCCAGCCGGTGATGGAGAACAACGCCAACAACCACCGCTGGCAATTGCTCACGCCGGTGATCCAAAGCACCTGCGCCATCTTCCCCAGCCCAACGATCCAGAGCGCCGAAGGCGCCTATGCCTGGTCGCTGTGGCGGCCGTACCGCTGCTGCCAGCGCATGGGCCAGACCCTCCTGTTCAGCATCGATTTTGACGGAGGCCAATGATGAAGACCCTCTCGCTCGGATTGCTGTGCTTCCTCGTCCACGCCGTGGGCCACGCCGCCGAGAACGGCTACCACCTTGGTGACCAGGCTCCGGTGCTGGACGACCGGGTGATGTACACCATCGGCGGTGGTTCGGCGGCGGGAGCGCCCTCCTCGCTCTACCGACCCAATGGCCTTGGTGTGGGCATGTCATGGCGCGCCAATATGATGTGCGGGAACATGAACCTCTCGAACACCCTGCAGAACCAGCTCAATGGCGCCACCCAGGGTTTCCAGCAGATTATGGGCAACGTCATTCAGAACGCCACACAGGCGGTGATGTCCCTGCCGGCGATGATCATCCAGCGGGCCAATCCCGGGCTTTATGAGCTGCTCAGTAATGGCGTTCTGCAGGGGCGGATCGACTTTGACCGTTCCAAGCTCACCTGCCAGGCAATGGCGGCGAAGATGGCCGACAAGGTCGACCAGGCCGGCTGGGGCGCGCTGGCGCAGAACCAGGAGATGCAGCACAACCTCGAGCAGTCCGGCGGTGACGCCGTGACGGCAGTGAAAGACACCGAATCCAATAACGGCAACAACGGCGTCAGTTGGGTCGGTGGGCAAAAAGCCGGTGGCAACGGCCAGCAACCCATCCGGGTGACGTCGGACGTCGTCAAAGCCGGCTACAACCTGCTGCACAACCGGGCGGTCGAGGATACCTCAGCTCTGGGTTCGGGTTGCCAAAATGGCGCCATCTGCCAAGCCTGGTCGAGTCCCGAGGAGGCCTCCGAATGGGCGAAGCGTGTGCTCGGGGAAACCGAGGTTCAGACCTGCGACGACTGCGAGACATTGCGGGTAACCGCTGGCACCGGCCTGTCGCCGCTGATCCAGGAAACCTACATGGAAAATCTTGAAGGCTTGCAACGTATGGTTTCTGGCACCGAGCAGCCAACACCGGAGAACCTGGGCAAGGTCTCCAGCCCGTTGTTGCAGGTCTCCCGCGGTGTCATCGAGGGGCTACGCGACGACCCCGACCAGAACCTGCTGGCCCGACGCCTGGCCAGCGAGACCGCCCTGTCGAGCGTCATTTACAAGGCGATGCTGCTGCAGCGTACCCTATTCGCCGGCAGCCACGAACCCAATGTGGCCTCAGCGCAGCCCGCCACCAGCGCCCTCAACGGCAGCGTCGAAACCCTCGAGCGCGAGATACGCCTGCTGCAAACCGAACTGCAGGTACGCCAGGCGCTGGCCACCAATACCGCTAGCCTGGTCCTTGATCGCCACGCCGGCGGCGCCGACGCCTCGCGTAGCATAGATCAGCGCGATCCGGAGCCGGACCGTTTGCGCCGAGCCGAACAGGAGAGAAGCACGCCATGATCGTGATTTCGGTGAGATCCACGCTCGCACGTGTGCTGATGATCCTCGGCGCCATGCTGGGCATTTTGCTGATTGCTTGGATGGCGCTGCACCTGTCCGTGACCCAGTTCAATTGGCTCGAACCTGCACGAGGGACAACGCCCTACTTCGCGTGCTGGCGCGCGCTCTTGTACACCCTGTTTATTGCCGGTTGGGCCGCAGCGTTGCGCAGGCGCCCCACGCCTGCAGATCAACAACGGCTGAAGCGCCTGGGATTGATCGGCTTCAGCTCGATCATCCTGGTCGAACTGTCTCGCGTGTGAGGCGCAACCATGAACATGAGCACCAACAGCTACCTCGAGTATTACCTTTCACTGCTGGCCTGGATCATCAATAACGGCATCTGGAACACATTGGCGGACACCGGGCTGTTCGCCGCTCCGTTCGGCGCGATCATCCTGCAGGAATGGCTGTCCGCCCGTCAGCAAGGCGCCGACGAGGGCAATAAGGGGCTGTTGTCGATCCCTCGCGTCGAGAACCGGCTGTGGATGAGCTACGTGGTCATATTGTTTGGCTGCATGCCGTTTTTCCCGCTGAACCTTTCATCCGTGAGCTTTGACGATGCGGCGAGCCAGCGCTGTGGCGTCTCTATGGCGAAGCCCGCGGACACGGCCTGGGGCACAACCTTCAACACCATCGGCGAGAAGTCAGCGAATGTCCCGGTGTGGTGGTTCCTGGTGCATGCCATGAGCAAAGGCATCACCGCCGCCGCGACCGCGTCGATCCCCTGCGCACCGGACATCCGTGCGATGCGCATGGAGATCGACAGCTCGCGGATCAACGACCAGGTACTGCTGCAGGAGGTCGCCGACTTCACTCGGGACTGTTACGGCTTTTCGCGCTCACGGCTCTTTACCAATCGCCCTGAACTCGACGAAGCGCAGAGCTACGACGCGTCCTGGATCGGCTCGACCTACCTGCTCAATACACCGGGTTACTACGATACCGATCGCTCGCGAATGCCCAGGCTCGATTGGCCGTACGACGAGACGAGAGATACCTCGCTACCCCAGCTCGACAATAGTGCTGGTTATCCCACCTGCAAGCAGTGGTGGGGTGATGCAACAGTCGGACTGCGCGATCGACTGGTGGCCGAGGTCGATCCTTCGCTGATGTCGCAACTGCGGGGCTGGCTGACTGGGCGTACATCGACAGAGATCGAAGACGCGACCTTGCGCGAGCTAGTGAGCCCGCGGCAGCAATCGTTGAGCATGGCGCCTGGGGAGGTGTTCCAGGACTATGGCAGCAGCGCCCGGGGCGGTTCATTGACGCAAGGGCTCAACAACCTGGCCACCAATACCGGCCTGGCCCTGGGTTCTTTCAGCAATTTCCCGGCGATGAATGCCCTGCGTGCCGCCCTACCCATGGTTCAAGCCTTCCTGATCATGGGCACGATCATCAGCTTGCCGCTGGTGCTGCTGATCAGCACCTACCAGCTCAAGGCGCTCATGACGATCACGTTCGCGTTGTTCGCCCTGCACATGCTGACGTTCTGGTGGGAGCTTGCGCGCTGGGTCGATTCGAGCATGCTGGAAACGCTATACAACCAGGTCTCATCCACAGACCAGGCGCTGTTGTCGTTGCCGACAGCAGGAATCATGGACGGGACGGTTACTGCACAGGTGATCGAGTACGTAATGGGCGCTATGTTCGTGGTGCTGCCGATGTTTTTCCTAGGCGCGATGAGCTGGGCTGGTTACAACGTTGGCAGCAACGTTCAAAGCTTACTTACTCAGGGCGCGGAGAGCGCCAAGCTTCAAGCTGGAAAAGGATCATCTCAAGTCATCGGCGGCATGCGGAAGCTCAAGTAAAAATCAACGTAATGATCCGTGGTCGTCATACATTTCAGGATACTTGAAACGATGACGAGGATGACTCACGTCAAAGATATCAGGCTCATCATCTGATTCAGCTATAGGCAGTGCCGCGATTGTCCAGAGAGCAAGCATTCCAATCGCGAGGAAAAGCGCAACTGACGCGAGCGCGAGGACAAGGAACAACTTGAAAATCAACAACCCGAATTGCCGATACTTGAAAGGCACTGACTCTAATGCACTGGAGTGCAGCACCATCCTTTCGAGTCGCTTCAACATCCGGCCAGTTCCAACCGCAGCGCGTATGCAATGCCTGCCGATGCCGGTCCGGCCGGAACTGGCAGGAGCTAGAGTCGACATTTGATCACCTCCCTAGCCGTCACTTCGCTCGAAGTTAAGCCGCTACAGCTAATTTGGATCCAAGCTTTAGCTTACTCCTCTGCCGCCGATTTCAATGACCGCTGATCACCTAGCAGTCGCCGATTATCGCCAGTAGCACTCAGTGGACCTGTGCCTGAAATTCATACCAAAACCACATTGACGCTGTTCGTTTCGCTTGTTACACCAGTTGTGCAATCGCTGGTTTTCCAGCAACCCAGGTAGCCATAACCTTTGAGGCTACGTCACGTTTGTGATGGTTATCCCCAAATGCGATTCGCGTTCGGCAGCTCGCATGGTCACCGCTCCCCGGTGATGAACGCCTTCTAATCCCCGTAGCTCTCTGAGCCCGCGTCTTCGACGCACCTAACCCAATCCATTCCAGTGCTGGGAATTCTCCCGCATGGGTGGCATTCCTCCGCACCTTCTGGAGGATCTCATCATGCTGCGTTTCACAGGCAATGAACTTCACGCCGTATTGGCAGAGGCCGGTATCAACGGTTGCAGAGTGGTATTGGTCAAAGACCACGGCGTCTATCTCATGTCCGAGATCGGTGAAAGCGAGCCGAATGGCGGTGGTCGTCAACGCGTGGCCTACGCCACCGGTTGCAACCCTGCCGTCGACGACTTTGACACCTGGTGGAATCGCGCCCGCGATGAATTCGGCGGCGATGATTTTGCCGAGTACTTTGACATCGAGGATCCCGTTCTCTCCAGCCTTCGTGGCACTGCAGGATCGCTGGTGGTGGAGGCCACCTCCACCCACCTGTACCTGGCCGCCGAAGTCGATCCTGCGGGAAAACCTTGAACGTAAAAGCGAGCACTTTGCGCTTCCCGAGAGGCACCTAGCGGGTATTTCGGGAGGCATTTCACACTACGTCCAGAGTGACTGAAGATCGCCGCTGGTCAGGAGTTGAAGGGCCGAAAGTCTTCCTTGGAAATCCCTGGATAGGCCCGCTCAAATGAGGTCAGGATCGGAGATTGACCCCACGTTCAGGCGCGTTTTAATGGACGGACCCTACCTGCTCGGTGGGTTGATCGAATCGAATCGTGCCAATGCACACCAAACCCCAAAAAGGTGACGCGGAATCTGCTAACCGGAGGCCACCATGTCCAGGATGAACCACCTCTCCACTGCCATTGTGTTGAGCCCAGGCGTCTGGCGGCAGTTCATTGAACCTGCCACAGGTGAGGAGCCGGTTGGACAGTCCGCACTGCGCTTGGCAAAACTACTCAATAGCGCGTTGACTTCTGCACCGCTTGCCCTGCACCGTCCCATAGAACTGCAACTCGACCTGCTGAGCAACGGCACTTCAGAAATTGCGCATCTGCCGCAGCTTCAGCTGGCTCGCGTCACACCACGCAACTGCCCACCTTTTTTGCTCATCCGACTGCCTGATGAGAGCGCGGTAGACATCGCCGCCCTCTGACCCAGTTACCACCATCACTGCCCCTCTACCCCACCGGGAACCCTTCCCGGCCGGGCAGCGTTCCCCCCTTCACGACCGGAGAACGCCATGTCCGATATCTATCTGGACGTCACCAACAAGATCATCAGTGCCCTGAGCCAGGGCGTGATCCCCTGGATCAAACCTTGGACCACCACAGGTACGAGCGCTGACTCCCCATTTCCCATCAACGCCATTACCCGGCGGCCCTACGCCGGCATCAACGTTCCACTGTTGTGGGCTGAGGCCCGCCTGCGAGGGTTCACCCAGGATCGCTGGCTGACCTTCAATCAGGCACGCAAGGCTGGCGGCCATGTGCGCAAGGGCGAGCAATCCACCCTCGCGGTACTGTACAAACCGATGAGCAAGGAGGCGCATGACGAGGACGGCCAGGTCGTTCGCGATGAACAGGGCAACATCAAATTGGTGCAGTTCGCACTCCTGCGCACGCACTGCCTGTTCAACATCGAGCAGACCGAAGGCTTGCCTGACGAGGAGCCAGCCTCCACCGAGCACACTGAGCCGGCGACCTTCATCGATCATGAACCGGCCGAGCAACTGCTGGTCGCCAGCGGTGCGCTCATCGAGCATCGCTACAGCGATGACGCATTCTATCAGCCGATCCGTGATCTGATCCAACTGCCTACGAAGGCGCAGTTCGAAGACGTCGGCAGCTACTATGCAACGGCTCTGCATGAGCTGACGCACTGGTCGGGCCATCGTACTCGTCTGAACCGTGAAGGTATCACCGGCGGGCATGCATTCGGCTCCACGGCGTATGCCTTCGAGGAGCTGGTCGCAGAAATGGGCGCCGCGTTTCTCTGCGCGCTCACCGGTACCACAGGTGAGTTGCGTCACGAGGAATACCTGGCGTCCTGGCTGAAGATACTCAAGGAAGACAAACGAGCCATTTTCCGCGCCAGTGGTCAGGCTCGGGAAGCCTCTGAGTACCTGTTGGCCTTGCAGTCTGATCAAGCCACGGATACGCCAGCTCGTCTCACCGCGTAATTCTACTCACCCAGCAAAAAGGCCCCTATTCGGGGCCTTTATTATGTCTGCAGCGCGACTTTTACCGCTGTCAGTAAGTCAGTGATTACTGCACCCAGCTCTCAACGATGTCCGAGCCGTGCTCCTGCTTCCACTGTTTGAGGATCTTGTGGTTGCCGCCCTTAGTTTCCACAACCTCACCGCTCTGTGGATGCTTGTAGCGTTTCACTTCGCGAGGTTTGCGCTGGCTGCTGCTGGACGCACTCGCGGTCGATACGCTCAAGCCCTTGGCCGGATCCAGAATGCTGATCACCTGGCGCAGGCCCATGCCGTATTGTTCCAGCAACGCTTTGAGTTTCTGTTCAAACTCGATTTCCTGCTTCAAACCGGAGTCGTTTTTCATGGCATCCAGCTGTTGCAGCTGCGCGGCCAGTTGGGCTTCCAGTGCTTTGAACTCGGCAAGTTTGGACATGAATGATGTTCCTAGGTGTGAGACAAGTGCTGGGATAATAACTGAGACTGCGGATTTAGCCGAGGGTTTACTTAAAGCGCACGCGCTCTTGCGAGGTGCCGGTTAAAACGACCTCGCCTAGTTACTCAATCAGGCAAGTGCTGACACAGGTGCGCCACAAGTTGCCTCGGGTTTGCGCTGTTCCCGATCTTAAACACGATATCGCGCTAGCTGCGGGGCAGTTTTTCGCACAGCGCTTGGCCGCAGATCGGATGGCCGCATCCGTGCCATGAATCCGATCAGCCAATAACACGACCAATACCGCATCACTCAACGTCATCAGCGCCCCTGCTCTAGAAATCATGCCGGGCGTCTATGCCCTGAACAAAGGGACCGCTATTCCGATCGGCCGCCGATCCCGATGTGTCTGGCTTCGAATTATCACACGCGCGAAAAAGGCCAAGGCGGTAAAGGGTAACGGCGGCAATGGAAGGGGGCGCAAGGGTAAGAGCTCTATCCGAAAAGGCAAAAGGACCTTCCGAACGAACAGCAGGTCATGCGATGAAACACTGGTGGTTGAAATTTAGAAAAGGTGAGACGGCAGAGCTCACTCCCACTACCTCCATCGAGGGCTTCCTGCTTCCCCAGTCGGCCGAATCTCTACTCGCCGCCGATCACCGGAGAAAGCTGCTCGAATGCATCTGGCAATACACGGCCCTCTCCGAAGCGCAGTTTGATCGGCTCTACCTCGAGCCCATCCGCCGCTACGCTAGCTTCGTACAGCAACTCCCGGCCAGCGAAAGCCATCATCACGCCTATCCCGGGGGCATGCTCGATCACGGGCTGGAACTAGTGGCCTGCAGCTTGAAGCTACGCCAGTCCTATCTACTTCCCAGCGGTGCTGCACCGGAAGACCAAGCCGCTCAGGCCGATGCCTGGAGCGCCGCGATTGCCTATGGTGCTCTGCTCCATGACATCGGCAAAATCGCCGTAGACCTGCAGGTCGAGTGTCAGAATGCCGAACGCTGGCACCCCTGGCACGGCCCGCTGAGCCAGCCCTACCGTTTCCGCTACCACCCAGGCCGCGATTACAAGCTGCACGGTGCCGCGGCGGGGTTGCTCTATACGCAGATCCTATCGCCCGCCCTGCTCGACTGGCTCAGCGATTACCCCGAATTGTGGAGTCAATTGCTGTTTCTGCTCGCCGACCACTACGAGCATGCTGGGACCCTCGGGGGATTGGTGCTGCAGGCTGACCGGGTCTCCACCGCGCAAAACATCGGTGGTAATCCTGCGAAGGCTTTGCAGGCGCCCAAGCACTCCCTGCAGCACCACTTGCTAACGGGACTGCGCCATCTCGTCAAGAACGAGTTCAAGCTCAACCAGCCCGGCGCAGCCGGCTGGCTGACCGAAGACCACCTGTGGCTGGTGAGCAAGACCACGACCGACAAACTGCGCGCACATCTACTGGCCCAGGCTGTGGACGGTATCCCCACCTCCAACATCGCCTTGTTCGATGAGCTGCAGTCACATGGTTTGGTGGAAGCGACACCGGAAAGCAAAGCGGTTTGGAACGCCACTGTCTCGGACGGTGACTGGCAGCATCGCTTCACCTTCCTTCGCCTGCAGCCGAGTCTGATCTGGGCCGATGAGCTCCGACCAGACTACTTTAGCGGCACGATTGAACCGATGACGGTCGCCCCCCTGCCAACTAGTGAAACCAGCGAACCGAGTACAGCTGGGCCGCAAACTGCCGCGGATAAGACGCGGCCGGCCGCCGCTCCCCAGACTCAGGATTTCGATTACCTAGACGATCTGATGAATATGTTGGAGGAGCCGCGTCAGCCTGAGACCAACTCAAGCACTAGAAGCGAGCAGTCTGCAACTACACCGCCCCAGGATACCATCGGAGTGGCCTTTCTAGAGTGGCTGCGCGACGGTCTGCGCAGTCATCGATTGGTGATTAACGACAGCAAGGCCAAAGTCCACACCGTGGAGGGTACTTTTTTCCTGGTCACTCCGGGCATTTTCCAACGCTACGCCGCGGAGCATCCGGAGCAGGCGAAAACGGACGATGAGATTGCACCTTGGCGCCACATTCAACGTCACTTTGAGAGGCTGGGAATTCATCAGAAACGAGCTAACGGACAGAACATATGGACCTGCACGGTAAGAGGGCCTCGCAAAACAAGCCTCCTAAATGGCTACCTTATTCTCGAAGCAGCAAGCATTGCCGATGTCACTCCAACTGCAAACCCATTCCTTTCATTGCAAATATCTGGGTAGTTACGCACCCTGCGATGGAAGCTGGTTGCGCTCGTATTCACCCTAACCGCGATAATTCACGCCATTGAGCTTCCGATGCCCATGATCGCTCGGTTATCGATAATAGCATTGCTAAGTCACGCGGATTATGGCAGGGCTATGGGAACCTTTCTGCACTCTGGGCCAGCGAGGGGCACCGTGCGTTCGAGACCGCGATCTTCACTCCCGGATGCAATGAAGCCACAGTCAAGCCGCCATCAAAGGGAGGCCTGTCTTCGTCCATGACTAAAACACCAGCTCAGCAACGGCTTGCCCCATACCATTCCAAAGCGGCAACTGAATACTTTCCAGATGCTCATCGTCGACCACGAATGCAAGACTGTACCTCGCGCGGGTGATAGCCACGTACAGCTTGTTCCTGGACTCCTCCGTTTTGTCCTTATCGAAAACCTTAAGGTCACCGCCTAAATACTTGAGATGTTTGTCCGGAGAAATAATCAGAACGCGATCAAACCCAAGACCTTTGCTGGAGCCGAAGGTATGACAGGGCATGCTAGGCGGCAAATAGCTTTTGCCCATAGACGACGACCATCGCAAGACCTGAGGATTGAACGCAGCGAGATACTCGCTCACCTGTGAGCGTTTGATGACGAAGGCGCCATAGTGGTGGGCCACTTCATCAGGAACGTTCTCTACTTCTGATAGAGTCTTGTCATAAAGACCGGGGTGAATCGTGTCGGACAGATCACAGATGTCCTGGATGCATCGACGGTTCTTCGGCAGCGAGCGCTGTTCAAACTTCAAGCGCTGGAAGTATTGGATCTTCTGCAGCGGCGTTTCCGGCGCCTTATGGCCGAACGTAGTCGTGTAAATGGTTTGACGAAAATCACCGACACAGCAAATCGAGTCAGGCATGACCTTACTCAGCGCCTTGATGACGTCGTAATCCCAGCCCACCAGATCCTGAACCTCATCGAAAAAGACCCGCTGATAAATTTCCTTCAGCCGCTTAGCAGGAGCATTCTTAGACGCAGCCGAGACCCTCGTCGCCAATTTCGCGAGCAAGCCGGTATAGGCTTTTGTCTTACAAGAGGTCAGATAATGGAGCGGGTTCAAGCCGTCCTCGGTCTTCTCCCCTCTATTGGGAAACCAGGTCTTCGTACCCGGGATCAGGTGAGGGTTCTGCTCCGTGAACATTGTCGTAGTGATACGCTGAGGGAACACAAAGTGTTGGTACGGTCTCACCATGTCTTCCAAGTAGAAAGAGAACAGACCTTTGACGACAAAATCGTCACAGCTTCTGCCGTACACCTCGACGAAGCGAGAACGCAACTCGGCCTGGTTGCTCATCGTGTAGGTAACGACCAACACGCGTCCACCCGCCTTGATGACTTCGATAGCATCTTCAATGATTTTGTGGGTTTTGCCTGACCCGGCTCCAGCGATCCAAAATTCATTAGCCAAAGTCGAACACCTCATCCAGAAATGCCGGATACTTGAAATCCAGGCTCCCATCGAAAAGCTTGATTGCCGAATCGACCTTGCGCGCCCCCTTGCCATTGCCCTTGACGCTTTTGAACCAATTGATCAGAAATACGCGACGTTTATCCAATCCGGCTTCCTCCTTGTAGAGATTGAAGGTTTGCGTGGATAGCACTTCCTTCGCGAAGGCGTTCAGCGTTTTCAGGTCAGTCGCATTGGCGTAAATCATTGCGGGCTCAAGCGAGAATTCCTCGTCTTTGGCTGAGGAGATGAGCTTGATGTTTGCAAAGGCCGCATAATCGTCTCGGGCCTTCACAACGTTGCTCTGATAGTCACCGTCATTGTCCCTGAGGACGTTGATACGGGTACCAATCTCTTTACCAACAGAGATAAAGGTATCGAACCCGACTCCGCGAACCACGATGATATCTATGCCATCCTGCTCCGGTAGACGGTCATGCTTGCGGTAGTAAATTTTCTTGAGCACCAACTCATCGGACAGCCCTTCTACCAGAATCACCTTCCGCGACAACGCCACGCGCAAAGAGTCATAGCCTGGCAACCGCTTGAGGGTCTTGACGACATCGGGATCCAGCTTGTGTAGACGCTGGTAGCCTGATTGCACAAGACAGATTTTGTCGATGCTCAGCTTGTTAAGAACGTACGAACTGTGAGTCGTAAGGAACAGCTGCTTGGTGCCACGCTGCTTCTCGATGTAGTGCACCAGTTTGTTGAGATTGGTGTGCGAGAGGTGGTTTTCCGGCTCCTCCATCATTACCAGATCGATATCCTTCGACTTGTTTTGAATGGCGAGTTTGATCTGCACATTGCTCTGCTCACCCTTCCCGATAAACTGGAATGGCACGTCATCCACCTCAAGCTGAAGCCCGGTCTGAATAGACCCAGCTGGCAAGGTACTCGCTGCAATGGAGAGCTTCTTGTCAGTGATTAGGTGATCTGCATCCAAGCCCGCATTGACCGCTTTGACCTCACCCGAATCGTTGAACACCTGCTGATTTTCACGATAGTTGAGCGTCAGTTTGACCAGTTCTTCCTTATCCAAAGCGGTGTTCAGAATGGTCGAAATGTACTGATTTTTACCCAAGGTCGGGTGGATACGGGTCGGATCGATGTACAACGCCCTGAATTTCTTGGCCACGGCTTTGATGGGGTTCCATCCGAAATCCAGCCACTCCAGCTTGTAGAACTCGATCGGAATGCTAGTGATGTTGGGTTTCGTCTTCAGGTAGTCGGCATAGACGTCCTCAAGTGAGGCATCGAAGCACGCTTGCACCGTGACGCCCTGGGCATCCACCTTCAAGAAATTGTTCGCGCCGCGATAATCAGGCACGCCGTCGATGAACGCCTCGATCACCAACCTAGGCAGGTAGTTGGCCGATTTGTCGGAATCCAGGAACTGCTGGACAGCGTCCTTATTAAAAATGTCTGGCGTGAACTCGGTGCCAAAGGGACGACCCCGGTAGTTGTAGTTAAGAACGATTTCCAAAGCTTCCAGAATGGTGCTCTTACCGGCATTGTTATCGCCGACAAATATGTTCACATCGTCGTTGAACTCAAGGTGGTCATCTTTGAATTTCTTGAAATTGGTTAGCTTGATCGATTTAACACGCACTCTAATTCCCTCTAGAAGCCGGCAAGTAGTGGCCTAGCGCCACTTTCGCACAGACAGTACAACCCCCCTCTGGACACTGTCTATCGGCTACCCCATGATTTCTTGCGACATGTCACCCTCCCGGGCGCTCACGATTTCGCACATCTCGCCGCGCCCACTGGCCTCAAACAGCAGCGACCAGTATGCTCACCTGACAATAGCCATTTGCCATACTGATAAGGGATGATCGTATGCTCGATTCCCGCCGCACTCTGCCTGCCGTGCTGGATCGCCACATTGAAACCGAAGACCAAGATGCCTTTGGCCATCGGCATTACGCTCAAGCATTGCGCTGCTTGGTCGAGGAAGAAGGCCACAAGCCACCTTTCAGCATCGGCTTGCTGGGCGGCTGGGGTACCGGCAAGAGCTCGGTCAAAGAACTCTATACTCGCGCGCTCGCAGATGACACGTCAGTAGCCGGCGGGCGTCGACCTAGAAGCCAGCGCTACAGAAGCATCACCTTCAACGCCTGGCGGTTCGGAGGAAAAGAGCAGGACATCAAGCGGGCGCTCCTTCGCCATGTCTTCCTTGAACTGGGCGGCGATGAAGGGAAACTGCAGGATGACCTCTATCGAAACGTCACCCACACGACAACCACTCGCAAAACTACCTTGCAGCTTATTGGAGAGCACCTGACAAGCTGGGTGGCTCCACTCCCTGCTTTTCTGATCGCATTTGCCGGCTACGTTGCGTTGGGCGTACTCGGTCTCTTTTATTTGCCATTGAGTGACGGCAATGCCCAAGGACTGTTCACTCTTGCGTTCAGCGGTCTGTATGGCTACCTCATGAAATTGATGAAGCCAGTCCCCGTCAATCCGTTCAACACGGTAACGCGAGTGCATCTGCCCAGCGTCAACGCAGAGCAGTACGAAGATCTGCTGCTTCAGCAGCTCCGTACATTCAAGCCAACAAATGGTAACTCGGTGCCCTTTGAGCGCTTGGTCATTTTCGTGGACGACCTCGATCGACTCTCCGCTGAAGAGATGGTCTTAGGCCTTGACGCTGTTAGAACCTTCATGGAGATCCCTAGCGATAAACTGCCAGAGAACATGGGGCTCGTATTTGTCATTTCCTGTGACGAAGGTAAGGTCGCAGACGCCCTGTCTCGCCGGCGCGGCAACCCAGAACAACCAGGCTCGATCTTCAACCCCACCGACGCACGGCGCTACCTAGATCGCATCTTCCAGTTCCGTTTGGAGATACCCCCGCCGCCTCGCAATGACATGCGCCAGTTCGCGCTTGCCAAGCTGAAGGGTTTCCCCGAGCTGGTCAAAGATGTTGCTGAGAAAGGCGCCTCAGTGGAACAGGTAGTGGATCGGATGATTCACATCAACGTCACCGACCCCCGTAACGCCCTTCAGATCGTTAACGCATTTACTCAAACGTGGTGGTTGGCCAAGGCCCGAGAGCTTGATGCTGTCGGCAGTGAGCGCCCAGGTGGGTTGCATGAAGGTGCAGTCACCAAACACCCTGTAGCACTCGGGGCGCTGAGCGCCGCACGCGTGAGCTTTCCAGGGTTTTATCGTGACCTTCAGGATGACCCACAGCTACTTCAACGCCTGACCAACCTCATGGTCAGGCAGACACTGCTCAAAGACGAACCGATTGAAGCTCAGCACATCCTCAAGCAATACGTTAAAGAAGACGATGATGGTAAGACGATCTTGGTTGAGGGTTGTCGAGACCTGCGCCAATTCCTTGCAAGCCTCGTCGGCGTTCCATGGCCGGACTCTCTCCAGAGCCTTCTCTTGCTTTCTGAAGACTCAGTCACCCGGCGCTATGGAGGACAGGCTTCAAGAATCTACGGCCACCTGGTATCTGGCGATACTCAAGGTTTCTTGGAAGCTCTCTCACCTCGCGCGAACGACTTCTTGAGCGATCAGGAAATGCAGTTGCTACACACCATGCTCAGTGAGCTTCATCGTACTGAGCAGTCGCTCAAATACAACGCCATGCGCGTTGTCGCTGACATCATTGATCGCCTGCCACCGCGCACCCGGGATTTGGTGCTGGGCATACTGAGCAACGATATCGTCACGTCAGGCGAGCTCAGATCACTCCTAGGCGTCGAGAAAATTGGCCGAATAGTTGCTGTGGCCAACGTGATCGACCAACAACAGATCTCCTGTGTCCTCATCGAAGAACTGCTCACTAATGGCAAGAACATCTCCATGTGCTTGCCCTCAGGCCAAGCGCCCAACATCGACGAAGCCGCTGCCATGGCTATTGGGGCTGCAGGCATTGTGCTGACTGTTCTGAAAGATCACACCCTTCCTGTCCACGCTAAAGACCAGCTCTTTGCGTGGCTCTGTGAGCGCAATGTCACCGCACCTACGGGCAACTACAAGCTTGGTTTTATCCAGTTACAACGCTGGATGGACACGTACGAGCAAACACTCTTGCCAGAAATCGGCTCCACCTACGTCGAGCAACTGACCCGAGCGCTGCATGACTTTGAAGAAAATACTAGCGATGACTTCGAGGAATTGGACACTCTCGACATGTCACTCCTAGCTCAGCGTATCAGCGTCGTATGGGAGTCCATGGCCAGCGAGGGGGATGAAAGCCGTGACCGACTTTGGGAACAGGTGAAATCCGTTGCCATGATGCACTCAACCGAGATAACCGAATGTGTCATGCAGGCCTTCGAGCGTCACCTCGCTCACGGCCATGTAGAACAGATTGTGGAGTGCCTCTCACGATTCGTACGAAGGGTCTCAGACTTCCAGGACTTGCCGCTGGACTACAAGCGTGCATTCCGCCTTGTGGCCGATCTGGGTGCTGAACGCCTCAGCTATTTCGATAACCAGCAGCATGAAGCCTACGCCGATCTCTGCGTCCTCCTGTGCGCCATCGAGGGCTATGAGAACGACGCTACTAAAGTGTTTCATACCTTCGTCGTTCACAATGAGCGAGCGCTTCACAGCGTGGCGCAACGCTGGATCAAGCGACCACTTGAGCGCGTTCCGAATCAGTGCCGGAATGCATTGTTCTTGGTCTACGAAAGCTTGATTGAGGAGGACCAAGAGGAGCTTGCCAATCACCTGACAGGGATGACTCAGCGCTCGGAATTCGACGATGAAGACGAGGCTCTCTATACCGGCGCAGCGACCCATATCCAGGCGAAACTGTGGGGCCAGCAATATCTCAGAGGACACCTCGACAAGCTTCTTCCGACTCTAGCGGGCAAGGCCGGCGAGTGGGACAGCTACCTCGCACACCTGATGCCAGGACTTTCGAAAGTCTTTATCCATGCTAGTTCAGCGGTACTAGGCCCGGCATTGCAGAAACTTGTTACCGCTGCCAAGTCGTACCAACAGTCCTTCGACCCCCTTCACAGCCACCTAGCAGGACAATGGCCAACTCAGGAGCAGCTTCCCAACGGATATCAGCCTCAAGCATTGTTCATGGAGGCAAGGCAAACAGCTGTATCTAACCCAGGCTTCGCTGGAAAGCACACTCTCGCGTCCATGAATAGCATGCTGGACAATGGAGTGGTACCGGAGTCGCTGTCGTCAACACTGGACGAAACAGCATGCATCGTGTGGCAGCAAAGACCAGCGGAGGCCGTTGATTTCCTCAGCTCAGGCAGAAAGGATTTGTCCGTTGCACAGATCTCCGATTTGGCTGATGCGATCGACTACAACAACAACGAAGAAGTCCGGTTACTGGAGCGAGCATGGAAAGCGATCACTCCACACCTCTCCATCCTTGAAGATCTTGAAGCGACAAGAGCTGTCCTGCTTAAAGGAAAGCGTGGGGGAATTCAGGATACTGACTTGGCCTTGTCATTGTGGTGCAGGGCACTTGGCGCAGAAGCTTACGGTAACCTCAAAAAATTGCTGCTCGACGATGGCACCAATGATGAGCAGCGGTCCCGGCTGTTCCAGCAGGTGATTCGTGCTGAAGGGGGGCAAAGCGAGAAAGAGTCAAATGAGGTGCCCCAACTGGCGCTCGGGTTACTCGAAATGACAGATAGCCCCCTCACCTGGACATCAGTCAACACCCTCCGCCCTGAGATCAACAAGCGCTTCCTGACCCAGGAAGATCGGCTCTCGTTCGCTCAGACCTTACTAAGTGAACTGCGAAACGGCGGATCGGACACAGCCAAAGGTTACATGGCTGCCTGGGCCAAGAGCCTGGGTACCGAGGCCGTGTTGAGAGACGTTAAACCCGCAGGGATGGCCGAGGACGACCTCAATATCATCCAGAATATCTTCGGTTCAAGCTCCCTCATGAGGGGGCTCGCCACACGATGGAAAAATCGCAAAGCGCGATGAAGCTCAGACGGACATTACTCTATGCTGCTTTTTGACCTGCTCAAACAATGGGAGCCTGCCTTTACTCCCAGCACCGCGAAGGTTCACCTTGCGCGATTCAACGGCGAGGAACGTCCGCTCGACGTGTTCCTGGAAGGCCGTTTTGACAGGTGGCAGTCGTGGCAATCCCAGCAGAACTTCAAAAAGGAGTACGTCGTTTCTCTGATCCAGGCGGGACGCCCTACTCGCTGGCTCTTTGCGGGACTGTTTCGCAGGAAGGGTTGCGTCCATCATGCCGAGCCACGAAGTCACTACATGTACGACCTGGAACGCATAGAAGCAGCCGAGGAATGGGTAGGTCGCCTCTACCTCAAGAGCACGTACAAACAACGCCATTCGTACCCACTGGGCAAAACCCTGGAGAATGACCTTGTCGTCTCGGAGTTGCTTCCCAAGCGTCTCACGATAGGTGATTTCCCAGGTTTCAAGTCGGTCAACTTGACGAAAGAACATCTGGATATCGTCGTACGCCAAAGCATTCCAACCTGGCGTGCAGCATTGTCGAACGTCAAGGGCGTCTATCTGATCACAGACAGTGAAACCGGTAAACTGTATGTCGGCAAGGCCGACGGCGAAAGCGGCATTTGGGGACGCTGGTGCACATACGCGGCCACTGCACACGGTGGCAACGTTGCCTTGAAAAAAGAGTTTGGCATCGACGCCCTTCCCGGGCGGCAGCGGCACTTAAGATTCTCAATTCTGGAGATCGCTGATATTCATGCCATGCCAGGAGAGATCGGTACACGAGAAAGCCACTGGAAGCAGATTCTGCTGAGCCGAGAATTTGGCTACAACCTGAACTGAGGAGCACTGCAGGCAACACGCCCCGGATTGGTTGCCAGCGGTCAATGCATGCACATGTGTCATGACCGAGAGGCTCATGGCGACCAACCACTAGGAGTGTCACCCATGGTCATCTGCGAAGGGCAACTGCGCGGCGCATTCAAGGGCTTTAAGAATACTGACACTGTGTTTGAGCTCTATGGTGGCAGGAAGTGGAAGCAGGCGGTCTATCAGTACGAATATTTCTACGCCTACATGCCTCAAGCCAAGGTTGTTCAGGAGAGTGGCGGCTACGTGCTCAAGGTACAGGGCATGAGCAGCAGCGTGGCTGTCAGACCTGCCTGAAACCCCTTCTGTTGGATTCCGAGGCATCATGATGAGCGCCTCTAAATCCAACTTTGAGGTCGCATTCTTGGGAACAGGTGAAGGACTGCGCCGGTCGCAAGGGAGTAATCCAGGCTTGTAAATGAAGGTCGGACCTAGTGTTTGTGAGACCTGAACTGCTCCCCTTTCCTGACGTGAGACTACGGACCCACATGAAGACAATACGTCCACCAGAACCCACAGAAGGCCAAAGGAAGCCGAAGCAATAATGGGGGACCAGATGGGGGACCAAAAACACACAGGCACAAAAAAGCCCCGAAAAATCAGGGCTTTAATGAGAAATAGTGGCGGAAGCGTAGTGATTCGAACTCAGAATCATAGACGAAAGGCATGCCCCAACCTCGTGCTTGTAATCGGATGGCCAGAATAGCTTGGCAGGAAACCGTGCCGGCATCGGTTGCCGGGTACTGACGATGCGGTCCACATGAATGCCGACCTGATAGTGATCGGTCCGCAAGGTAAACTGGTGGAGTTACTTTCTGCTGTGGAATAGGCGCTGAACCATAGCAGGCAGAATGAGCCTGGCTCATTCGGATTACATAACGAGGACTTTACTTTCACTCAATTTTCACGGCTCCATAGGGACAATTATGTCATCCCTACGTGATAGATCTTGCCCGCCTAGCAGCGGGCTTTCTTTTGCCCCGCAGAATGTGAAAGCACGGGACCTCACCCGTGCCCTACCAGTCGATTCCCTTCAACATCTTCCTGGCTATTCCGACTTGCACAGGCGTACTCCGCCTCTCCCTGGGTGGGATAGTTCAAAACCAGCCGTGTTTTGCTATTGGTGTCGTAGAGATCGTACCCAGCACCAAGGACGGCTGGGACGCCGATACGGCGAGGAAATTGCTCTTTCTCTTGTGGCACGGCGGGGGTTACAACAAAGCGTGTCTGCATGACCATCCCTCTTCGTAGCAGTCCTCTAGTATTCGTCCCTTTTCATGAAAGCATCAACGCAACTCATGGCGGACTGGCGTTGAGATGTCCCCGTGAGGAGGTGGTCATGGACAGAGCACTGCTGGAGGTTCATGCAAGGCTGCCACGCCGCGGATTGAGCGCTTTCTACGAGTAGGGGTATAAGTAGGGGCATTTCCGCGTGACCTAGATTATTCACCGCCCATAAAAAATCCAGTCACCGCTAAGTGACTGGATTTCTTGGAGTATTTTGGTCGGGACGGAGTGATTCGAACACTCGACCCCTTGCACCCCATGCAAGTGCGCTACCGGGCTGCGCTACGCCCCGACTGGGCTTTGAAGCATGTTCTCAATCTTGCCGAGAACGTTGAAGAATGTACCCTAACCCTCTGATAAATGAAAGCTTTTTCTCAAAAAAATTTCCGCTCATCAGAAACCCGGTTTACTTCTTCAAAACCACCAACACATCCTCCAATTCAACAATCATCTGCCGAATCAGCTGCTTGTACTGGCTGGATTCATCTTTAGCCTCATCACTGGAGAGCCTCAACCGCGCCCCGCCAATGGTGAACCCCTGATCATACAGCAGCGCACGAATCTGGCGGATCATCAGCACATCCTGGCGCTGGTAATACCGCCGGTTCCCCCGCCGCTTCACAGGGTTCAGCTGGTCGAACTCCTGCTCCCAATACCGCAGCACGTGTGGCTTTACGGCACACAACTCGCTCACTTCACCAATGGTGAAGTAGCGTTTGCCCGGTATGGGGGGCAGTTCGTCGTTATGGCTTGGTTCCAGCATAGGCCTCAACCCGGGCCTTCAACTTCTGCCCTGGACGAAAGGTGACGACGCGCCGTGCGGTGATCGGGATTTCTTCCCCTGTCTTGGGGTTGCGGCCCGGCCGCTGGCGTTTGTCGCGAAGGTCGAAGTTGCCGAAACCGGACAGCTTGACCTGCTCGTTCTCTTCAAGTGCGTGCCGAATTTCTTCGAAAAACAGCTCGACCAGCTCCTTGGCCTCACGCTTGTTAAGCCCCAGCTCCTCGTACAGCCTTTCGGCCATCTCAGCTTTCGTCAGAGCACCCATGCCGTTATTTCCTTAACGTGGTGTTCAACCTTTGTTCGAGCGAGGTGAGGATGTTTTGCAGGGTAGTGTTCACCTCATCGTCGTTAAGAGTGCGCGATGGATGCTGCCAGGTCAAGCCGACGGCAAGGCTTTTTCTATCAGGATCAATGCCTTTACCTTGGTACACATCAAACAGCCTGAGGTCTGTGAGCCATTCGCCTGCATTGTCACGAATTAATTCAAGCACCGCGCTAGAAGCCACATCACGTCCTGCGATCAAAGCCAGGTCGCGACGGGTTTCCGGGAACTTGGACAGTTCGCTGAATTTCGGCAGGCGGCCTTCGACCACGTCGCCCAGCACCAGCTCGAACAGGAACACCGGGCGGTCCAGGCCCAGGGCTTTGGCCAGCTCCGGGTGAATGGCGCCGAGGTAGCCGACCAGCTTGCCGTCACGCTCGATGGCAGCGGTCTGGCCTGGGTGCAGGGCTGGGTGTTTGCCGGCGCTGAAGGTGAAGTCGCTCAGGGCGCCGGAGTAGCCCAGCAGGGCTTCCACGTCGGCTTTGACGTCGAAGAAGTCGACGCCGTCGCGGCCGTTGGCCCAGCCTTCTGGCAGGCGGCTGCCGGTGATGACGCCGGCAATCATTGGCTGCTGCTGCAGGTCACCCAGTTGGCCGACAAAGCGCAGGCCGCTTTCGAACAGGCGCACGCGGTCTTGCTGGCGGTTCAGGTTGTGCTGCAGTGCCTTGACCAGGCCCGGCCACAGCGAGGCGCGCATGGCGGCCATGTCGCTGGAGATGGGGTTGGCCAGCAGCAGCGGCTCTACGCCCGGGCTGAACAGTTCGAACAGTTTCGGGTCGATGAAGCTGTAGGTGATGGCTTCCTGGTAGCCGCGGGCAACCAGCAGGCGGCGCAGGGTCGGCAGGTCACCGCGGGTTTCCGGCTTGCCCTGTGGCGCCAGGCGCGCCTGAGGGTAGCGGACCGGCAGGTTGTTGTAGCCGTACAGGCGGGCCAGCTCTTCGATCAGGTCCACTTCCAGGCTGATGTCGAAGCGGTGGCTTGGAACGGTGACGGTCCACTGCCCTTCTGCACTTTTAACCGTGGTCAGTTCCAAGGCGTTGAGCAACTGCTCGACCTGGGCTGGGTCCATTTCCATGCCAAGCATCTGGGTGATGCGTTCGGCGCGCAGGGTGACCGGGGCTACTTGTGGCAGGTGCTGCTCGCTGACCGCTTCAACCACAGGGCCGGCTTCGCCGCCAACGATGTCCAGCAGCAACTGGGTGGCGCGCTCCATGGCTTCGCGGGCCAGTTGCGAGTCGACGCCGCGCTCGTAGCGGTGCGAGGCATCGGTGTGCAGGCCGTAGGAACGGGCTTTACCGGCGACGGAAATCGGCTCGAAGAAGGCGCTTTCCAGGAACAGGTCGCGGGTTTTTTCGGTGTTCACACCGCTGTGCTCGCCCCCCATGACGCCGGCGATGGCCAAGGCGCGGGTGTGGTCGGCGATCACCAGGGTGTCAGCACGCAGGGCCACTTCCTGGCCGTCGAGCAGGACGAGTTTTTCGCCCTCTTCGGCCATGCGCACGCGGATGCCGCCGTTGATTTCCGCCAGGTCGAAGGCGTGCATCGGCTGGCCGAGTTCGAGCATCACGTAGTTGGTGATGTCGACGGCGGCGTCGATGCTGCGAACGTCGCTGCGGCGCAGGCGCTCGACCATCCACAGTGGGGTTGGCTTGCTCAGGTCGACGTTACGGATAACGCGGCCCAGGTAGCGCGGGCAGGCAGCCGGGGCGCTGACTTCGACCGGGCGCACTTCGTCATGGGCGGCCGCTACGGCTGGCACCACCGGGCGGGTGACCGGGGTGTCGTACAGGGCGCTGACGTCGCGTGCCAGGCCGGCGATGGACAGGCAGTCGCCGCGGTTCGGGGTCAGGCCGATTTCGATGCTGGCATCATCCAGGCTCAGGTACGTGCGAATGTCTTCGCCAACCGGAGCGTCGGCAGCCAGTTCCAGCAGGCCGTCGTTTTCTTCGCTGATCTGCAGTTCGGCAGCCGAGCACAGCATGCCGAAGGACTCGACACCGCGCAGCTTGGCCTTCTTGATCTTGAAGTCGCCTGGCAGTTCGGCACCGATCATGGCGAACGGGATCTTGATGCCTGGGCGGGCGTTAGGGGCGCCGCACACAACCTGGAAGGTTTCCTGGCCGCTGCTTACCTGGCACACGCGCAACTTGTCGGCGTCCGGGTGTTGTTCGGTGGCGAGAATTTCGCCCACGACGATGCCGCTGAACTGGCCGGCAGCGGGGGTAACGCTGTCAACTTCGAGGCCGGCCATGGACAGGCGGGCGACCAGTTCGTCACGGGAGACTTGCGGGTTGACCCAACCGCGCAGCCACTGTTCACTGAATTTCATGCTGTTCTCCTGAAAGTTGCGTCGATTGGGCCTAGCGGAATTGGGCTAGGAACCGCAGGTCGTTGTCGAAGAACAGACGCAAATCGTTGACGCCATAGCGCAGCATGGCCAGGCGCTCGGCACCCATGCCGAAGGCGAAGCCCTGGAACTCTTCTGGGTCGATGCCGGACATGCGCAACACATTCGGGTGCACCATGCCGCAGCCCATCACTTCCAGCCAGCCGGTTTGCTTGCACACGCGGCAGCCGTTGCCGGAACACATCACGCACTGGATGTCGACTTCTGCAGACGGCTCGGTGAAGGGGAAGAACGATGGGCGGAAACGGACCGCCAGTTCTTTCTCGAAGAATACGCGCAGGAATTCTTCGATGGTGCCCTTGAGGTCGGCGAAGTTGATATCGCGATCTATCAGCAGGCCTTCGACCTGGTGGAACATCGGCGAGTGGGTGATATCCGAGTCGCAGCGGTATACGCGGCCCGGGCACACAATGCGGATGGGCGGCTGGGTGGACTCCATGGTCCGCACCTGCACCGGCGAGGTGTGGGTACGCAGCAGCATGTTGGCATTGAAGTAGAAGGTGTCGTGCATCGCCCGCGCCGGGTGGTGGCCAGGGATGTTGAGCGCTTCGAAGTTGTGGTAGTCGTCTTCCACCTCTGGGCCTTCGGCGATGCCGTAACCAATGTGGGTGAAGAACTGCTCGATGCGCTCGAGTGTACGGGTGATCGGGTGCAGGCCACCGGTGGCCTGGCCGCGGCCTGGCAGGGTGACGTCAATGCATTCGGCAGCCAGGCGAGCGCTGAGCTCGGCTTCTTCAAAGGCAGCCTTGCGGGCATTGAGCACAACGGTGACGCGCTCTTTGGCGTCGTTGATCAGCGCGCCGACTTTCGGTCGCTCTTCGGCTGGCAGGTTGCCCAGGGTCTTCATCACCTGGGTCAGCTCGCCCTTCTTGCCGAGATAATTAACCCGGATCTGTTCCAGGGCGTTGATGTCTTCAGCGCGTTCCACGGCCTCTAGGGCTTGGGAGACCAGCGCATCCAGGTTTTCCATGTACAGACTCCAGATACGAAAATAGGGGAAGAGCTTTGAAGGCTCTTCCCCTATCGATGACGTTCAATGCCCGGCAGCGCTAGCACCGCCGGGTGATTGTCGCGGGTACTTAAGCCAGAACGGCTTTAGCTTTCTCGACAATCGCAGCAAACGCCGCTTTTTCGTTCACTGCCAGATCAGCCAGAACCTTACGGTCGATTTCGATCGAAGCCTTTTTCAGGCCAGCAATCAGACGGCTGTAGGACAGACCGTTGGTGCGGGCACCGGCGTTGATACGAGCGATCCACAGTGCGCGGAACTGACGCTTCTTCTGGCGACGGTCGCGGTAGGCGTATTGGCCTGCCTTGATGACCGCTTGCTTGGCTACACGGAATACGCGCGAACGTGCACCGTAGTAACCTTTAGCCAGTTTCAGAATTTTTTTGTGACGCTTACGAGCGATAACGCCGCGCTTAACACGAGCCATGAGTAACTTCCTCTATCTTAACCAGAATTAACGAACGCGCAGCATGCGCTCGACTTTTGCGACGTCGGACGGGTGCAGCAAGCTGGCACCGCGCAGTTGACGCTTACGCTTGGTCGACATTTTGGTCAGGATGTGGCTCTTGAAAGCGTGCTTGTGCTTGAAGCCCGAAGCTGTCTTCAGGAAGCGCTTCGCAGCACCGCTCTTGGTTTTCATTTTTGGCATGTTGGAACTCCGCATTCGATAAAATTACACATAATCATCAGGCCTGCCGTGCCCGGGAGATTACTTCTTTTTCTTGGGGGCGATGACCATCATAAGCTGGCGTCCTTCCATCTTCGGATGCTGCTCAACGGTGCCGTATTCGGCGAGGTCGGCTTCGACCCGCTTCAACAGCTCCATGCCCAGCTCCTGGTGGGCCATCTCACGACCACGGAATCTCAGAGAGATCTTGGCCTTGTCCCCATCGGTAAGGAAACGTACCAGGTTGCGTAGTTTTACCTGGTAATCCCCATCCTCCGTCCCTGGACGAAACTTGATTTCTTTGATCTGGATCTGCTTCTGGTTTTTCTTGGCTTCGTTAGCCTGCTTCTTCTTCTCGAAGAGGTGCTTGCCGTAGTCCATGACCTTGCAGACGGGTGGTACCGCGTCTGCAGAGATTTCTACCAGGTCCAGCTTCGCTTCATCAGCGATACGCAGCGCTTCATCAATCGAGACGATGCCAACCTGCTCGCCGTCTGCGCCAATTAACCGAACCTCGCGGGCCGAGATATTCTCGTTGATCGGGGCCTTCGGTACAGCACGCTTATCGTTTCTCATTTCACGCTTAATAGTCATTACTCCGATTCTTGGCGACCACGCCGGGAAACCGCTTGTGTCAGCAGCTCAACGAATTGGGCGACGGGCATGGAGCCCAGGTCTGCGCCTTCGCGAGTACGCACAGCGACGGTTTGCGTTTCGACTTCGCGGTCCCCTATAACCAAAAGGTACGGGACCTTGAGCAAAGTATGCTCGCGGATTTTAAAGCCGATCTTCTCATTTCTCAAGTCCGACTTGGCACGGAAACCGCTTCCGTTCAGAGATTTCTCAACCTCGAGGGCGAAATCGGCCTGCTTGTCGGTGATATTCATGATCACCGCCTGGGTTGGGGCCAGCCACGCCGGGAACACACCAGCATAGTGCTCGATCAGCATGCCGATGAAGCGCTCGAACGAACCGAGGATGGCACGGTGCAGCATGACCGGGCGAACTCGGCTGTTATCTTCGGCGATATAGCTGGCATCCAGACGCTCTGGCAGGTTCGGGTCGTACTGCAGGGTACCGCACTGCCAGTTACGGCCGAGGCAGTCGCGCAGGGTAAACTCGATTTTCGGGCCGTAGAAGGCACCCTCGCCCGGCTGGTATTCCCACTCAAGGCCGGATTCGTTCAGGGCGTCGGCCAGCGCTGTTTCAGCACGGTCCCACAACTCTTCAGAACCGACACGCTTGGCCGGACGAGTGGACAGTTTCATGGCGATGTCGCTGAAACCGAAGTCCTTGTACACGTCCAGGGTCAGCTTGATGAAGTCGGCGGCTTCTTTCTTCACCTGTTCTTCGGTGCAGAAAATGTGCGCATCGTCCTGTACGAAGCCACGCACGCGCATGATGCCGTGCAGGGCGCCCGACGGCTCGTTACGGTGGCAGGCACCGAACTCGGCCAGACGCAGCGGCAGGTCGCGGTAGCTTTTCAGGCCCTGGTTGAACACCTGCACGTGGCACGGGCAGTTCATCGGTTTTACCGCGTAGTCACGGCTTTCCGACGAAGTGGTGAACATGTTTTCGGCATAGTTGGACCAGTGGCCGGAACGCTCCCACAGGATGCGGTCGACAACCTGCGGGGTCTTGATTTCCTGGTAGCCGTTTTCGCGCTGCACGCCACGCATGTACTGCTCGAGTACCTGGTAGACGGTCCAGCCGTTGGCGTGCCAGAACACCATGCCCGGGGCTTCTTCCTGCAGGTGGAACAGGTCGAGCTGCTTGCCGATCTTGCGGTGGTCGCGTTTTTCGGCTTCTTCGATGCGCTGGATGTACGCAGCCAGCTGCTTCTTGTCAGCCCAGGCCGTGCCGTACACGCGCTGCAGCTGCTCGTTCTTGGCATCGCCACGCCAGTAGGCGCCGGACAGCTTGGTCAGCTTGAATGCCTTGAGGAAGCGGGTGTTCGGCACGTGCGGGCCACGGCACATGTCGACGTATTCTTCGTGGTAGTACAGGCCCATGGCCTGTTCATCCGGCATGTCTTCGACCAGACGCAGTTTGTAGTCTTCGCCACGGGCCGTGAACACATCGATGACTTCGGCGCGCGGGGTCATTTTCTTGACCACGTCGTAGTCTTTTTCGATCAGCTCCATCATGCGCTTTTCGATGGCGGCCATGTCTTCTGGGGTGAAGGGGCGCTCGTAGGCGATGTCGTAATAGAAGCCTTCGTCAATGACCGGGCCGATCACCATCTTGGCGGTCGGGTACAGCTGCTTCACGGCGTGGCCAACCAGGTGGGCGCACGAGTGACGAATGATCTCCAGTCCCTCTTCATCTTTAGGGGTGATGATCTGCAGTGTGGCGTCGTTGCTGATCAGGTCACACGCATCGACCAGCTTGCCGTCGACCTTGCCGGCCACAGTGGCCTTGGCCAGGCCAGCGCCGATGGAAGCGGCTACTTCGGCTACGGATACGGCGTGATCGAACGAACGTTGACTGCCATCGGGAAGAGTAATAACGGGCATGGCGCCTCCTCTCCTAGTGGTGACCCCTACCAAAGGTCACGTGGGTTGGGATGAGCCAGTACAAGATCCGACCTGCCTTCCGGTAAAAGGAAGCCTGCCCCACAGTGGCAGAAGCCTTTCGGCTTGTCAGGGACGAACCAGAGTGACTGGAAAGAAAAAAGATAGCTGCAGCCGGCAACAGCGCGACTGCAAGCCGAGCATGCTAGCACGCGGGTTGCACCCCAGGCAGAAATATTTGGAAATTGCACCGCAGCGGTGAACTAACGCGGAAAAATACCGCTCAGACTTTGGGAAGCAACCTACTCTTGATGAGACCTTAACCCAAGGAGTAACTGGTGATGCGAGTTCCGTCTCTTCTGGCCCTGGCGGCCGCTGGCGCCCTGCTGCTGCCCGTGGCTGCGAACGCCGGCAACTTCCCAGCCGGGAAGGAGGCCGCCTACATGACCCAGTGCACGCAAGTGGCCAGCGGCCAGGGCGTTGACGCTGCCACCGCGAAAAAACACTGCGACTGCGGCGCGCAAGCCATCAAAAAGAATTTCACCGACGCCGAGATTGCCGACCTCGACAGCAAGGACGGCGTTGACGCCAAACTGATGCAGAAGGCGCAGTCGGTGGTGAAACAGGCCTGCGCACCGAAGAGCTGAAACCTTAAAGCCGGTGATGGCCAGCCATTCTTTGAGCTGGATCAATATCCTGCGAAGGTAAAAGGCGCTAGATGCGCAGAATTAGACTATGATGTATCCCGTGCTCCGTAGCCTCGGCCGCATTGCACCACTGAAAAAACTAAATGTTCTGGAGATTCACCCATGTCCAATCGCCAACAAGGCACCGTCAAATGGTTCAATGATGAGAAAGGCTACGGCTTCATCACCCCAGCAGGCGGCGGCGACGACCTGTTCGTACACTTCAAAGCCATCGAATCTGACGGCTTCAAGAGCCTGAAAGAAGGCCAGACTGTTTCCTTCGTCGCCGAGCGCGGCCAGAAGGGCATGCAGGCTGCACAGGTTCGTCCGGAGTAATTCGGATAGCTGTAAAAAAACCCGCCCTTGTGGCGGGTTTTTTTATGGGTGATGCATCATCTGAGTGGGGCGGGATTGCCTGCGAAACCTACTTTAGGGTGAATGGCACGGGCTTCGCCCGTGTTCGCGGGTGAACCCGCTCCTACAGGCGACCGCGCAGGTTTTTCACATTTTGCGCAAGGCAGTTGCCCCCGCGTGCATCAACCGCAGTTGACGCGGGTTACCCTGCCCTGCTCGTCCACGTTCAGGTTCAAGCGCTCGGAGCGGTACTCCAGGGTCACCACGTCGTGCGG
Organism: Pseudomonas sp. FW305-E2; assembly: GCF_058782925.1. Lineage (NCBI taxonomy): Bacteria > Pseudomonadati > Pseudomonadota > Gammaproteobacteria > Pseudomonadales > Pseudomonadaceae > Pseudomonas > Pseudomonas sp. FW305-E2. The sequence goes on along the minus strand of NZ_JBYSYE010000004.1, from coordinate 217,929 downwards.
CTTGAGAATGCGCGCCATCTGCGAGCCGCTGGCCTTGCGTGCCTGCTCCAGCAATTCGGCGCTGGCCTGCTTGCCCAGGGCAAAGTCGGCACCACTGGCTTCGCAGCGGCCATCGTTGCCCGCTGGCGCGGCCGGCGCGGCACCACCATCAGCATTGCCACCAGTGCTGCAACCCGCCAGGACAGCAGCCACAGCCAGAGTTGCCAGGTAAGCACGGGTACGGAACATGAAGCCTCCTAAATCGGTCCGGGAACTGCCTGATCCGACAGCTCCGCTCATCATTTGTTGCAAAACCGGTCAAGTCTGCCTGAACTGCAGCGGCGAGGCGAAAAGCAATCGTGACCGGATTTTGCACAACACGCTGCGTTTGCCATATGCTTAGCTCGCACGGTCACCGGCGCAAAGCCATGATTTGCTGCAAGAAGTGGAGCGCATCCCGCCTCCATCGAACACCAGGGTCAGGTGTTCCCCCTTCGTTCCGGGCCCCCAGCGAGAGCTTTTCATGAGCACCCACAGCATCGATGCCGATATCAAGGTCAAATGGGCCGAGGGCCAGAGCGCGTACAGCCCTGGCACACCGGAAGAGTTACTGTTGATCGCCATCGACCTGTTGGTGCGCGACAACGGTGCCGAGGCGGCACGCAGCTTCATCGACCAGGTGTTCGAGCGCTACGCGCCGCACGCGGCTATTCCAATCGCGCCAGACGGGCACTGAGCAGGTCGAACAGCCCCTGGGCATCACCCTGCTCCACCCACAGCACATTCGCCGGCCGCTTGAGCACACCGTACCAGTCTGCAATTGTCTGGCCGAAAGTGGGCCCTTCGCGGCTGTCGATGCTCATGTGGATACGCCGGCCACTGAACAGCTCGGGCTTTAACAGGTAGGCGATGACGCTGGCGTCGTGCACAGGGCCGCCAGGTATGCCATACACGTCCATATCGTGGGTGATGTAAGCATTGAGGATATCCACCACGCGCTTGCTGGCCTGGTTGTTCACGGCTGCCAGTTGCTTCAGGCGAGCGTTGCTGGTCAGCAGCTTGTGCGTGACATCCAGCGGCAGGTAGGTCAGCTGCACGCCGCTGGCCAGCACCACTTCGGCGGCGTGCGGGTCGGCGTAGAGGTTGAACTCCGCCACCGGGGTGATGTTGCCGCCGTTGAAATGGGCTCCCCCCATGACCACCACCTCTTTGATGCCGTTGACGATGCCCGGGCGCTGGATCAGCGCCAGGGCCAGGTTGGTCTGCGGGCCGAGCATGGCGACGGTGATGCTGTGCGGTTTGGCTGCGCTGAGGGTATCGACCAGGTATTGCACGGCATTGCCCTGGGCCAGGGGCGCTTTCGGCTCGTGCACCGGTACACCGGTGAGGCCTTCTTCGCCATGAACGTCGGCGGCGTAGATCGGCGTGCGCACCAATGGGCGGCCGGCACCGGCATACACCGGGATGTCTTCGCGCCCCGCCCATTCGCGGGCCAGGCGGGCATTGCGCGAGGTCTTGTTTAGGCGCACGTTGCCGGCCACGGTGGTGATGGCGCGGATATTGAGTTCGTTGGGCGAAGCCATGGCCAGAAACAGCGCGACCACGTCGTCCGCGCCGGGATCGGTGTCGATGATCAGGTCGATGGGTGCGGCCTGGAGGGTGGAGGCTGTGGCCATGAAAACAACTCCTTGTAGCAGGGACTTGAGCATGGATGGCACTCCTGTTGCCTATGCATCATGCGTTTACACAGCCCGGCGTCCTTTGTGGAAGCGGCTAGAAGGTGACGCCGGAGATGAGGGCGATGTTGCTGTAGGGCTGGCACTCGCCTGTACGCACCACCGCACGGGCACTGCGCGACAGCACTTTGAAATCCTCATGGGTCAGCCATTCGCGCTTGCCCAGCTTGCCCTTCAGTCGCTCGATTTCGACCAGCGCAGGTGGCACCACTTTCTGCATTTCTTCAGCCAGCACGTGCCGCTCAACCTGCAATTCGCTCAGCACCACCCGCAGCACGCTGGCGAAGTCCGGCAGGCCAGGCGTAATGGCCAGGTCGATCAGCTCGACACCCGGCGGCACCGGCAGCCCGGCATCGCCGATCACCAGGATATCGCCATGCCCCATGCCGGCAATGACTCGCGACAGGGCAACGTTCAGCAGCGGGGTTTTCTTCATGGCGTCAGCTCCGCCAGGTAGGGAATCGACGGTTGGGCACCGGCACGGGTAACCGACAATGCCGCGGCACGCTGGCCAAAGGCGATCGCCCCCCCCTCCTCCAGCCCACGCACCAGGCCGGCAGCAAAGCCACCAATGAAGGTATCGCCGGCAGCGGTGGTGTCCAGCGGTTGCACGCGCGGCGCCGGATAGTGCTGATGGCCTTGGGCAGTAACCAGCAAGGCACCTTGCGCACCCAAGGTGATAATCACTTTGCCTGCCCCCAGCTGCAGCAAGCGCTCGCCTGCGCGCCGGGCACTGTCCTGGTCGGTCACCGCCACACCGGTCAAGGCTTCGGCCTCGCTTTCGTTAGGGGTAAGGTAATCGATATGCGCAAACCAGTCCGCTGGCAAGGGGCCGGTAGCGGGTGCTGGGTTCAGGATGACCTGCTTGCCCAGCTCACGCGCCCTGGCCAGTGTGCAAGCCACAGTGTCAGTGGGCACTTCCAGCTGGCAGATGACCACCTCGGCGGCCTGCAGCAGTGCATCGAAACGCAGCACCGACTGCGGCGTCAGCAGGCCGTTGGCGCCGGGAATGATGACAATACAGTTCTGGCTGGCAGCATCCACCGTGATCAGCGCCACACCGCTGGACGTGCCCGGGCAGGTGCTGACACCCTGACAGTCGATACCCTCGACATACAAGGCCCGGTGCAGTTGCCGCCCGTAGTCATCATCCCCCACATTGCCGATCATCGCCACGCTGCCCCCCAGCCGCGCTACCGCCACCGCCTGGTTGGCACCCTTGCCGCCCGGCACCGTGAAAAAGCTATCGCCGGGGAGTGTTTCGCCGGCCCGGGGCAGGCGCTGGGCGCGGACCACCAGGTCCATGTTGAGGCTGCCGACCACCACAACCTTGGCATTCATGACGTTTCCTTAGCGTTAGCGGTATTCATTGAACAGGTCCGGGCGCGGCCCGGTGGATTCACGCAAGACGATACGCGGGGCGACGATACGCTGCTCCGCCGCGCCTTGCCGGGGCGTAGCGATACGCGTCAGCAGCAACGAGGCAGCGCTCTCGCCCAGCTCGCGGATCGACTGGCCCACGGTGGTCAGTGGTGGGTACACGTAGCGGCTCAGTTCGATGTCGTCGAAGCCGATCACCGACAGCTCGCCGGGTACGCTGATATTACGTTCGGCGGCAGCGCGCAGCACACCAAAGCCGATCATGTCGTTGCCGGCAAAAATCGCCGAGGGCCGCTTGCCTTCCAGCACCTGCGCCGCCGCTGCATGACCACCCGGGCTGGTGAAGTCGCAGTGCAGTACACGGCTGTCCAGCACAGGCGCTCCGGCTTCGGCCATGGCACGGCGGAAGCCGCTCAGGCGTAGCTGGGTAACCCCGGTTTCGGCGGGGCCGCCGATATAGGCGACGTCGCGATGGCCCAGCTCCAGCAGGTGCTGGGTGGCCAGATACGCCCCCTGCTCGTGGTCGATGCGCACCAGGTCGGCATCGACGCCTTCCAGCTCACGGTCGACGATGACCATTGGCGTGCGCACACCGGCCAGGCTTTGCAGCAGGTCGTCGTCCTGGCCCACCGAGGCCACTACCAGGCCGTCGATGCGTTTTTCCAGCAGCACGCGCAGGTAGCTGCGCTGCTTCTGCGGGTTGTCGTCGGAGTTGCACAGGATCACGCAATAGCCGTTGCGCTCGCAGGCGTCTTCGATACCCCGCGCCAGCTCGGCGAAGTACGGGTTGACGCTGTTGGGCACCAACAGGCCGATGGTGGCCGTGCTGCGCGCCTTCAGCGAGCGCGCCACCGCACTGGGCACGTAATCCAGTTCGACAATGGCGGCTTCCACCTTCAGCCGCACCTGTTCGCTGACCGGACGGGTCTTGTTGAGTACATGGGACACGGTGGTGTAGGAAATACCCGCCAGTGCCGCGACGTCTTTGATGGTTGCCATGGTGTCAGTTCCGCCGGCCTGCGCGCCGGCTACGGTAAGTGTCGAGCACAACGGCGATGACGATCACCGCCCCGGTGATAATGCGTTTGGTCGGCTCGCTGGCGCCGATCTGCGCCAGCCCGGCGGCCAATACGGAAATGATCAGTACGCCAAAGAAGGTGCTGATGACCGAGCCACGCCCGCCCATCAGGCTGGTACCGCCGATCACGACGGCGGCAATGACCTGCAGCTCCAGGCCAGACCCGGCGTTGGGGTCGGCGGCTTCCAGTCGCGAGATCTGGAACAGTGCGGCCAGGCCGGCGAGCAGGCCCATCAGGGCGAACACCAGCACTTTGTAAGGGCGCGGATCGATACCGGCCAGGCGCACGGCCTCTTCATTGGTGCCGATACCGATCAGGTAACGGCCGAACACCGTACGCGTCAGTACCAACTGGGCGAGCACGATCACCAACAAGGCGATGATGAACGCTGGCGAAACACCAAAGGCGACCGGGTTGGAGAACCAGGCGTAGGCGTCGCCGATATAGGCGGTGCGCGAGTCGGTGAACTGGTAGGCCAGGCCACGGGCCATCTCCAGCACACCAAGCGAGACGATGAACGACGGGATGCGCCAGGCCACGGTGACGCCACCGGTAATGCTGCCGGCCAATGCGGCCACAGCCATGCCCAGCAGCGCCGAGGGCAGCACGCCCCAGCCCCAGCCGAGTATCGCCACGCTCACCGTGGAGGCGGCCAGCGCCAGCACCGAGCCCACCGACAGGTCGATGCCGCCGATGATCAACACGAAGGTCATGCCCACCGCCAGCACCATCAGGTCCGGGATCTGGTTGGCCAGCGTGCTGAAGGTGCCATACGACCAGAAGTGGCTGCTGAGGAACGAGAACAGCACGATCATCGCCAGCAAGGCGCCAGCCAGGCCCAGGTAGGTGCCCAGGCCAAAGTAGGTACCGCTGCGGCGCACGGGGGCGGCTTCCTGGTTGTTGAGCGGGGTGGTTTTCATGCATCCATCCTGGGGGCTGCATCATGCAGCAGCGCGTCACGTTTCTGATAACCGGCGAAGGCGGCGGCAAGCAACTGGTCCTGGCTCCAATGATCACGCGCGAAGGTGTCGATCAGGCGACCGGCGGACAGCACGCCGATGCGGTCGCAAATCAGCATCAGTTCTCGCAGGTCACTGGACACCACCACCAAGGCCTTGCCTTGGCGCGCCAGCTCGGCCAGCAGGCCATAAATGTCGAACTTGGCGCCCACATCGATGCCACGCGTGGGTTCGTCGAACAGCAGCACCTGGCAATCGCGCTCCAGCCAGCGGCCGATCACCACTTTTTGCTGGTTACCGCCAGACAGCTCACCCACCACCTGCTGCGCGCCGGCACTGCGAATGCGCATGGCCTGGATCTGGCGTTCGGCCAAGGCTTTTTCCGCTTCGCCATCGAGCACGCCGGCCCGCGATACCGCGCCCAGGTTGCCCAATGCAATGTTGGCGCTGATCGACTGCGTCAACAGCAGGCCCTCGCCTTTGCGGTCTTCGGTTATCAGCGCGATACCGGCCCGCACTGCAGCCTTGGGCGAGTCGATGTTTACCGCCTGCGGCGGTTGGCCGAGCGCGATACCGCCGCTGTCGGCGCGATCGGCACCGTAGATCAGGCGCAACAGCTCGGTACGGCCGGCGCCGATCAGGCCGGAAATGCCAAAAATCTCCCCTGCCCTGACTTCGAACGACACCTCGCGCACCTTGTCGCCGCGGCACAACTTGTCGACCTTGAGCAGCGGTGCACCCATCTGCCGTCGGCCAAGGTCGATATGCTCGCCCAGCTCGCGGCCGACCATCAGGTTGACCAGCTCGGCGCTGCTGTAGCGCTGGATCGGCTCGTCGCACACCAGCTTGCCATCGCGCAGCACAACGATGCGTTGGGCCACCCGCTGCAACTCTTCCAGGCGATGCGAGATATAGACGATGGCCACGCCGCGCGCGCGCAGGCGCTCGATCTGGGTGAACAGCAACGCCACCTCGCGCGCAGTGAGCATGGCAGTGGGTTCATCCAGGATCAGCACATGGCAGTCACCGATCAGGTTGCGGGCAATCTCGACCATTTGCTGATGGCCGATGCCCAGCTCGCCGACAGGGGTGTCCGGGTCGATGGCGTCGAGCCCGACCCGAGCCATGGCGGCCGTTGCCAGCTGGCGCAGGCGCTTGTGGCTGATCCAGCCGAAACGGCTGGGCAGGTTGTCGAGAAACAGGTTTTCCGCCACGGTCAGCGTCGGCAGCAGGTTCAGCTCCTGCATGACCATGCGCACACCAAGGCGTTCGGCCTCGCTGCGGCTGCCGGGCGCGTAGGCCTGGCCACGGTAGGTCATGTGCCCGGTGGTGGGCACCTCCAGGCCGCTGATGAGCTTGGACAACGTACTCTTGCCCGCGCCGTTCTCGCCGGTCAGGGCCAGCACTTCACCGGCGCGCAGGCTCAGGCTGACCTCGCCGAGCACGGGCTGGGCGTAGGTCTTGCCCAGGCCGCTGGCGGCAAGCACCACTTCATTGGCCGATGCAGGCATGGCCGATTCTCCTGGCAGCATCAGGGCTTCTTGGTGATGAGTTCGACCGGGGTCTGAATGACGTTGTCGGCATCCACATCAGGCTTTTCGCCCTTGACCATTTTCAGCGCCGCCTGAATGCCATACACCGCCTGCTGGCTGGCGGCCTGGTCGAGGGTGGCAAGCACGCGACCGTCTTCAAGCATTGGCTTGATGGCATTGATGTTGTCATAGCCCACCACTTGCACCTGGCCGGCCTTGCCAGCGGCACGCACGGCGGACACAGCGCCCAGTGCCATGCTGTCGTTTCCGGCCAGCAAGGCCTTCAGGTCGGGGTATTCGTTGAGCATGGAGGCGGCGACGGCATTGCCTTTGTCGATCTCCCAATTGCCGCTTTGTACCGAGACGATGTTCATCTGCGCGGCGTCCATGGCGTCCTTGAAGCCGGCGGTACGCTGCTGGGCATTGGTGGTGGTCGGCACGCCTTCGATAATGCCCACCTGGTCGCCGGCCTTGAGCTTCTGGCTGGCCAGGTAATCGCCAACCAGGCGCGCGCCCTTGCGGTTGTCGGGGCCGACGAAGGGAACGCTGATGCCTTTGCTCTTGAGCAAGTCAGGGTCCAGACGGTTGTCGATGTTGATCACCACCACGCCCTGGTCCATGGCCTTCTTCACCGCCGACACAAGTGCTTTCGAGTCAGCCGGTGCAATCACCAGCGCCTTGGCGCCGGCATTGACCATCTGCTCGACGATGCGGATCTGCTCGCCAGTGTCGGTCTCGTTCTTGATGCCGTTGGCGATCAGGTCGAACTCGTCGGCGTGGGTTTTCTGGTAGTCCTTGGCGCCGTCTTCCATGGTGCGGAAGAACTCGTTGGCCAGCGACTTCATGACAAGGGCGACCTTGGGCTTGTCTTCAGCCTGGGCGGCAGACAATGGCAAGGCGAGGCTAAGCGAGGAAATGACAGCGAGGGCCAGCAGACGACCGGGGAACGGCAGCTTCATGAACGATGACTCCGAATCTTGTGTTTTTTATCGGATCGCAAACGTTTGCGCTGACCAACTATGGTAACAGGACCGTTGTTTGTCAAATCCGTTTGGCTGTCGGAGGCCGATGTGCTGCCGGGGCCGATTATGCAGGCTTTTCCGAAAACCCGAACACCTTTTCCTTTTTTTGTTCGGAATTACGAATGCAATGCCACCTTTTGCAGGCGCGGCTCGGTGCAACACCACACATTGCCGGGGCTGCTACGCGGCCCCTTGCAACGCAAGGCCGCTCCAACCCAGGCAACGCGTGGTGCCTTGGTACGAAAAATGCCTATAGCCCTGCGCGACTCAATAACTATCTCACTAGGAAGCGAGAACAATAACGATGAATGCCGCACTCAAAACCTTCGCCCCCAGCGCACTCGCCCTGCTGCTGATCCTGCCATCCAGCGCCTCGGCCAAAGAAGCCGAAACCCAACAGAAGCTGGCCAACGTGGTCATCCTCGCCACCGGCGGCACCATTGCCGGCGCCGGCGCCAGCGCAGCCAACAGCGCCACTTACCAGGCTGCCAAGCTGGGCGTCGACAAGCTCATCGCCGGCGTGCCAGAACTGGCCGACATCGCCAACGTACGTGGCGAGCAAGTGATGCAGATCGCCTCCGAGAGCATCAGCAATGACGACCTGCTGAAGCTGGGCAAGCGCGTCGCCGAGCTGGCCGAAAGCAAGGACGTGGACGGCATCGTCATCACCCACGGCACCGACACCCTCGAAGAAACCGCCTACTTCCTCAACCTGGTAGAGAAGACCGACAAGCCAATCGTGGTGGTCGGCTCGATGCGTCCGGGTACCGCCATGTCCGCCGACGGCATGCTCAACCTGTACAACGCCGTGGCCGTAGCCAGCGACAAGCAGTCGCGTGGCAAGGGCGTGCTGGTGACCATGAACGACGAGATCCAGTCCGGCCGCGATGTGAGCAAGGCGGTCAACATCAAGACCGAAGCCTTCAAGAGCGCCTGGGGCCCGATGGGCATGGTGGTGGAAGGCAAATCGTACTGGTTCCGCCTGCCGGCCAAGCGCCATACGGTCAATTCCGAGTTCGATATCAAGCAGATCAGCAGCCTGCCGCAGGTGGACATTGCCTATGGCTATGGCAACGTCACCGACACCGCCTACAAGGCGCTGGCACAGAACGGCGCCAAGGCGCTGATCCATGCCGGTACCGGCAACGGTTCGGTATCGTCGCGGGTAGTCCCGGCGCTGCAAGAACTGCGCAAGAACGGCGTGCAGATCATCCGCTCGTCGCATGTCAACCAGGGTGGTTTCGTACTGCGTAACGCCGAACAGCCGGATGACAAGAACGACTGGGTCGTGGCTCACGACCTGAACCCGCAAAAAGCGCGGATCCTGGCGATGGTGGCAATGACCAAGACCCAGGACAGCAAAGAGCTGCAACGCATCTTCTGGGAGTACTGATCAACCCCCCATGGCCGGTGCCCCACATCACCGGCCATGCTTCCTTTCCAGATCAACCCGCCCCGCCGCCACTCAACTGGGGCTCGCATCAGCGGGTTTCTTCTCTGGCTTGCGCAAGCGGCTCTATTTGTAATCTCTCGGATCAACGCCCCACTTCTTGAGTCGAGACGCCAAGGTTGTGGGCTTCAACCCCAGCAATTGCGCAGCACCACCCTCGCCGGAGACTTTCCCTGCTGTTCGTTTGAGCACAGAGATCGCATTCAGCTTCATCTGCCGCTCCCAGTCTTTGTCGGCAGTCGGCTCAGGCTGGCATTGTGCAATTGAAGATACTGGGCCACTGGACGGGCCGTTTGGCGCCAGAACCTCATGAAAGCTCACGCGACCGTCTCGGGAGACGATGGTCTGTCGCTCAATCACATTTTGAAGCTCGCGGATGTTGCCTGGCCAGGCGTACTGCTGAAGCACCGCGACTTGGGTCAGCGACATGCGAATGCCCGGCTTGTTAAACGCCAGGCTAGCCCTTTCAAGAAAATGGCTGGCGAGCAACGGAATGTCCTCAAGTCGCTCCCGCAAGGGCACCGAGCGTATAGGGAACACATTCAAGCGGAAGTATAAATCTTCCCGGAACGCCCCTCGGGCGACCATATCGCGCAGGTCACGGTTCGTTGCGGCGATAACTCGCACATCAACGGCCCTGGTGCGATTGTCGCCTACAGGCTCAAACTGGCGGTCCTGTAGAACACGGAGCAACTTGCTTTGTAGCTCCAGCGGAATCTCTCCCACCTCATCGAGAAACAAGGTTCCGCCGTCTGCCAACTCAAAGCGACCCACTCGGTTGCTGACCGCTCCGGTGAAGGCCCCTTTGAGGTGGCCGAAGAACTCGCTCTCGAACAATTCACGGGGCACCGCGGCGCAATTGACCCGAATCAGAGGGCGGTCGCGCCGGGGGCTGCTGGCATGAATCGCGCGAGCCACAAGCTCCTTACCCGTGCCTGACTCGCCGGTGACCAACACGTTGGCGTCGGTAGCTGCGACCAGGTCGATCTGCTGTAACAGATGCTTGACCGCTGGGCTTTCGCCGACGATCTCGTGGTGATTGCCGTGGGCGTTGATTTCCTCCTGCAAGTATTGGTTTTCCATCTCCAGCCGAGTCTTCAACTGCTCTACTTCACTTAGCGCATCGCGCAGGCGCGCTTCAGTGCGCTGTCGTTCGCGGATGTCCCGAAACAACACCACCGCCCCCACCAGCCTTCCCATCTCGAAGATTGGAGTGCTGGTGTACTCGACGGCGATTGGTTCGCCGCTCTTGTGCCAGAACACCTCGTGGTCCACGCGATGAACTTGTCCATCGCTGAACGAAGCATGGATGGGGCACTGATTGACCTCGAACGCACGTCCGTCGCTATGGCTGTGGTGGAACAAATGGTGGGCATCCTGGCCAATCATGTCGACGGCACTCCACCCCAAAATACGCTCGGCGGCGGGGTTGATGAACGTGGTCTGGCCCCGGGTATCGAGCCCATAGATGCCCTCGCCAACTGCACCAAGAATCAGCCGGTTTTGCTGCTGGATGCGCTCGAACACCTGGCTGATCCGCTCCCATCCCACGTGACCCAAACGGTGTTGGCGGCGCGCCTCTGCACGGTTACGGCGCTGCTCCAGAAGGTCCCGGCGCTGCACCGCCAGTACAATTTTCCCGCCATCAACCGCGCTAGCCGAAACCTCCACCGCTATTTGCCGCAGTTGCAGATCCACCAGCAGCAGGTCGTCCGACCACGCTTCGCCTTGAGTCAGCACCTCATCCGTAAAGCTCACCCACAGTGCGATTCCCCCTCGCAGAAAATGGCTAAAGGCATGACCGGGCAGCTCATTTGCGGCGCAGCCCAGTAAATCAAGCGCGGCGTTGTTGGCTTGCAGTACCCGATCATCTACCGGGTGGATTAACAGCATGGCAACGGCGGAGTCGGCAGCGACTCCGAGGGCGACGGCGTCTGTCACAGATGCATATCCTTCAGCCGATTTTCACGAAATTTCGTAAACAATATTACGAGAGTTCGTAATTCACGAAATTTCGTCAATCCAAATCGCTATCAATAAAAAATAAACTAATAAAATCAGATAGTTAAAAAATAATGGAGATTGGCACATCTCTCGCTATGGGTGTGTTCACCTTAAACCCAACTGCGGGAGCAGAAATAATGGACAAACTTGAAATGCATCACCTGATCATGGCCGCGAAAGCACGCAAGGGCCTGAGCTGGGATGATCTTGCCAACGCAGTGGGCAAGGCCCCGGTATGGCTTGCATCGGTCTGCTACGGCATGAACAGCGCGCCGCGGGAAGTGGCAACGCATCTTTGCGAGGTATTGGAGCTGGATGATCAAGTCGCCACCACCTTAACCGCTTTCCCAGTCAAGGGCTGGGACAAGTCCATCCCTCAAGACCCGCTGATCTATCGACTGTACGAAGTCGTGGGCGTCTATGGCCCGACCCTGAAAGACGTGATCCAGGAAAAATTTGGCGACGGCATCATGAGTGCCATCGACTTTTCCATGCATGTCGAGCGAATCGAAGACCCCAAAGGCGACCGGGTTCTGTTGACCCTCAATGGCAAGTTCTTGCCATACCGTTCCTGGTAAACCCATCCAACCCTCGGCACCCCTCAGGGGTGCCGCCTATGACCCGCAACTGAGGGAGCCGCCATGTCTTATCTGCTACCCACCGACTTTGTCACCAAGATGCTCGATGCCGGCGCATCAAAGGTCCACATGTCCACTCGCGACACACTGATCCGCAGCTACATGGCCGGGGCAATTCTGGCCCTGGCTGCCGTATTCGCAGTGACCATCGCAGTACAGACAGGCTCAGCCCTGCTAGGCGCAGTACTGTTTCCGGTTGGTTTTTCAATGCTCTACCTTATGGGCTTCGACCTGCTCACTGGGGTCTTCATGCTCACCCCGCTGGCATTACTGGACAAACGTCCCGGGGTCACCGTTAGGGGAATTCTGCGCAACTGGGGCCTGGTGTTCGTCGGCAACTTCGCCGGCGCCCTTACGGTCGCCTGCATGATGGCCTTCGTCTTTACCTATGGTTTCCATGCTTCCCCCGGTGCCGTGGGAGAGAAAATTGCCAGCATCGGTGAGGCCCGCACCTTGGGTTACGAGCAATACGGGCTGGCAGGCTGGTTGACGATCTTCCTGCGTGGCGTGCTGTGTAACTGGATGGTGTCGATGGGCGTGGTCGGCGCGATGATCTCCACCTCTGTGAGCGGCAAGGTGATCGCCATGTGGATGCCGATCATGCTGTTTTTCTTCATGGGCTTCGAGCACTCGGTCGTGAACATGTTCCTGTTCCCTTCCGCAATGATCATGGGCGGCGACTTCTCGCTCATGGACTACCTGGTGTGGAACGAAATCCCCACCGTACTGGGCAACCTGGTGGGCGGCCTGGCCTTCACAGGCCTGACGCTGTACGGCACCCACATCCGTACGGCCGCGAAGAAAGCCACCAGCGCAACAACCTGCTGAAGCGATAAAGAAGGCAGGCAGCCTCAGTCGCCGCCTGTCTCACTTCATACCCAGGACAAAAAAGAGGTTTTGCTTTGCACTGCTACTAACCCGAACATCGTTTACATTTCAGAACGGTGTCATGGCTTACGGACCAACGCTGGATTTCCCCTGACAAGCTGTTGCGAATTTACTTACAGTGAAATACTGTATGCACATACAGCAAAACAAGGAAATTCCTGTGTCCAGCACCGCCTCCGCCACCCCGAGCAGCTATGAACAGCTGGGTGTACGCATCCAGAAGATCATCAACAGCCCCACCGCCCAGCGCAGCCGTGCGGCGCTGATCTTCCGCCTGGAACAGGAAAGCCCGGATGACTGGGAGACCCTGCTTCAGGAGATCGCAGAAAACGACAACGTCACCCTCGCCCATCGCGACGATGGCGGCGTGCAGATTTTCTGGACCGTACCGAAGGAAGATTGACGGCGCATGAGAGTTTCGCTTTTCGCAGCAGCTTGCCTGTTACTGACCACTCCGCTTGTTCAAGCCGACGCCCCGCGCACCTTCCAGGAGGCCAAGAAGGTCGCCTGGAAGCTCTATGCGCCGCAATCGACCGAGTTCTATTGCGGCTGTAAATACAAAGGCAACAAGGTCGACCTGGCATCTTGCGGCTATGCCCCACGCAAGAACGCCCAGCGCGCGTCGCGCATCGAGTGGGAACACATCGTACCCGCCTGGCAGATCGGCCATCAGCGCCAGTGTTGGCAGAGCGGCGGGCGCAAGCAGTGCTCGCAGCATGACGAAGTGTACCAACGCGCCGAAGCCGACCTGCACAACCTGGTGCCAAGCATCGGCGAGGTCAACGGCGACCGCAGCAACTTCAGCTTCGGCTGGCTACCAGAACAACGCGGCCAGTATGGCCGCTGCCTGACCCAGGTCGACTTCAAGGCCAAGAAGGTGATGCCGCGCCCGTCGATCCGCGGCATGATCGCCCGCACCTACTTCTACATGAGCAAGCAGTACAACCTGCGCCTGTCCAAACAGGACCGCCAGCTGTTCGAAGCCTGGAACAAGACCTACCCGCCGCAAGCCTGGGAGCAGCAACGCAACCAACAGGTCGCCTGCGTGATGGGGCGAGGAAACGCGTTCGTGGGGCCGGTCAACCTCAAGGCGTGCGGTTGATCCTCAGGCCAGCGCCTGTAAGTAGGCACTGGCTTGGCGATAACGGGCCAGCCGCGCCAGGTCGGCGGGGCCCGGGCAAGGGATGCGCGAGAGGTCGCTGTTGTCGGCCAGATCGGCCAGCTTGACGGTGCGCGCCAACGGGTCTTCGCCCAGGCGCACCACGAAATCCTGGTAAGGCTCGCCTTCGCGGCGGCTAAGCGCCAGCAACGCAGCCAGGATTTTCAGCGCGAAGCCCTCACGCGCCAGGTCGGACAGGGTCAGCGGGGTGTCTTCGATCACATCGTGAAGCACCGCCACAATCCGCTGCTCAGGTGTGGAAACCCGCATCATCACGCGTAACGGGTGGAGGATATAAGCAGCCCCACCCTTATCGTATTGCCCTTCATGCGCCCTGGCGGCCACGGCAATGGCCCGCTCCAGTGTAGACATGAGGCCCTCCCCGTTTGGCATCTCCCAACCCAAGCATAGCCAAACTTGTGTGAACAGCGCCTGACACAAGCCTTGGCCGCGGCGCCACTGTACTGGCTTAGGCTCTGTACGATAAGCCTTGATACTTGGTCATGCTGCGTCTCAAGACTTCTCGAACAGACCCTAGCGTGCTGCGCCGTGCTGGATGACCACCGAATCGGTACCCAGCTTGGCCATCACTTCGTCCCTGCGCGCTTGCGCTTCTTCGCGGGTGGGGAACGGCCCCATCAGCACCACCGGCTTGCCGTCACGGTACTCCACCGAAGACGGGATGCCCTTTTCGATCAGGCGCGCCGTCATATCGCTGAGTGCGCCCATGTTGGCGCCCTGTACCACTTCCACATCCCACCCCTGGGGCGCCGGCTGGTCTGCCAGCGCCTCGGCACGGCGCTGCAGGTCGGCTCCGCCGCAGAGCTCACGGATACGCAGGTTGTTGCCGGTTTCGTCAACGATGATGTCGTACTGGCCATCGCGCTTGATCGCCACGTAGCTGCGGTAGGCTTCGTACTGCCCGGCATCGTCCTTGCCACGGACCTGACCGCAGATGGTGCCCTGGGTGTCGATCCGCACGTTGCCGAACTTGGCGGTCTTGGGGTTATGCAGGTGTTCGGCCACCTGCTTGTGCACGCCTTCGACCTCGTTCTCACAGCCCGCCAGGGCGAGCACTGCCATTACCACAGCCAGTTTGCGCACGCGTGTACCTCCAGATTCGAAGGGGCGGATTCTAGCACGCCGGGTATGCCCCGAACCGCGACCAAACGTTACACGCTGCTTCGGGCGCAAATGCAAAAAGGGCGATCATTTCTGATCGCCCTTTTTCGATTTGGTAGGCACAATTGGACTCGAACCAACGACCCCCACCATGTCAAGGTGGTGCTCTAACCAACTGAGCTATGTGCCTGTCGTGTGGTGCGCATTCTACGCATTACAAAAACTCTGTCAACACTTTTTTTCGCGCTAACCCACTGAATCTTAAACTCTTTATAGAGAGGCTGGCTGAGGGGGCCCCGTAAAGGATTTTCACCAGACGACTAGCGGGTGTTTATTATTATTGATAGCATCGGTACATTCGTTAAAAATATAAAACACGAGGTTCCTGCAGCATGGCTAACACCCCCTACCCCCAGTCCTACTACGCCGCCTCGGCCAACCCGGTGCCGCCACGTCCGGCGCTGCAGGGTGAGGTGGAAACCGATGTGTGCATCATCGGTGCCGGCTACACCGGCCTGTCCAGCGCCCTGTTCCTTCTGGAGAACGGCTTCAAGGTGAGCATCGTCGAAGCGGCCAAGGTCGGCTTCGGCGCATCGGGCCGCAACGGCGGCCAGATCGTCAACAGCTACAGCCGCGACATTGATGTCATCGAACGCACCGTCGGCCCCAAGCAGGCACAACTGCTGGGCCACATGGCCTTCGAGGGCGGGCGCATCATTCGTGAACGCGTGGCCAAGTACAACATTCAGTGCGACCTGAAAGATGGTGGCGTATTCGCTGCCCTTACCAGCAAGCAGATGGGCCACCTGGAATCGCAAAAGCGCCTGTGGGAACGCTTTGGCCATAATCAGCTGGAGCTGATGGACCAGAAGCGCATCCGCGAAGTGGTTGCCTGCGACAGCTACATCGGCGGCATGCTCGACATGAGCGGCGGCCACATCCACCCGCTGAACCTGGCCCTGGGTGAAGCTGCCGCGGTCGAGTCGCTGGGTGGCATCATCTATGAGCAAACCCCGGCCGTGCGCATCGAACGCGGTGCCAACCCGGTCGTGCATACCCCGCAGGGCAAGGTCCGCGCCAAGTTCATCATCGTTGCCGGCAACGCCTACCTGGGCAACCTGGTACCCGAGCTGGCCGCCAAGTCCATGCCATGCGGCACGCAGGTGATCACCACCGAGCCACTGGGCGAAGAACTGGCACGCACCCTGCTGCCGCAGGACTACTGTGTCGAGGATTGCAACTACCTGCTCGACTACTACCGCCTGACCAGCGACAAGCGCCTGATTTTCGGTGGCGGCGTGGTGTACGGCGCGCGTGACCCGGCCAACATCGAGGCGATCATCCGCCCGAAAATGCTCAAGGCCTTCCCGCAGCTGAAGAACGTGAAGATCGACTACGCCTGGACCGGTAACTTCCTGCTGACCTTGTCGCGCCTGCCGCAGGTTGGCCGGATTGGCGACAACATCTACTACTCGCAGGGTTGCTCGGGCCACGGCGTGACCTATACCCACCTGGCGGGCAAGGTGCTGGCCGAGGCCCTGCGCGGCCAGGCAGAGCGTTTCGACGCCTTCGCCGGCCTGCCGCACTATCCGTTCCCGGGTGGCCAGATGCTGCGTGTGCCGTTCAGCGCCATCGGTGCCTGGTACTACAGCCTGCGCGATCGCCTGGGCTTCTGATGTAAGCAGGCCTGGCCTCTTCGCGGGCACGCCCGCTCCCACAGAATTTGTGCAGGTTGCATGGTTTCTGTGGGAGCGGGCGTGCCCGCGAAAGGGCCGGGACAGGCAATACTACTTGTTCAGGCTATTCACAGCCTGCTTCGCTGCAACCTCCTGCCCCGCCCGCGCCAGCTCATCGGCGGCCTGCAACCAGCGCTGACGATCCACTTGGGCCGGTAGCTGCCGTGGTGGCTGCACCAAAACCGCCCAACTCCCTTGCTTCGCCCACGCCGAGGCAAACTCGTCGAACGCCATCACCTGCCGCCGGTGCATGCCTGCGCGCAGCAGCACCCGCTGCTTGTAGCGGTCATAACCGATCAAAACGGCATAACGGGGCTCGCCCCACCAGGCCGAACCGTCCTCGTAACGCAGCAGCACCGGGTTGCCCGCCGCCACTTGGGTCAGCAGCGCGTCCAGCTGTTGGTCCAACGGGTACACGACCATGCCGTACTCCCGCGCAACACGGGGGATGCCGGTGCCCAGCGCTTCAACGCCCTGGGGCAGGTTCAGCGGCTTGTCCAGCAGCCCTGGCGTGATTGGCGCCCCCTGCTGCGACAGCACTGCCGCCAGCGCCATGGCCCCGCTGTGGTTGGCGTTGCCACGGTAGAACGGCACGCTGCTGATCTCGACTCGCTGCGGCAGGCCCTTGAGGTTGCCGTGCGGTGCGCTGGCGCAGCCGGCCAGGGTGGCAGCCAGCAGGCAGGCCGCCAGTAGCCGCCGGGGGGCAGCCTTGAAGGAATGTTGCTCCATGGACACTCGCTTGTTCCAACGCCAGGCAGGCAGCGCCCGGCTCTGGCCACCGATCATAGGTCCGACAGCGGCGCGGGTATAGTCCGACAGCGCCTTGGAGCGAATCGGCCCTAGAGATAGACCATTGTTCGATGGAACGTCACAGACGAAGGGCTAGACTAAAGCAGTGTCTGGAAGGTAAACGCGGGCCAATCAAGCGCTTGCCGCAAAGATGGAGGCACAGATGAGCCTGACCATGGCAATTCTCATGCTGGTAGGCATGTGGCTGAGCGTCGCAGCCGCCATGCTGTGGGGTGTACTGCGTATCGTGCGGCGTCATGCACACCACCTGCCACCGCAGGCACCCGCCAAGCCACAGCCAGTAAGGCGGGCGCGGCGGCATGCCGGGGTGAGCTAACCTCAGGATTTCCCGAACCCCACTCACTGACAAGCCCGCTGCACAGGTATTCGCAATGTCAGTGCCACGCGAGGTACCTGTGGAAGCGGGCTTGTCCGCGAAAGGGACGCGAAGCGCCCCTTTTTTACATCAACCTTCAGCCGCCTCACGCTTCAGACGCGCTCGGCGGGCCAGAATGTTGAGGACCTCGATAGCCGTCGAGAACGCCATGGCCGCATACACATAGCCCTTGGGTACATGGGCGCCAAAGCCTTCGGCGATCAGCGTCATGCCGATCATGATGAGGAAGCCCAGCGCCAGCATGACCACGGTCGGGTTGTCGTTGATAAAGTTGGCCAGCGGGTCGGCGGCCACCATCATCACGATCACAGCCGTGATAACGGCGATAATCATGATGGGCAGGTGCTCAGTCATGCCCACGGCGGTGATGATGCTGTCGACCGAGAAGACGATGTCCAGCAGCAGGATCTGGAAGATCGCCGCAGCAAAGCCCAGGGTCACCGTGGAGGAGACTTTGGCTTCCTCCTTGGCGCCATGCGGGTCGACGTTTTCGTGAATTTCCTTGGTCGCCTTCCACAGCAAGAACAAACCACCGGCAATCAGAATCACATCCTTCCACGAGAAGGCGTTGCCGAACACTTCGAACACCGGGTCGGTCAACTGGACGATCCAGGCCACGGTGCTGAGCAAGGCCAGCCGCATGACCAAGGCCATGCTGATACCGATACGCCGCGCCTTGGAGCGGTACTCCACCGGCAGTTTGTTGGTCAGGATCGAGATGAAGATCAGGTTGTCGATGCCCAGTACAACTTCCATGGCCACCAGCGTAGCCAGGGCAACCCAGGCGGTAGGGCTAGCGGCGAGTTCCAGCAAATATTCCATTGTTCAAATCCTGCAGCAGCGGTTGGGGTCAGATTTCCTGGGTTTCTTCTTTCTTCTCGGCATCCTTGGGCTTCTGCCCTTCGCCGCCGATGGCTTCGCTCAGCGCCTGCTGGGCAGCCTTGTTGGTGTCGTCGATGGCCTGCTTGGCCGACTGCGCGGCCTGGTCGAGCATCTGCTGGGCGGATTTCTCGGCCTGGTCGCAGCCTGCCAGGGTGAACAGGGCCAAAGCCAGCACCAAGGGGGTGCCAATGGATTTGAGTTGCAGCATGGTGTCCTCGCTTGAAATAACCCGGCGGCGCATGGCGCCTGATAGCCGTGCATTCTAGAGACGGCAATAGTTCAGGAAAATTCGTATTTTCATGGCATATACTTCGGTTTTTACGAATCGGAACGACCGACGGTGCTTAACTATCGCCAGCTGCATTACTTCTGGGCCGTGGCCAAGACGGGCAGCATCACCCGCGCCAGCCAACAGCTGAACCTCACACCACAAACCATTAGCGGGCAGATCACCCTGTTCGAGCAAACCTACGGCCTGGAACTGTTCCAGCGCGCCGGCCGGCAGCTGGAACTGACAGAAACCGGCCGTCAGGCCCTGGTGTATGCAGAGCAGATGTTTCAGATCGGCAGCGAGCTCGAAGCCATGCTGCGTGCCGGCCCTCAGGAGCAGATCCTGTTCCGTGTGGGGGTGGCTGACGTAGTGCCCAAATCCATTGTCTACCGCCTGCTGGCACCGACCATGGACCTGGAAGAGGTGCTGCGCATCAACTGCCGCGAAGACAAACTTGAGCGTTTACTGGCAGACCTGGCTATTCAGCGCCTGGACCTGGTGATTTCCGACAGCCCCATGCCTAACCACCTGGACATCAAGTGCTACAGCCAAAAGCTGGGCGAGTGCGGGCTGAGCTTCTTCGCCACCCCGGCGCTGGCACAACGGCTTGAAGGCCCTTTTCCAGCTTGCCTGCAGGATGCTCCGCTGCTGGTTCCCGGCCAGGAGACCGTGGTAAGCAGCCGCTTGCTGCGGTGGCTGGGCGAGCAGCAGGTGCAGCCACGGATCGTGGGGGAGTTCGATGACAGTGCCTTGATGCAAGCGTTCGGGCAGTCGGGCAGCGGCATTTTCGTTGCGCCCAGCGTAATCGCCGAGGAGGTGTGCCGTCAGTATGGCGTGCAACTGATCGGGCAGACCGAGGCCGTGCACGAGTCGTTCTACGCCATTTCGGTGGAGCGCAAGGTCAAGCACCCAGGGATCGTGGCGATTACCGAGGGGGCGCGGCGGGAGTTGTTTCACTGGTAGCCATCCAAGCCTCATTGACTAGCAACAAGGCGCGCCGTGCCCACCAGGTGCTCTATGGTAAAGTCCGCCCTTTCCAGATTCCGAGATACCGCTGCACATGACCCCTCTCCTCCGCTTCCTCAACCGCACCAGCCTGGTGACTCAGATCGTCATCGGCCTGCTCGCTGGCATCGCCCTCGCCCTGCTGGCACCTGCCATCGCCCGCGACCTGGCCTTTCTTGGCAAGGTGTTTGTCAGCGCCCTGAAGGCGGTTGCGCCCGTGCTGGTGTTCATCCTGGTCATGGCTTCGGTCGCCAACCATCGTCACGGCCAGGAAACCCACATTCGCCCGATCCTCTGGCTGTACCTGCTGGGCACCTTTGCCGCAGCAGTGGTGGCCGTGGTTGCCAGCATGCTGTTCCCGTCGCACCTGGCACTAAGCACCAGCGAAGCCTCGCTGAGCGCGCCAGGCGGCATCACCGAGGTGCTGCAGAACCTGCTGCTGAGTGCGGTAGACAACCCGGTCAATGCCCTGCTCAATGCCAACTTCATCGGCGTGCTGACGTGGGCCATCGGCTTGGGTGTGGCCCTGCGCCACGCCGGCGAAACCACCCGTACCGTGGTCGAAGACCTGTCCACGGGTGTAACCCTGATCGTGCGCGTGGTCATCCGCTTCGCCCCGCTGGGCATCTTTGGCCTGGTCAGTTCCACCCTGGCCCAGTCGGGCCTGGACGCGCTGCTCGGCTACCTGCACCTGTTGGCGGTACTGATCGGCTGCATGCTGTTCGTGGCGCTGGTGATGAACCCGCTGATCGTGTTCTGGAAGATTCGCCGCAACCCCTACCCGCTGACACTGCTGTGCCTGCGTGAAAGCGGCATTACCGCGTTCTTCACCCGCAGCTCGGCCGCCAACATCCCGGTGAACCTGGCGTTGTCGGAACGCCTTGGCCTGCATGAAGACACCTACTCGGTGTCGATCCCGCTGGGCGCGACCATCAACATGGCCGGTGCGGCGATCACCATTACCGTGCTGACCCTGGCCGCCGTGCATACCCTGGGTATCCAGGTGGACCTGCCGACTGCCGTGCTGCTCAGCGTGGTGGCGGCAGTGTGCGCCTGCGGCGCCTCGGGCGTGGCTGGGGGTTCGCTGCTGCTGATTCCGCTGGCGTGCAGCCTGTTTGGCATCCCTAGCGAAATTGCCATGCAGGTGGTTGCGGTGGGCTTCATCATCGGCGTGTTGCAGGATTCTGCCGAAACGGCGCTGAATTCTTCGACCGATGTGCTGTTCACCGCGGCGGCGTGTCAGGCCCAAGAGCGGCGTAACGGCTAAGCGGGCCGGGGCCGCTTTGCGGCCCCAATTGCCTTACGCGATCGCATTACCTACCCTAGTGGCCTTTCCCCAGCCACGAGACAGGGCCATGTCAGAACACGAAACCGCAGGTGAAGGCCGCTTCAACAGCATCGAGGTCCGCGTTCTCGGCTCGCTGATCGAAAAGCAGGCCACCAGCCCGGAAAGCTACCCACTGACCCTCAATGCCCTGGTCCTGGCCTGCAACCAGAAGACCAGCCGCGAGCCGGTGATGAACCTCACCCAAGGCCAGGTCGGCCAGGCCCTGCGCGTCCTCGAAGGTCAGGGCATGACCCGCCTGCAGATGGGCAGCCGTGCCGACCGCTGGGAACATCGGGTAGACAAGGCACTGGAGCTGGTGCCAGCGCAGTTGGTGCTGATGGGCCTGATGTTCCTGCGGGGCCCGCAAACCCTCAACGAACTGCTGACCCGTAGCAACCGCCTGCACGACTTCGACGACACCGAGCAGATCCAGCATCAGCTGGAGCGCCTGATCTCGCGGGGCCTGGCCTTGCACCTGCCACGCCAGGCCGGCCAGCGTGAAGACCGCTACACCCATGCCTTGGGCGACCCAGCGGAAATCGAGGCAATTCTCGCTGCACGGCAGCAAGAAGGCGGCGGGCGCAGTGGCGGCAGTGTGTCAGAAGAACGCATCGAGGCCCTCGAAGCCCGCATTGCGGCGCTGGAAGCACGCCTGGCCGAGCTGGAAGGCTGAGCCTTCACGGCTCGGGGTCGGGGAAATTGCGGCAGCTTTTGCGCTCGGCCAGCTCCCGGTCAGTGGGGCGCTGGTCGACGAACACAGCGCGACCGTCGGCGTAGATTTCCAGGTAGCCCCAGTGCAGGTCCTGCTCTTGCTGTCCGGGCTGTGGGGGGACTAGCCACCAGGGTTCGCGGCTGATCAGGGTCATGGGTGTGATTCCTGAGGGGTCTGCAGTAAGCATAGACACCTTCAGGTGCTGCTTTGCTTGCACCGGCCCTTTCGCGGGTGAACCCGCTCCTACAGCGGCCTGTGTCCAACCCTCGATGCGTGTCCAGTGTAGGAGCGGGTTTACCCGCGAATACGGTAGCGGCAGCAACGGTGAACGACGGGTGGAGACTGGCCAGCAGGCCCGGCCTCTTCGCGGGTAAACCCGCTCCTACACGACGGCCTGCGCCCAATCACCAATGTGTGTCCAACCCTGATCAGGTGTAGGAGCGGGTTTACCCGCGAATACGGTAGCGGCGGCAGCGGTGACCGGCGGGTGGAGATTGGCCAGCAGGGCCGGCCCTTTCGCGGGTGAACCCGCTCCTACACGACGGCCTGTGTCCAGCCACCGACATCTGTCCACCACCGATCCGATGTAGGAGCGGGTTTACCCGCGAATACGGTAGCGGCAGCAACGGTGAACGGCGGGTGGTGATTGGCCAGCAGGCCCGGCCTCTTCGCGGGTAAACCCGCTCCTACGGGGATCTTCACAGTTTCAACAACTGCGCAGTCCTGTGAGAGCGGCTCCAACCGCGAAAGGGCCGTACAGGCTTACGCCGGTGCCGAAGTCCGAATCAGGTGGTCAAAGGCCGCGAGCGACGCCTTGGCCCCCTCACCCACCGCAATGACGATCTGCTTGTATGGCACGGTAGTCACGTCACCTGCTGCAAACACACCCGGGATGCTGGTCTGGCCCTTGGCGTCGACAATGATTTCGCCACGCGGCGACAGCTCGACGGTGCCCTTCAGCCAGTCAGTGTTGGGCAGCAGGCCAATCTGCACGAAGATGCCTTCCAGTGCCACTTCGTGCTGTTCATCCGTGGTGCGGTCCTTGTAGCGCAGGCCGGTGACCTTCTCGCCATTGCCCAGCACCTCGGTGGTCAGCGCGCTGGTGATCACGTTGACGTTCGGCAGGCTGCGCAGCTTGCGTTGCAACACCGCATCGGCACGCAACTGGCTGTCGAACTCGATCAGCGTCACCTGGGCGACGATACCGGCCAGGTCGATGGCCGCTTCCACACCCGAGTTGCCGCCGCCAATCACCGCCACGCGTTTGCCCTTGAACAGCGGGCCGTCACAGTGCGGGCAGTAGGCCACGCCGCGGCCACGGTACTCTTGCTCACCCGGCACGTTCATTTCGCGCCAGCGGGCGCCGGTGGCCAGGATCACGGTCTTGGCCTTCAGCGAAGCGCCCCCCGCCAGGCGCACTTCGTGCAGACCGCCCTCGGCGGCCGGAATCAGCGCTTCACCGCGCTGCAGGTTCATGATGTCGACGTCGTACTGTTTGACGTGCTCTTCCAGCGCCGTGGCCAGCTTCGGCCCTTCGGTTTCCTGCACCGAGATGAAGTTCTCGATGGCCAGAGTGTCCAGCACCTGGCCGCCGAAGCGCTCGGCGGCAACACCGGTGCGTATGCCCTTGCGGGCAGCGTAGATGGCAGCCGCGGCGCCAGCGGGGCCACCGCCGACAACCAGCACGTCAAAGGCTTCCTTGGCGTTGATCTTCTCGGCCTGGCGGGCGCCAGCGTTGGTGTCGATCTTGCCAATGATTTCTTCCAGGCCCATACGGCCCTGACCAAACACTTCACCGTTGAGGTAGATACTCGGAACCGCCATGATCTTGCGCGATTCCACTTCGTCCTGGAACAGCGCACCGTCGATGGCAACATGGCGCACGTTGGGGTTGAGTACCGCCATCAGGTTCAGTGCCTGGACGACGTCCGGGCAGTTCTGGCACGACAGCGAGAAGTAGGTTTCGAAGTTGAATTCACCTTCCAGGGCCTGGATCTGCTCGATCACTTCGGCACTGGCCTTTGACGGGTGGCCACCCACTTGCAGCAGTGCCAGCACCAGCGATGTGAACTCGTGGCCCATGGGGATGCCGGCGAAGCGCAGGCTGATATCGGCACCCGGGCGGTTCAGCGAGAACGAAGGGCGACGGGCATCGGTACCGTCCGCGCTGAAGGTAATGAGGTTCGACAGGCTGGCAATCTCTACCAGCAGGTCGTGCAATTCGCGGGACTTCGCGCCGTCGTCGAGGGAAGCAACGATCTCGATCGGCTGGGTGACCCGCTCCAGGTAGGTTTTCAGTTGCGATTTAAGCGTGGCGTCCAACATACGGGCGATTCCTTTTTCAAAACTCGGATACAAAAACGCCCAGGCGAGGTCGCCCGGGCGCTTGACGGGGCGGTAGGTACTTCAGCTTTGGCGGCTGCTTACCGCCCGCGTTATGGGCATGACCTTAGATCTTGCCTACGAGGTCCAGCGACGGCGCCAGAGTGGCTTCGCCTTCTTTCCACTTGGCCGGGCACACTTCGCCTGGGTGAGCGGCAACGTACTGAGCAGCCTTGACCTTACGCAGCAGTTCAGCAGCATCACGGCCTACACCACCGTCGTTCAGCTCGACAATCTTGATCTGGCCTTCCGGGTTGATCACGAAGGTACCGCGGTCGGCCAGGCCGGCTTCTTCGATCAGCACGTCGAAGTTGCGCGAAATGACGTGAGTCGGGTCACCGATCAGCGGGTATTCGATCTTGCCGATGGTGTCCGAAGTGTCGTGCCAGGCTTTGTGAGTGAAGTGGGTGTCGGTGGAAACACCGTAGATTTCCACGCCCAGTTTCTGGAACTCGGCGTAGTTGTCAGCAAGGTCACCCAGCTCGGTCGGGCAAACGAAGGTGAAGTCGGCCGGGTAGAAGAACACGACAGACCACTTGCCTTTCAGATCGGCTTCGCTGACCTGAACGAACTCGCCTTTGTGGTAGGCGGTGGCGTTGAAGGGTTTGACCTGGCTGTTGATGATTGGCATGAGAGACACTCCTTCATGGGGTTGGAATCAGTTGATGCACAGAATCCTAACCAATCATCCCGCTGAAGGCTCATTGGCAAAGCTCATGCTTTCAATTGGTTTTGGCTATAACCGGGGTTACTTAATAGAAGGGAACGGGCTGAGCAAAGGATTGCGGTCCTGAGCGCTGCACTGGCAAAGAAATGTAACAGCTCCCCATTCGGCATCGCGGGCAAACGGGTCTAGGCTCAAACCCATGTGATACCGGGCCCCTCTGACGGCTGCCAAGCCGCCATGTCGGATCACTGTTGCCTTGCAACGTCGACATTCAAGGAGGGGCTCATGACAGCTCTGCAAGCATTCCTCACAACACCTGTCCTCGGTACCAGCGCCTGGTTGTGGCTGGTGTTCATGGCCATCGTCATCGGTTTGTTGGTGCTCGACCTGGGCGTGCTGCACCGCCACGACCGGGAAATTGAAATGCGCGAGAGCCTGCTGCTGTATTCAGGCTATTTCAGTGTCGGTGTGCTGTTCGGCGCGGGGGTCTGGTACCAGTTGGGTGCGCAGTCGGCACTGGAGTTCTACACCGGTTTCCTGGTCGAACAGTCGCTGTCCATGGACAACGTGTTCGTCATGGCGATGATCTTCAGCTACTTCGCCATCCCCCGCCGCTACCAGCACCGCGTGCTGTTCTGGGGCATCCTGGGCGTGGTGTTCCTGCGGGCCATCATGATCGGCGTGGGCGCGGCGCTGGTACAGAACTTTGCCTGGGTGCTTTACATCTTCGGTGCCTTCCTGCTGTTTACCGGGGTGAAAATGGCGCTGTCGAAGGAAGACAGCCGCCCGGACCTGGCCAACAACCCGATCCTCAAGTTCGTGCGGCGGCACATGCGGGTTACCGACCAGATCCATGGCTCGCACTTCTTCGTACGCCACACCCCGGCCGGGCACAGCAAGGCGCTGCGTTATGCCACCCCGCTGTTTCTGGCGCTGGTACTGATCGAACTGGCCGACCTGGTGTTTGCCGTCGACAGCGTGCCGGCGATCTTCGCCATCACCCAGGACCCGTTCATCGTCTACACCTCCAACATCTTCGCCATCCTCGGCTTACGCTCGCTGTATTTCGCGCTGGCGGCGCTGATGCACCGGTTCGTCTACCTCAAGTACGCACTGGCACTGGTGTTGATCTTCATTGGCTGCAAGATTTTCTACCACGGCATGGTGGGCAAGGTGCCGGCGCTGCTGTCGTTGGGCGTGACATTCGGGTTGTTGCTGGGTGGGGTGGTGATTTCGTTGATCAAGACGCGGGGGCAAAAAAAGGATGACAGTATGGATGGGCACCAGCCGCACGCCATTGGACAAGAACCCGCGTCCAAGAGAGAAAAAGACACGCAACTAGGTGCCTGAGTGAATCACTTGCACTGGCCACGTCGCGGGCAAGCTGAGTGCTGCCCGTGTAGGCGCGGGCTCACCCGCGAATGGGCCGGCGCAGGCTGACGCGTTCACCGCCCGCTACGCAACATCTCCACCGGCACATACTTGCCAATCTCGTATTTGCCAATCGCCGCCCTGTGCACTTCATCCGGCCCGTCAGCCAGGCGCAGGGTGCGCTGCATGGCATACATGTAGGCCAGCGGGAAATCGCCGCTTACCCCTGCCCCGCCATGTATCTGGATAGCCCGGTCGATCACCTTCAAGGCCACGTTCGGCGCCACCACCTTGATCTGGGCGATCTCGCTACGGGCCACCTTGTTGCCGACGGTGTCCATCATGTAGGCCGCTTTGAGCGTCAGCAGCCGGGCCATGTCGATTTCCATGCGCGAGTCGGCGATCTTGTCGACGTTGCCGCCCAGGCGTGCCAGTGGCCGACCAAAAGCAGTACGCTCCACCGAGCGCTTGCACATCAGCTCCAGTGCGCGCTCGGCCATGCCGATCGAGCGCATGCAGTGGTGGATACGCCCTGGCCCCAGGCGGCCCTGGGCAATTTCGAAGCCGCGGCCTTCGCCAAGGATCACGTTTTCGTACGGCACCCGCACATGCTCGAAAAGGACTTCGGCATGACCATGGGGCGCATCGTCATAACCGAATACCGGCAGCGGGCGGACGATCTTCACGCCTGGCGTGTCGGTCGGCACCAGCACCATGGAATGCTGCTGGTGGCGTGGCCCTTCAGGGTCAGACAGGCCCATGAAGATCATGACCTTGCAGCGCGGGTCGCAGGCGCCGGAAGTCCACCACTTGCGGCCGTTGATCACCCACTCGTCACCGTCCCGTATGGCAGTAGCAGCCATGTTGGTGGCGTCCGAAGAGGCCACGTCCGGTTCGGTCATGGCAAACGCCGAGCGGATCTCACCACGCAGCAGCGGCTCCAGCCACTGGCGTTTTTGCGCCTCGCTGCCGTAGCGCACCAGCACTTCCATGTTGCCAGTGTCCGGCGCCGAGCAGTTGAACGGCTCCGGCCCGAGCAACGAGCGGCCCATGATCTCTGCCAGCGGTGCGTACTCCAGGTTGCTCAGGCCGGCGCCGTATTCCGACTCTGGTAAGAACAGGTTCCACAACCCTTCGGCGCGGGCCTTGGCCTTGAGCGCCTCCATGATTGCAGTGGGCTGCCAGCGGTCACCCTCGGCGACCTGGCGCTCGAACACGGCTTCGGCGGGGTAGACATGAGCGTCCATGAACGCAGTGACACGCTCGCGCAGTGCCTGGACCTTGGGCGAATAGGCGAAATCCATCTGGGCTACCTTCACAGTTCGGAGTACGTGGGCCAGAGCCTAGAGCAGCATTGCTCCATCCACCTAGTCTATTTTCCGCGTGTATAAACATTCATAACCGATATATGATCGGCCGATAATTCCAATAAAGAGCGGCGCCCATGAACCTTAGCAAGGTCGACCTCAACCTGTTCATCGTGTTCGATGCGATCTACACCGAAGCCAACCTGACCCGCGCCGGGCAGATCGTCGGCATTACCCAGCCGGCAGTGTCCAATGCCCTGTCGCGCCTGCGCGAAACCTTCAATGACCCGCTGTTCGTGCGTACCGCGCAAGGCATGGTGCCCACACCCATGGCGCAGAACATCATCGGCCCTGTGCGCAACGCGCTGGCGCTGCTGCGGACTTCGGTGCAGGAAAGCCGCACGTTCAACCCGCAGCAGGCCAACAAGACCTTCCGCATCAGCATGACCGACCTGACCGAGGCGGTCATCCTGCCGCCGCTGTTCCAGCGCCTGCGCCGCCTGGCGCCGGCAGTCATGATCGAAAGCTTCCTGTGCAAGCGCCGCGAGACCACCAAGGAACTCGCGGCCGGCCGCCTGGACTTTGCCATCGACGCGCCACTGAACACCGACCCGCAGGTGCGCCACATCAAACTGATGCAAGACCGCTATGTCTGCGCCCTGCGCCAGGGTCACCCGCTGGCCGACAGCAAGCTGACCCTCGACAGCTACCTGGGCATGACCCACATCCATATCTCCAGCCGCCGCAACGGCCTGGGTTACGTCGACCTGGCGCTGGGCAAGATGGGGGTTCAACGCAAGGTCGCCCTGCGTTCGCAACACTACCTGATGGCGTCGCAGGTGTTGCAGCAGACCGACATGGCGATGACGGTCCCCGAGCGCTTCGCCCGTCGCCATCAGTTGCGTTATCAGGCGCTGCCGGTGGAGGTCCCTGCGCTGGAAACGCACCTGTACTGGCATGAAAGCACCGACCAGGACCCGGCCAACCGCTGGATGCGCGAGCAGATTACGGAATTGTGCGAGCGCGTGGTTGCAGAGGAAGAGAAGGCTCTGGAGCCCTGACGGTGCCGGCGAGGGCCCCTTCATGGCCCTCACCAGGCAAAGTAGAAAATCCCATGAAAGATCTTCGATAGAGAATTTTTTTCTAAAATAATCGCGAATTGACCTGAGGGAAACGAAAAAAATACCGCTGCTGGCAGGTACGCTTACGTCAATGATTGCCGATTTGACGGCCACTGACACGGACCCGCCCTCAATGCCTAGCGCCCCACTCTACTTCGATTACGCCGCCACTACCCCAGTCGACGACCGGGTTATCGAAACCATGCTCGCCTGCCTGGGTAACCAGGCCAACTTCGGCAACCCGGCGTCCAGCGGCCACGCCTTCGGCCAGGCTGCACGTCACGCCGTGGAACAAGCGCGCCAGCAAGTCGCCGAGTGCGTCGGCGCGCACGCCGAGCATCTGGTATGGACGTCAGGTGCGACCGAGTCCAACAACCTGGCGCTCAAGGGTATTGCCCAAGGCATCGGCCAGCCCGGGCACCTGATCACCAGCCAACTGGAACACAAGGCCGTGCTCGACACCGTGGCCGAACTGGAGCGCCAGGGCTGGGCCGTTACACGCCTGGCACCGGATGGCAATGGCCTGATTCAGCCTGCAAGCGTGCAGGCAGCGTTGCGCGCTGACACCCGCCTGGTATCGCTGATGGCGGTCAACAACGAACTGGGCACGGTCACTGATTTTGCCGCGGTCGGCGAGCAGGTACGTGCCCATGGTGCCCTGCTGCACGTGGATGCCGCGCAGGCCGTGGGCAAGCTGGCGATCGACCTGCATACGATGGCCGTGGACCTGATGTCTTTTTCGGCGCACAAGGTCTACGGGCCAAAAGGCATCGGTGCGCTGTATGTCGGGCCGCGCGCCCGCGTGCTGATGCGTGCGCAGATGCACGGCGGCGGCCACGAGCAGGGCCTGCGTTCCGGCACCCTGGCGACCCATCAGATAGCGGGCATGGGCAGCGCCTTTGCCTTGGCCGGCCAACCTGGCGACAGCGAACACCAGCGCCTCGAGCAACTGGCAAGACGCCTGCGCACAAGCCTGCTGGCCATGCCCGGCGTTACCTTGAACGGCTGCGCCAAGCAACGCATTCCCCATACCTTGAACCTGTGCATCGACAGCAAAGGCTTCAACAGCGCGGCGCTGGCCGGCGAGCTGGCCTTGTCGACCACCTCGGCCTGCAACTCGGCGAGCAACGCTGCCTCGCATGTGCTGCTGGCACTGGGGCTGGATGAGTGTCAGGCTCGCAACAGTGTGCGTTTGAGCATCGGCCGTTTCAGCACCGAGGCTGACGTGGACAAGGCGCTCGAAGTGTTTGGCCGGGTGCTGGCGTCAGCATCGGCAGCACTGTGGTGACCACGCCCTAGTGTGGTGTTTCACAAATAACGACCATAACTCGCGGCGCTTTTTGCGCTCATGCGGCGTTGTCGCTCCTCGCCGTAGCTGGGCTACGACTCGTCGCGACGCCTTGCCTGAGCGCAAAAATCGCTCGCGAGTTATTGGCCGTATTTGCAAAACACCACACTAGAACAGGCGGCTGTCCGGCGTGAAATCCTCAACCTGGATTTTCGCGCTCTGCGCCTGCGGGTGGCGTGGGTTGAACAGGTAATTGGTGGTGCTGGGCATGATCGCGCTTGGCACCGGCAGCAGCAATGCCGAACCGTCATCCAGAAAGCGATTGCCCAGCGTACGGGTCAACTCAGGCTGAGCAGACCAGCCGGGCTGCAAAGCGGGCAACTGCGCCTGGGAAACCGTGTCGGGCAGTTCGATGCGAAGCAAGCGCATGGTGGTCGGGAAATCCTCGGGGTCGATCTCAAGGTGCACCAACACTTCCAGCATCGCCCCGGGAGGGCTGGTGGCGGCATACACCACCGGCCGACCCGCCTGGTGCCAGCGGCCACTTACACGCAAGCCCCCCGTACCGCTCAAGTCTGCATAGGCGCTGATTCGCCACAAAATCACAGGCCATAGCCCTCGGCAATCTGCAGCAGCATTTCTTCGACCTGCGTGGTGCCTTGCTGGGTGGTGAGCATCTGCATCGGCGTCAGCCCCGAGAAACGCTCCTTGGGCTTGGAAAGCCAGCGTTTGGCCTTGCCCGCTTCACCGAACACAGCCTCGGCCATGGCGGTGATGTGGGCCGAGCGGAACAGCCGATCGCTCTCATCCACGGTCAGCGGTTGGTCGCGCTCGATACGGGATTTGAGGGTGCGCAGCGGGATGATCTGGTCGCGCTCCACCGGCGTGAGCACACCGCGTTCGGTCAGCTTTACCAACCAGGTGGCGGCAAAACCATCGGTGATGCGGGTGTGGATTTCGAAATCGCTGGCAAGCTCGGGAATGTCCAGCAGCGCCTGCAAGCGCGCCCGGTACTCGTGGTAACCGTTGTCGCGAAGCACTTCGGCAAGCATGGCAGGCTCCTTTTCGGCATTTGCCGATAAGTATGCGGTATATGCCGGGTCATTGCCAGTTTGCCTGATCGGGCGGTCGACGTCTGGGCTTTGCCAGATTAACCGCCAGCGTTGCCAGGGCCGCACAGCGGCCCCGGAAACCTCACAGGAAGGTGAACACTTGCGATGCCGGCAACCGCGACTTGCTCAGCCCGGCATTGAAGTCCGCCTCACTGCGGTAACCCAGGCTCAGGATCACCACACTGGTAAAGCCACGCTCACGCAAACCCAGTTCGGCATCGAGGACCTTGCTGTCGAAGCCCTCGATCGGCGTGGCATCCAGCCCATGCGCCGCTGCACCCAGCAAGGCAGTTCCCAACGCCAGGTAGGTCTGCTTTTCCATCCAGTGCTGCACATCCTTCTGGTCGAAGCGGTGCAGGTTGACGTAGTGCCGGCGGCTCTGGTTTTGCCCGGCGCGCGCTTGCTCATCACGGAAACGGCCATCGGCAGCCTCTTGATCGAGCACGGCGTTCAGGTGTTCTTCAGTCATTTCGGTACGGGTGCAGAACACGATCACATGCGAGGCATCGAGAAGCTTCTGCGTGTTGTAGGCATAACCCTCAGCAGTGCTCTTGGCCAGGCGGGCCTTGCCTTCGGCCGTGTCGGCGACGATGAAATGCCAAGGCTGGGAATTGACCGACGACGGGCTGTGACGCAGTTGTTCGAGCAGGGCGTCGACGGTGGCCTGGGGAATGCGGCGTGAGGCATCGTAAGCTTTGGTGGTGTAACGGCGCTTGGCCAGCGATACGGTATCCATGCGACAACTCCGGAGTTAACAGTGGATTTGCCGGGCATCTTATCTTTCCAGCAAAAAAGAAAAAGCGGCACAATGTAACAACACTTTCATCCCTGGAATGAAAATGCTGCGCATCACCGACCTCGAACTGTTTGCCCGCAGCAGCGTGCTGGGTAGCTTCACTGCCGCCGCCCATGAAGCCGGCCTGCTGCCGGGCCAGGTGGCTGCCGCGATCAAACGCCTGGAACGCGACCTGGATGTACGCCTGTTCGCCCGCACCACCCGCAGCCTGCGCCTGACCGCCGAGGGCGAGCGCTACCTGCCAACCGCGCTGAATGTGCTGGAAAGCCTGCGCCAGGGCCATGAAGATCTGCATGGCAACCCCAATAGCCTGCGCGGCACCCTGCAGGTGTCGGCCCCTTCCGACATGGGCCGCAACATGTTGTTGCCCTGGCTCAGCGCCTTCCGCCACGACCACCCGGCATTGCAACTGCGCTTCTTCCTGTCCGACCAGATGGCCGACCTCAACCGCGACCCTGTGGATGTGGCCATCCGCTATGGCCTCAACCAGGATGCCAACTACATCGCCCTGCCACTGGCCGAATGGAACCGCCGCGTGCTGGTGGCCTCGCCCGACTACCTGGCCCGTCACGGCCGCCCGCTTACCCCCGACGCACTGCAGCAGCATGCCTGCCTGCTGTACATGCAGCACAGCCGGGTGTACGACAAGTGGCAGCTGGGTAATCGCACCGTGCAGGTGCGTGGGCCGCTGGTCAGTGACGATGCCGACGTCATCCGCCGCCTGGCCATCCAGGGGGAAGGTATCGTCTACAAGTCGTGGCTGGATGTCAGCGCCAACATCGCGACCGGTGAACTGGAAATGGTCCTGCCCGAATTGCTCGGCGAGCCTACCCCGCTGACCTTGGTCTGCCCTCATCGCAAACAACTCACACCGGCCGTGAAGCAATTGCACCTGTGGCTACGCGAACGCTTCGAGGCCCTGCGCGCCCGGGCACTGACCAACGGCTGCACAATCGTTCCAGACTGAGCCGGGGGCGTTGCGCTAAGGTAGCCATTTACCCCACGGTACACGTCCATGAGCAACTGGATCGACTTCAAACAAGACGCCGACACCGGCATCGAGTCGGTCCGCGCGCATTTTGTCGGCCATGCCTATGATCCCCACTGGCACGACAGCTTCCTGGTCGGCGTGACCGAGCAGGGTGTGCAGCAGTTCAACTGCCGCCGGGTGCGCCACCGCAGCACGCCGGGGCAGGTATTTTTACTTGAGCCTGGCGACATCCACGATGGCCTGGCGCCCACCGAAGAAGGCTTCACCTATTCGACGCTGTACCTGGAGCCCGCCTGGCTCGACCAACAGCTGCGCGCACTGTACGAGCACGCGCCGGGCGACAGCCTGCCCAGCTTCGCCGACACCCTGTGCCACGACGAACGCCTGGCACGGGCCACCGCCCTGGCCTTCAGGGCCGTGCATGACCAGGACTTGCGCATCGTCAGGCAAACGGCCATGGACGATCTGCTGGCCTGCCTGACCCGCCACCTGCACTGGCGCCGCCGCATCAACCCCGACCCGCGCCTGCCGCTGACCGCACAGCGCGCCCGGGACTTCCTGCATGCCAATCTGGAGCGCGACATCGGCCTGGAGGACCTGGCCCAGGCCTGCGGCATTGACCGCTTTCGCCTGACGCGTGCGTTCAAGGCGGCGTTCGGCATTGCACCCCATGCCTACCTGATCCAGCTGCGCCTGGCACGCGCGCGGCGCCTGCTTGCCCAAGGCCAGACACCGGCCGAAGTGGCCGTGGCGTTGGGCTTTGCCGACCAGAGCCACCTGGGGCGCTGGTTCCGCCGCGCCTACCAGTTGACCCCGGCCGACTACCGCAGGCGCTGCTCAAACCTTCCAGACTGAGTGCCGGCGGGCAGCGAGCATGGTGCTTCGATGTTACGGAGCCCTGAACCATGTCTGAGTCGTTGTTGCCCTTCATTCTGTTTGCCCTGGTGTCCAGTATCAGCCCGGGGCCGACCAACCTGTTGATCCTGGCCCATGGCGCCCGCCGGGGCCTGCGCGCAAGCCTGGCGCCGATCGTGGCGGCGTGTGGCGCGGCTGCAGCCATTGTGCTGCTCGTCGGGCTGGGGCTGGGCGAACTGCTGCTGCGCCACCCCCTGGCGCAACAGCTGATGAGCGGGGCCGGGGTGCTGTGGCTGAGCAGCCTGGCCTGGAAGATGCTGCGCAGTGCCGCCGCCCCGCTCCACACGACCACGGCGCCAGGCTTCAGTGCGCTCAGCGCGGCTTCGTTGCAGGTGGTGAACCCCAAGGTGTGGTTGATGGCCGTGGCGGTGGTCGGGGTATTTGCCGCGCCGTCGTTGCCAGTGTGGCAGCTGGCGCTGGTGTTCTTGCTGATCGCTCTGCCGAGCATGGCCGCGTGGGCGGTGTTGGGGGTGGGGAGCGCCCGGTGGCTGCAGGCACCGGGGCGGTTGCGGGTGTTCAACCAGGTATTGGCGGGGGTTTTGTTGATATCGGCATGGGCTGCCGTATTGGCCTGAGTCTCTACTTGACCGGCAAGGGGCCTGAGCGGCCCCGGCTCAGCGTGCCAATGCCTCGCGAAAGCGCCGGGTACTGGCAACGGCCAGTACCAGCCCGACCACTGCCACGCTGCCGCCCACCAGGCCGATATCCGCCACATTCATCTGGCTGCTGACGATACTGCCCAGCAGCGCACCCCCGCCAATACCGATGTTGTAGATACCCGAGAACAGCGCCATGGCCACATCGGTGGCGTCGGACGCCAGCTTCAGGGTCTTGGACTGCAGCGCCAGGCTGAAGCTGAGAATGGCCACGCCCCAGAACATGCTCAGCACTGCGAACACATAGAAGTTGCCCGACAGCGGCAACATCAGCAACAGGCACGCGGCGAGTACCCCGATCGAACCCACCAGGAAGCCATGCGGGAAGCGGTCGCTGTAACGGCTGAACAACAACGAACCAAAAACCCCGGCACCGCCGAACAACAGCAGCAACAGTGTGGTGCGGTCGCCGCCGATCTGCGCTACGTGCAGGGCGAACGGCTCGATATAGCTGTAGGCCGTGAACTGCGCGGTAATGACCAACGTCACCAACAAGTAGGTAATGACCAGTGCCGGGCGCTTGAACAGGACCGGCAGGCTGCGCAACGAACCGGAGTTCTGGCTGGGCAGCAGCGGCAGCGATTTCATCAGGCACAGCATGGTGGCTAGCGCTACCCCGCCAATGCTCAGGAACGTGATGCGCCAGCCCAGTGCCTCGCCCACCACACGGCCCAGCGGGATGCCCAGGACCATGGCCAGGGTAGTGCCGGTGGCCAGCAGGCCCAGCGCCTTGGCCTGCTGGCCCGGCGGCGCCACACGCACCGCCAGCGAGGCGGTGATGGACCAGAACACCGCATGCGCCAGGGCAATGCCGATACGGCTGACCAGCAGCATGGCGAAGCTCTGCGAAAGCCACGACAGCACGTGGCTGACAATGAACACCAGGAACACGAACAGCAGCAGACGCCGCCGTTCGATGTTGCGGGTCAGCAACATCATGGGCAACGAGGCCAGCGCCACGATCCAGGCATAGATGGTCAGCATCAGGCCGACCTGGGCAGTGCTCATGTCGAAGCTGCGGCCAATGTCACTGAGCAGCGCCACCGGGACGAACTCGGTGGTGTTGAAAATGAAGGCCGCCAAGGCCAGGGCGATGACGCTCAGCCAGCTGCCGCTGCCCGTTGTGGGCGGCAGGTGTGTGGGTATGGGTCCGTTCATGGGTGGAAACCGCTTCTCCGCAGACAAAGCAACAGGTCGCACGCCAGCCCCCCCGCTTGCAGGGGTGCCAACGTACGTTTTGTTATGGATAGGAATGCCCGGCATGGTACGCGTCAAGCTGGGGCCTCACAACTGCTGGGCAGGCAGAAGGAGTACCATGCGCGCTTTGTGTGAAACGCGCGTGCAACAAGGAGCCCGATCCGCTCATGGACAAGCAGCACCCCCAGCAGCAGTGGCAGCAGGCAGTCATCGCCTATGCCCAGGCCGTCAACGACTACGTCGCGCAGGGCCGTGCGCACGGCTGGGACAACCTCGAAGAGCCGCAGGCACCCGCCACCGAACACCTGCTCGACGCCTGGCTGGCAGCCCTGCAGGCAGCCAACCGCCCTGGCATGGACGAACCGCAGCGTCAGGCATTTCGCGAGGCTTGGCCACCCGCACACCACCCCTTGATACCGTTGCTCGAAGACCACGGCCAAGGCATCAGCCATGTCCTGCTGCTGGAAGATGGCAGCCTGCTGGCCCGCATCGGTATGCCTTACGACAAGGGCCAGGTGGTGCGTATCGATCACCATGGGGTAACCCCGGTCATCGGCATCGAACACTTTGGCCGTTGCCCGGCGCGGCGCTATTTCGCCCTGGCCAATACCGAGGGCGTGCGTGTGACCGATGGCTGGGGCGGCCCGCAAGTGCAGCGCCTGGCCTGGCCTACGGGGCTGGAGGGGTTGCCGCCAGGCTACCCGTTCGAGCCGTTCGACCTGCCGCCCACACCGACCGCGCTGATCCCCTTCCCCGATGGCCAGCGAGTGCTGCTGGTGAGTGCCGAAGGTATCTTCGTGCTGGCCACTCAAGGTGCGACTCGCCTGCTGCCACAGCAGACACGGGTGCTCGATGAGCTGGCCGAGGGCACCGACCCGGACGACATCAGCCTGGGGCTGAGCATGGAGCATGGTGCGGTGTCGGCGGATGGCCGGCTGATCGTCGTGGGTGAGCAAGGCAGCCGACACCTTGTTCTGGACGAACGACTCAAGCCGCTGGCGCACATCGGCCCGGGCAGCGAATACCCGCACTTTGCCTTGTTCAACCGCGCCGGTGACCAGCTGATCGTCAATGCCTGCCATTTCTACAGCGGTGCCACGCTGGCCGTGAGGGTGGCAGACCTGCACGGGCTGGATACCGATTACTACAGCCAGGACCCGCGTACCCCGCTGGTGCAGGATGGCGCAAGGGTGTATGCGGGGGTTGCGCGCGATGGCGAGTACATTGTGGGTGATGCCTATGGCTACCTGCGGGCGTTTGGCGAAGAGGGTAAGGAGCATTGGCAGCATTACCTGGGATCGACCATCAGTGCGATGGATATCAGCGCCGACGGACAAACGCTGGTGGCGGCGAGCCATGCGGGGGTTATTTCGGTGATTGCGCTGGATAGCGGGCGGCCCGAGTGGCAGATCGGTACCGGGGCGCACGGCGAGGTGCGGCGATGGTTGTTCTGGAAGGCCTGGGACAAGCCGATGGCCTGGTAAAACGGCTGCATCGTTGCTGCCTGTACGGGCCCCACCGCGCGCAAGCCCTACATCACCCCTGTGTAGGAGCGGGCTTGCCCGCGAAGAGGCCCGTACAGGCAACCGACCCATCAGCCCTGTAACGTGGCCATGTCGATCACGAACCGGTACTTCACATCACCGGCAATCATCCGCTCATAGGCTTGGTTGATGTTGCGGATATCCAGCATCTCGATATCGCAACGGATGTCGTGCTCGGCGCAGAAGTTCAGTACTTCCTGAGTCTCGGCAACCCCCCCGATCAACGACCCCGCCAGCACTCGGCGCTTCATCACCAGGTTGGCCGCATGCAATGCCGGGTCGATCGGTTCGATCAGGCCGACCAGGATGTGCACACCGTCGAACTTCAGCGTTTCCAGGTACGGGTTGAGGTCGTGCTGCACCGGAATGGTGTCGAGCAGGAAATCGAAACGGCCGGCAGCGGCGCGCATCTGCTCGGCATCCGTGGAGACGATCACATGGTCGGCCCCCTGGCGGCGCGCTTCCTCGGCCTTGGCCTGAGAGCGCGTGAACAGGGTCACTTCCGCACCCAGGGCCTTGGCCAGTTTGATGCCCATGTGGCCCAGGCCGCCCATGCCGAGGATGCCGATCTTGTGGCCCGGGCCAACGCCGTGGTGCTTGAGCGGCGAATAGGTGGTGATGCCGGCGCACAGAATAGGTGCAGCGCTGGGCAGGTCCATGCCGGCCGGTATGCGCACCACGAAGTGCTCGCTGACCACGATGCTGCTGGAGTACCCCCCCATGGTGTTGCTGCCATCGACCCGGTCCGGGGTGGCGTAGGTCATGGTCGGGCCTTCGAGGCAATATTGCTCCAGGTCCTTGGCGCAGGCTTCACAGGTACGGCACGAGTCGACCATGCAGCCGACGCCCACCAGGTCACCGACCTTGTGCGCGGTGACTTTGTCGCCCACCGCCGTGACCCGGCCGATGATCTCGTGGCCCGGCATCAGCGGGTACACGGCAATGCCCCATTCGTTGCGCGCCTGGTGGATGTCGGAGTGGCACACGCCGCAGTACAGGATGTCGATGGCGACGTCATCCGGGCGCGGGCTGCGGCGTTGGAACGTCATGGGGGCCAGGGGGCTGGTGGCGGTTTGAGCGGCATAACCGATGGCGGTATACATGCAGGGCCTCGCAGTGAAGTGAAACGATTCAGGCGACGCATTTTGCGCGCCGTTCGCCGCCTCGCCCACGGCTGATTCTCCGGCATGCATGCCTGATTCTCCGAAGGTGTCATCTAACACCTGGCGCCACGCCCTCAATCTGCGATGATCAAACTGTCTGATTCTCTGCCCTTGGTCCACCATGCAACTGACCCGTCACGTCGACGCCAATGCGCCGCTTTGCGCACTGATCCGCAGCCTCGCCACGCGCCCAGGCTTTGTGCCCACGCACCTGCCCCAGGTACAGGTGCTGAGCTGGGACCACTATGTGGCCAGCAGCCCGCAGATCTACGAACCAAGCCTGATGATCCTGGCCCAAGGCAGCAAACTGGCGCGCCTGGGGCCGCGCACCCTGGAGTACGGCGCCGGGCATTACCTGGTGCAGGCGTTGTCGGTGCCGTTCATGTGTGAAACCTTTGCCACCCGCGAGGCGCCGCTGTTGGGCGTGGCGGTGGGCATCGACCGTGGCGTGCTGGGCGAGTTGGTGCAGAGCATGGGCCTGGCACCGGACGCTGAAGTGCAGGCGCAAACCCCGCAATCGATGACGTCGGCGGCACTGGATGCGCCCATGCGCGAAAGCGTGGAGCGGCTGCTGCGCTGCCTGCACGACCCGCTGGACGCCAAGGTGCTGGGCCCGGCGCGTGTGCGCGAAGTGCTGTACACCGCCCTGCGTGGCCCGCAGGCCGGTGTGCTGCGGGCACTGGTGGAGCAACAGGGGCACTTCGCCCGCATCGGCGCCGCCCTCGCCCACCTGCGCGAGCACTACAGCGAGCCGCTGAGCGTGGAGGCACTGGCTGCGCGCGCCAACATGAGCGTTTCAACCTTCCACGAACATTTCAAGCGCTGCACCGACATGGCGCCGATGCAGTACCTCAAGCGCTTGCGGCTACTCAAGGCGCAGCAGATGCTGATCGGCGAAGGCCTGGGCGTGGCACAGGCTGCGCACAGGGTGGGCTATCAGAGTACCTCGCAGTTCAGCCGCGAATACAAGCGCCAGTTCGAACGCAGCCCAGGGGATGAATTGCCTTACCAAAGCATGCCGGTGTAATCACCCGATCTGAACAGCCCCTGCAGGTACGCATCCGGGACAAGGCGTTTTTCGCCCGGCGGGTCAGCCCGCCAGCGGCCACTGCGCCAATGGCCAGTAAGCCCCCTTGCGCGACTCGTAAAGCGTGAAGTGTCGCGCGGTGAGGTAAAACTCCGGCGCGCTACTGGCCTCGGGCGGCTGCCCGCGGTAATCCCTGGACAGCGTCAGGTGCGGTCGATACTCACGCGTGGCCGCTTCCAGCCCCAACGGCAGCAACGCCTGCTGCAAACCGTACACCAGTTGCAACAGGGCGGGCGGTACCTGCTGCGCCTCCAGCACCAAGGCGCCGGCCCGTTGCCACACCTGCAAACGGTCGAGCAACAGCCGCGGCGCCGAGGTTGGCAGCGCCAGTTGGTCAACCGCCGCGCACATTGCAGGCACCTGCGCAGTGTCCACATCACCGAGAAACAGCAGCGTGACATGGAAGTTGGCCGCCGGCACCGGTTTGCCGCTGCGCAGGTTCAGCCCGCGCCGCCACTGGCCCAAGTCACGGCGCTGCGCGTCGCTGACCGGCAAGGCGAAGAACAGCCGCTTGAACGGGCTACCGCTGGAGCGTATATCCTGAACCATACAAACTCCCTGACATGAAACGTTTGCGCAAGACTGTAGGGTATTACACCAATGTCGCCCCGCAGTTTGGTAACAATAAGTACAAACTGCCCCCATGATTGTTTATGCTGGCGGGCTCATGCCTCGGCGCATGGCCATTTTTCGACAAGTAAACGTCCATGAAAATTGCACTCGTACTTATCTTCGTCTTCTCGATCGCCTATGTTCACCTGCGCGGTCGGGTTCGCCACAAGCTGACTCGTCAGCTGGGCGACCACTCCAGCTTCCTGGCCCCGATCAACAGCTTCCTGTACCTGTTCTCCAAACACCCGGCCAAGCCTTACCTGCCGGTCGAGGCCTTTCCAGAACTGAAACCGCTGCAGGACCACTGGCAGGAGATCCGTGAGGAAGGCCGCCAGTTGCTGCACGTAGGCGAAATCAAGAAATCCGACAATTACGATGACGTCGGTTTCAACTCGTTCTTCAAGACCGGGTGGAAACGTTTTTACCTGAAGTGGTATGGCGAAAGCCACCCGTCGGCAATGGCCCTTTGCCCACGCACGACCGAGCTGCTGCAAGGCATCGGCACGGTCAAGGCCGCCATGTTCGCTACCCTGCCTCCGGGAGCCAAGCTGGTGCGCCACCGTGACCCGTATGCCGGCTCGTACCGCTACCATCTGGGCCTGGACACGCCGAATGACGACGGCTGCTACATCGACGTGGACG
This sequence comes from Pseudomonas sp. FW305-E2, assembly GCF_058782925.1. Taxonomy (NCBI): domain Bacteria; kingdom Pseudomonadati; phylum Pseudomonadota; class Gammaproteobacteria; order Pseudomonadales; family Pseudomonadaceae; genus Pseudomonas; species Pseudomonas sp. FW305-E2. The sequence goes on along the minus strand of NZ_JBYSYE010000004.1, from coordinate 177,011 downwards.
GCGAGAAATACGCCTGGCGCGATGGTGAGGGGGTGATCTTCGACGAAACCTACATCCACTATGCAGCCAACACCACCGAGCACAACCGCATCATCCTGTTCTGCGACGTCGAACGCCCGCTCAAGTACCGCTGGGCAACCGCGTTCAACCGCTGGTTCAGCCGCAACGTGATGGCCGCTGCCGCTGCGCCCAACGATGCCAGCGACAAGACCGGTGGCATCAACCGCCTGTTCACCCGCATCTACAAGATCCGCGAGCGTGGCAAGGCGCTGAAGAAGCGCAATCGCCTGCGCTACTACCTGGAAAAATGGGCAGTGGTCGCGGCGTTGGTGCTGGTGTTCATCTACATCTGAAGGCTCAACGCAGGCCACTGTACGAGTGACCTGCGTTTACCCACCAAAGTACCGCCTCGCACGTGCCACGCTTCGACTAGCCTGAAAGCTCCACTCGCAACCCCCCAAGGTGAAGACGATGAGCATGATGGACTGGGACGCCTACCGTAAGCAGTTGATGGCCGGCATCGGCGATCTCAAGCAACTCTCCCCCGACACCGTAGCCGGCTACATGACCGCCAGCGGTGCAGGCGCCAAAACCAACCACCTGGATGCCAAGACCCGCGAGCTGATCTCCTTGGCCGTGGCTGTGACCACCCGCTGCGACGGCTGTATCGCCGTGCATTCGCAGCAGGCCGTCAAAGCGGGTGCCAGCCGCGAGGAAATTGCCGAGGCCCTCGGCGTGGCCGTGGCCATGAACGCCGGTGCCGCGCTGGTGTACTCGGCCCGCGCAATGGACGCGGTGGGCAAGGCCAACGGTTGAGCACAAACGGCGTCGCCGCCCTTGCGCGACGGCGCCGCGCCACCCAGACTGGGCGGCTCACCCCGCGCAGGAACCCGCATGATCCACATTCGCCCCATGACGCCGGAAGATTTTGATCGTTTCTGGCCCACCTTCCAGGCCATTGTCCAAGCCCGTGAAACCTACGCTTTCGACCCGGCGCTGAGCTTCGAACAGGCGCGCCAGCTGTGGCTGGAGCTGCCCTTGCACACGCTGTTGGCCGAAGAAGATGGCGAGCTACTGGGGTCGTATTACCTCAAGCCCAATGCTGCCGGGCCTGGTGCGCATGTGGGCAATTGCGGCTACATGGTCTGCGAACAGGCGCGCGGCCGGGGCGTGGCGCGCTTGATGTGCGAGCACTCGCAAAAGCTGGCGCGCCAGGAAGGCTTTCTGGCATTGCAGTTCAACTCGGTGGTAGCCACCAACGCAGTGGCCGTGGCGCTATGGCACAAGCTGGGCTTTGAAACAGTCGGCCGTTTGCCCAAGGCCTACCGTCATGCCCGCCTGGGGCTGGTGGACTGCCTGGTGATGTACAAATGGCTGGCGGATGAGCCGGTGGTGGAGAAGCCGCCGCTGCTGATCGGGCGCAAGAACATCGAGGCACGGGTATCGCGGCGCCGCGGGCGCTAGCTTTACAGGCAAGCCTGCCTCCCCAGCCAACTCATCACGCTGGGGCCTGATCTTCTTGCCAAATGGGGCTCCGGCGCCGCAAAAACGCACAACCTGTTGTTTTTTCTCAGCATTCACAGCACACCAACATTTGACGCCCCAGCCTTTCAATGGTCAGATGCGCGCCAGTTTCAGGTGCCCTGCGCCGCCGCGCGCAGGGTGAAACGGGAAACCGGTGCGTCGTGTTGCCCACGACAAGTCCGGTGCTGCCCCCGCAACGGTAAGCGAGCGAACCCTTCGAGATACCACTGTGCTCAAGCATGGGAAGGTGAAGGTTTCATGCCCCTCGCAAGCCCGGAGACCGGCCTGGAGCTTCACTTGGCAACCCGCGGTGGGCGGGCGCAGGCCGGAATCCGTGCGCGCGCCTGCCTGCATGGTTCGCCTTTGCGTGTTTTCCACCGGGATCCATTCATTCCTGCAGCAGTGGAACGACATGTCCCGTATGTTCAAACTTCACCCCCTGGCGGCCTGCCTGGCCGTTGCCCTGCCGGCGCTGGCTGATGACCGCGACCCGCAGCCTCTGGCCCTGCCTTCCACGGCCATCACCGACACCCAGGACAACCGCACCATCGACCTGGCCACGCCGACCCAGGCCGGTTCGCGCCTTGGCCTCAGCGCCCTGGAAACACCGGCCAGCACCAGCAGTATCAGCGAACGGCAGATTCAGCAGCGCAACAACATCACGGTGCAGGATGCAGTGACCCGCTCACCGGGCATTACTTTCGTCGGCTCCCCGGGGGACGGCGGTACAGGCCTGTCTGCCCGCGGCTTTGCCGGCCACAGCTCAGTGATGACCCTGTTCGACGGCGCGCGCCTGTACACCGGTGCCGGCACACAGACCTTCCCGGTCGACCCGTGGATGGTCGAACGCATCGAGGTGATTCGCGGCCCGGCCTCGGTACTGCATGGCGAAGGCGCCACCGGCGCAGTGATAAACGTGATCCCGAAAAAACCTTTTGCCGGCGAGGTGCGCAACCACCTGCGACTGGGTTACGGCTCGTGGGACCGCCAGCAGCTCGGCCTGGACAGCGGCGGCAGCCTCAGCGAGCGCCTGAGCTACCGCCTGACGCTGAACCAACAGGCCGGCAATGGCTGGGTCGACCGCACCGCTTCACGTAGCCTGGCCCTGAGCGCCGCGCTGCGTTTTGACGCCAGTGATGACCTCAGCTTCACGCTGGCCCATGACCGCGGCGATGCACAACCTGCCAACTACTACGGTACCCCGCTGATCGACGGCCACTACCGCAGCAGCCTGCGCAAAAAGAACTACAACGTGCAGAACGACGTGCAGCAGTACGTTGATGAATGGACCCGGTTAACGACCGACTGGGCGCTGAACGACCAGCTCAGCGCCAGCAACCAGCTGTACTACATCAAAAGCCGCCGCCACTGGCGCAACGCCGAAGACTACAGCTGGGACGCCGGGCGTCAGCAGTTGCTGCGCGGCAGCTACCTGGAAATCAAGCACAACCAGGAACAGTTCGGCGACCGTCAAACCTTCACCTTCGACCACACCCTGTTCGGCCTGGACAGCAAGACCGTGCTCGGTGCCGAATACAACAAGGTGCGATTCAACGTCGACAGCAATTCACCCTACAACGATGTCGGCGGCGACTACCTCGACCCGTGGCAGCCGCAGCCCGGCGGGTTTCATAGCGCCTCGCCGTTGCGGCCGCAAACACTCTCGACCACCCATACCTTTGCCCTGTTTGCCGAAAACCGCCTGCAATTGAGCGATCGCCTGTCTTTGGTTACCGGCGTGCGTCGCGACCAGAACCACATCGACCGCAACAACTTGACCAACGACAGCCGCAGCGATCGCAGCCTGCAAGGGGGCAACTGGCGCGTCGGGCTGGTGTACGCAATCAGCGACGACCTGTCGTTGTACGGCCAGTACTCGACCAGCGAGGACGGGGTCAACAACCTCATCAGCCTCAGCCCCGCGCAGATGAACTATGACCTGACCGAGGCGAAGCAGACCGAGGCCGGCCTCAAGCAGCGCTTTTGGGAGGGGCGCGGCGAATGGACGCTTGCCGCCTACCACATCGTCAAGAAAAAGCTGCTGGTGGACGACCCCATCACGCACGAGAAGCAACAAGCCGGGCAGCAGACTTCCGATGGCCTGGAAGCGACGCTGGAGCTGGCCCTGGCCCATCAGTGGCAGATGTCGGCCAACGCATCGCTGATACGCGCCAAGTACGACGACTTCGACGAAAGGGTCGGCGGCCTGCCGCAGGATCGGGCAGGCAACCGGCCGGCCAACGTGCCACGGCGTACCGCCAACCTTTGGTTGAGCAAAGGCTTCGGCCAGCAGGTGGAGGCTGGCATTGGGGCGCGCTATGTGGATGAGCGTTATGCCGATACCGCCAATACCCAGAGCGCCCCCGGGTACACCGTGGTCGATGCCAACATCGCCTGGCGGGTGTTGCCGGATGTGAAGGTGGGGTTGCAGTTGAACAACCTGTTCGATCGCGAGTATGTGCAGTCGGCGTTCAGCGGGCAGCAGTGGTTGATGGGGATACCGCGGTCGTACTTCGCGACGGTGGATTACAGCTTCTGATCTGGGTGGCTTGTGCCGCGAAGAGCCCGGCACAGGCCACACAAAAACCTCTATTCCCTTTCAGCGTCTTGTTATACGATAACGTTTCACATGAAATTAATTCCTATTAGACAACCCATGACAAGTGCCAGCGCCACGCCCACGCTGATCACCCAGCGCCTGCAGAGCATCGATGCCCTGCGCGGCCTGGTGATCCTGTTCATGCTCCTGGACCACGTCCGCGAGACTTTCCTCCTGCACCGCCAGGTCAGCGACCCCATGGCCATCGACACCACGGAACCGGCGCTTTTCTTCAGCCGCACCCTCGCTCACCTGTGTGCGCCTGTGTTCGTCCTGCTGACCGGCCTGTCGGCCTGGCTGTATGGCGAGAAGCATCAGGGCCGTGGCGACGTCTCCGCGTTCCTGTTCAAACGCGGGCTGTTCCTGGTGGTGCTGGAGTTCACCCTGGTCAACTTCGCCTGGACCTTCCAGTTGCCCCCGAGCGTGATCTACCTGCAAGTGATCTGGGCCATCGGCGTCAGCATGATCGCCCTGTCGCTGCTGGTGTGGCTGCCACGCGCCGCACTGCTCGCCCTGGGCGCCAGCATCGTCGCCGGCCACAACCTGCTCGACGGCCTGCACTTTGGCGTGGATTCAGCCCTGCATGTGCCGTGGGCAATCCTGCATGATCGCGGCTGGCTGGCGTTTTCCGAAAACCTGCACCTGCGCACGTCTTACCCGGTGCTGCCGTGGATCGGCGTCATCGCCTTGGGTTACGGCCTGGGGCCCTGGTTCGCCCGCGGCAGCGATGCCGGGCAACGCCAGCAACACCTGCTGGCGGCTGGCTTGCTCGCGCTGCTTGGCTTTGTCCTGCTGCGCATGTTCAACGGTTACGGTGAGGCACCGTGGAGCGGTTACCCAACCTTCACGCAAACCCTGATGAGCTTCTTCAACATCACCAAATACCCACCGTCGCTGCTGTTCCTGACCCTGACCCTGGGCTGCGGCCTGTTGTTGTTACGCGCGTTCGAACGGGCCGGCCAGGCGCGCTGGATCACTGCCCTGGCGGTGTTCGGTGCGGCACCGATGTTCTTCTACCTGCTGCACCTGTATGTGCTGAAGCTGCTGTACCTGGTCTGCGTGGCGCTGTTCGGGCTCAACCATGGCGACTACTTCGGTTTCGACGGTGTCGCAGCGATATGGCTGGTCGCAGTACTGCTGGCGTTTTCGCTGTACCTGCCGGTGCGCGGGTTCGCCCGACTGAAGCAGCGCCGCCGCGACATCAGCTGGCTGAAGTACTTCTGAAAAGCGTTTTCACCTGGCGACGCGATGGTCTACCATGCGGGCCGCCGGTTTCCACCACGGAACTAACAGGGAATCCCAGGCCTGCCAATACGGGCCAAACGGAACTGCCCCCGCAACTGTAGGTGCCGAGCCTGCTCCATCGATGCCACTGGGCCTGCCGCCCGGGAAGGCCGGAGCCGGGCCGTGACGCACCAGTCAGGAGACCTGCCGGCCTACATTCACCAACCGGCGGGGTGTCCGGGATTGGCCATCCGTGTTGCCCCGGCCACCCGCTGGGCCTCGGCGATGCCTGTCCGTGCGTTCCTCACCAGAACTGTCCGATAGGAGATCGCCCAGCATGCTGCCCCGTTTCGCCACCCTACTCGCTGGCCTAGGCTTCACTGGCCTGGCCCAGGCCGCTGCCACCCACTATCCGCTGACGGTCGACAACTGCGGCAAGCCGCAGATTTTTGCCCAGGCGCCGCAGCGCGCCGTCACCATCGGCCAGGCCGGTACCGAGCTGCTCTATGCCCTGGGGCTGGGTGACAAGCTGGCGGGCACTTCGCTGTGGTTCAACAATGTATTGCCCGAATACCAGGCGGTGAACGCCAAGGTGCCGCGCCTGGCCGACAACGACCCCAGCTTCGAGGCGGTGGTCGGCAAGCGCCCGCAGCTGGTCGCGGCGCAGTTCGAATGGATGGTCGGTGCCCAGGGCGTGGTCGCCACCCGCGAGCAGTTCGATGAGCTGAAGATCCCCACCTACGTGCTGCCATCGGACTGCGAGGGCAAGGACAACCTGGTCGGTGCAGACGGCACCCGCCTGCAAGCGTTCCAGGTAGACAGTATCTACAAGAGCGTCAGCCAACTGGCCGAGATCTTCGACGTTCAGGACCGCGGCGCGGCCCTGAACGCCGAGTTGCAAGGGCGCCTCGACAGCGCCAGGGCACAACTGGCCGGCAAGGACCTGTCGGCAACTTCGGCGCTGTTCTGGTTCTCCAGCGCCGACCTAGACATCGACCCCTATGTGGCCGGCCGCCAAGGTGTCGCCGATTTCATGCTGCGCACCCTCGGTGTGCGCAACGTGGTCGAGTCCAGCGAAGAATGGCCAAGCGTAGGCTGGGAAACTTTGGCCAAGGCCAATCCGACCTGGCTGATCATCGCGCGTATGGACCGCCGCCGTTTCCCCGCCGACGACTACCAGAAAAAACTCGAATTCCTGCGCAGTGACCCGGTAACCCGCAACATGGACGCGGTGAAGCACGACCGCATCATTATCCTCGACGCTGACGCCATGCAGGCCGGCATCCGCCTGTTCCGCGGCATGCAGACGCTGTCCACGGCCTTCGCCAGCGGTAAAGCAGCCCCGTGATGAACCGCCTGTTACCCTGCATCGCGGTTGCCCTGGCCGCTCTGTTGGCCGCCCTGCTGGCCGGTACCGCCATTGGCGAAACCAACCTGTCGCCCAGCGTGGTTGGCCAGGTGCTGGCCAACCACCTGTGGCAAGCCGACTACCCGGTGGACCCGATCGACGCCGGCATCATCTGGAACTACCGCCTGACCCGCACCCTGGTCGCGGCCGCTTGCGGCGCCGGGCTGGCCACCTGCGGTGTCATCCTGCAGGCGATGTTGCGCAACCCACTGGCCGAGCCCTACCTGCTGGGGCTGTCTGCCGGCGCCTCGACCGGCGCGGTACTGGTCGGCCTGCTGGGGCTGGGTAGCTTCGCATTAAGCATGTCTGCAGGGGCCTTCATCGGCGCCGGGGCCGCATTCGCCCTGGTGCTGGTGCTGGCCCGCGCGGCCGGCCCCAGCAGCAACAATGCACAGGTCATCCTTGCCGGTATCGCCGGCTCGCAGCTGTTCAATGCACTGACCGCCTTCCTGATCACCAAGTCAGCCACCGCCGAGCAGGCGCGCGGCATCCTGTTCTGGCTGCTGGGCAACCTGAGCGGTGTACGCTGGCCTTCGGTGTGGCTGGCCGTACCGGTGGTGATTGTCGGCTTGCTGGTGTGCCTGTGGCATCGCCGTGCGCTGGATGCCTTTACCTTCGGTGCCGATTCGGCCGCCTCGCTGGGCATCCCGGTGCGCCGCACCCAGTTGCTGCTGATCAGTTGTGCAGCGCTGGTGACGGCTGTGATGGTGTCCATTGTCGGCGCCATCGGTTTTGTCGGGCTGGTTATACCCCATGCCCTGCGCCTTCTGCTCGGCCCCGGGCACAGCCGTCTGTTGCCCGCCAGCGCACTGGGTGGTGCGCTGTTTCTGATTGTGGCGGACATTCTTTCGCGCACGCTGATCACCGGCCAGGTGATCCCGGTGGGCGTGGTTACGGCGCTGATCGGTGCCCCCGTATTCGCCCTGATTCTGGTCAGCCGACGGGGGCGCCCATGACAGCCATGACCGCTGTTCGCATCCCCCCGCTAGCCTGCCATGGGCTGGGGTTGCAACTGGCCGGCACTACCGTGCTCAGCGCTATCGATCTCAGCGTTGTCGCTGGTGAAACCCTGGGCATCGTCGGCCCCAACGGCTCGGGTAAGTCCTCGCTGTTGAAGGTGCTGGCAGGGCTGTGCAAACCCGCCTGCGGCAGCGTGCAGCTCCTGGGTGAGCCACTGGCACAGATGCCCCGCCGCCGTGTTGCCCAGGCGCTGGCGCTGGTCGAGCAACAGGCCGACACACTCGATGCGATCAGCGTGTTCGACGCGGTTGCCTTGGGCCGCACGCCGTGGCTCTCGGCCCTGGCACCGTTCTCTCGGCAGGACTGCGCCATCGTCGAACAAGCCCTGGCCGACCTCGACGCCCTGCACCTGCGCACGCGCCTGTGGGGGTCGCTGTCCGGTGGCGAGCGCCAGCGTGTGCACATCGCCCGTGCGCTGGCCCAACGGCCGCAGGTGCTGCTGCTGGACGAACCGACCAACCACCTGGACATTCAGCATCAGCTAAGCCTGCTGCAACAAGTGCAGGCGCTGCCGGTCACCACCCTGGTAGCGCTGCATGACCTCAACCAGGCGCTGACCTGCGACCGTGTCGCGGTTCTCGACAAGGGCCGTCTGGTCGCCCTCGGCAAACCCTTCGAAGTGCTTACCCCAGAGCGCCTGCTGAGCACCTTCGGTGTCCACGCCCACTACCTCACCGACCCTTACGACGGCGTGCGCATCCTGCGCTTTCGCGCCCCCTGAACCTGGTAGCCCTGCCCATGCTGTTGCGTCATCGCCAACAGGCACGTGCCCACAGGTCAGCGTAATCGCAGCTGCATGTGCGTGGTCTGCCACACCGGGTCCTGCTCCACATCCACCACCGTGAAGCCTTGCCGCTCCCAGAACGCAATGGCACCCGGCAGAAACGGATGAGTATGCAAGTAAAGGCAGTCCAAGCCCGCTTGCATCGCCCGTTCGCGCAAGGCACCAAACAAGGCGGCCGCCAGGCCATGCCTGCGGTAGGCCGGCAACACGAACAGCCGCACCACCTCGACTACCCGCTCTGCGCGGTAATCAAGCTGGGCAAAGCGATGGTCATAGGGCAAGTAACCGATCACCGCAACCAGCCGCCCACCCTCACGGGCTTCCAGAAAGCAGCCGGCGCCGTCCAGGTAAGTGTCGGCGAAATGCGCCAGGTCACGCGGCAAGGGTGCGTTGGCGAGCATCGGGAAAAGCGCACGCCGGGCGCTGTCGACAAATGCCAGCACTTCGGCAATGGCGTCACGCGCCACAGGTTGCAGGGTCCAGTTCGGCATCGGGCTATTGCCAGTATGGTTGGGAGCGCACGGTTCTACCGCAGCGTGCCGCACAAGGCAAATCACAGGGCTCGTCGTGGCAAGGCGGACATCGGTATAATCGGCAGTCTTCACTGCCCGACCAGGCCACACCATGCCTCGCCTCCCGAAGTTGCTGTTACCCCTGTTGCTGGCTGCTGCATTCACCGCCTGCGACCAGAAACCCTCCCGTGAAGATCAGATCCTCAGCCAGCTGCCGCTGCAGGACGCCTACACGCACAACATCGAGCGCATGTCCGCGCTGTTGGGTCGCACTCACCCGCAGCTGTCGCAAGCGACCATCCAGGACGTACTGCGCAAGCACCTCACCGTCGAGGACCAGCGCCGGGACCTGTTCCGCCTGTACAGCGAAAAGAACTTCAGCGACGCCGAATTCGCCACCATCGTCGCCGCCACCCAGGACCCCGCCAAAGCTCGCGCCCTGGAAGACACCGAAGCCGGCAAACGCTTAAGCGAAAAACTCACCGCCCTGATGCGCGAAACCGCCCGCGATGTGAACGTGCAAGCTTTGGTGGAGCAGCGTATGCAAGAGGTGGAAGATGAGCTTGATGCGCTGGACAAGGCAGGCTCTTGAGCGCTGCCCGCCAAGGTAACTTCCGTTCAGCCGCCCTTTACGATCACCCGAGGTCAGGATTGACATACACCAAGCATGGATTGCGCCTGGATCTACGTACACTCATTCTGGTGCTCTGCGCCCTTACCGCAGTGGTCATGCTGTGCGCCAGCTATTTCGCCAGCTACCGGGTGCAGCGCCAGCTATTGATCGACAATGCCCTGGAAGCCAACCGGGTGTATGCGACAAAACTGGCCAGCATCACCGAAACCTTCATAGGCAACGCCTTGCAGCAACTGATGTTCAGCGCCAGCGTACAAAGCCGGCAGTTGAGCGATGCCGCTGCGCTGCAGGTGGAAAGCGACCGCCTACTGGGCCAGAGCATGGCCTTCAACTCCACCTTCGTGATCGATGCCAACGGTGTACTGCTGGCAGTATCTCCCGCCCCGCTACGCCACCTGGTCGGCACCCACGTGCAGTCACCCGGCGCTCTGGAAGCCCTGCAGGAACGCCGTCCGCTGGTTTCCACGCCCTACCTGTCGGCGGCCGACAACCTGGTGGTGGCGCTGTCGCAACCCATTTTCGACCGCAACGGCCGCTACCTGGGGTATGTGGGTGGCAGCCTGTACCTGCGTGAACGCAACATCCTCAACAGCCTGCTGGGCGAGCATTTCTACAAGGACGGTTCGTACCTGTATGTGGTCGACCGCAACCGACGCCTGCTGTACCACCCCCATAGCGAGCGGGTAGGCACGGTGGTGGAGGGCAATGCGCTGGTCGACCAGTTGGCGACACTGGACAGCGGTACCCGGCAGCTGACCAATAGCCTGGGCGTGGAAATGCTCGCAGGCTTCGCCACCGTCCCCAGCGCCGGCTGGGGCGTGGTAGCGCAGCAGCCATTGGCGCAGACGGTGGCGCCGTTGCACCATCTGGTGCTGAACGTGATCGCCAGTTCGGCGCCCTTGGCGCTGGTTGGCAGCCTGCTGCTGTGGTGGCTGGCCCGTACCATCGCCCGCCCGCTGTGGAAACTCGCCGCCGGTGCCCGCACGATGGACCGCGCCGCTACCGCCGAGCACTTGCATCAGGTGCGGGCCTGGTACTTCGAGGCGGCAGAGCTCAAGCGGGCGTTGCTGTTCAGCCTGAACTTGCTGCAAGAGCGCATCGGCCGGCTCAATCGGGACGCCCAGACCGATCCGCTGACCGGCCTGGGCAACCGCCGCAGCCTGGAAATCAGCCTGTCGTTACTGGAGGCTGAAAACCGGGAGTTTGCAGCCATTGCGCTAGATATCGACCACTTCAAGCGGATAAATGACAGCCATGGACACGAAGTGGGCGACCAGGTGCTGCGCCAGCTGGCGGAGCTCATGCGCCGTTGTTGCCGCGAGGGCGACCTGCTGTGTCGCACCGGTGGCGAGGAGTTCCTGATATTGCTGCCTGGGGCCACCCTGAACGTGGCGGCCGCGGTGGCCGAACGGTTGCGCGTGACCGTACAGGACATGCCGGTGGAACCGGTGGGGGCAGTGACGATTTCGCTGGGGGTGACGCACTGGGATGGCGAGACTCACGGCGAGCCCATGAACGCATTGGGCGAGGCTGACCGGGCGCTTTACCGGGCCAAGCAGGAGGGGCGCAACCGGGTCGCTTTTGCCTGAACGTCTTGAGTTGTCTGCGGGGGCGGGCTTGCCCGTGAAATGCCGTTACAGGCAACGATGAATCGGTGGCTTGTAACAATTCCTGTCATAAAACTGCAGTGTTTCAGTCATAGGATTGACCCCGACCTGACATTTTCACTTCATGGATGAGCGTCTCATGCGTCGTGTGGTTTTCAATCAGAAAGGTGGCGTCGGCAAATCCAGCATTGCCTGCAACCTCGCCGCAGCCAGTGCCGCCGAGGGCTACCGGACCTTGCTGGTCGACCTCGATCCGCAGGCCAATGCCACCTTCTACCTCACCGGGCTGGCCAACGACACCATTCCTGCCGGCATCGCCGACTTCTTCCGCCAGACCTTGTCGCCGGTTACCGCCGCCGGCAAGAAGCACCGCGTGGCCATCACCGAAACCCGCTACCGCAACCTGCACCTGGTCACCGCCAGCCCAGACCTCAGCGACCTGCAAAGCAAGCTGGAGAGCAAGTTCAAGATCAACAAGCTGCGCAAGTTGCTGATAACGCTGGGCGAGGACTATGAGCGAATCTACATCGACACCCCACCCGCGCTGAACTTCTACACCTTCAGCGCGCTGGTGGCGGCTGAGCTTCTGTTGATTCCGTTCGACTGCGACAGTTTCTCGCGCCAGGCCCTGCACAATGTCATGGCCGAGGTCGAAGAACTGCGCCAGGACCACAACCCCGCGCTGGTGGTGGAAGGTGTGGTGGTCAATCAGTTCGCCGGGCGCACGGCGCTGCACCAGACCTTGGTCGATCAACTGCGCAACGAAGGCATGCCGGTGCTGCCGGTGTACCTGAGCAGTTCGATCAAGATGCGCGAATCGCACCACGCCTCGGTGCCATTGGTGCATTTGGCGCCGCGGCATAAACTGGCCCTGGCATTCATCGATTTGCTGGATGTGCTTGAGCGTGCGGCCTGACAGGCCGTTGGGGGTACTCCAGCTGTAACCTGCTGGACCGGTCGAATCAGGTATACCGAGGTCGCCCTCGACAAAGCGCGTTGCAGCGCTCGGCTATCTACTGGCAAGCACAATAACGATGGCGCGGCCCGACTGCGCCACTTTCAACATGGCTGCCAAAGGAAACCGGAGAGCACCCGCATGTCCGCACATCATGAGGTATCCCCCGCCACCCTGCGCAGGGTGATTGCCGCTTCGGCCATCGGCAATTTCGTCGAATGGTTCGACTTCGCCGTGTACGGCTTTCTCGCCACGCTGATCGCAAGCCAGTTTTTCGCCAGCGAAGACGCCAGCGTAGCCTTGCTCAAAACCTTCGCCGTGTTCGCCGTGGCCTTCGCCCTGCGTCCCTTGGGCGGCATCGTCTTCGGCGCCCTGGGCGACCGCCTGGGACGCAAGCGCATCCTGTCGCTGACCATCTTGCTGATGGCCGGCTCCACCACGTTGATCGGCCTGCTGCCGACCTACGCCAGTATCGGCCTGGCAGCCCCGGCACTGCTGACCCTGGCCCGCTGCCTGCAGGGTTTTTCTGCCGGTGGCGAATATGCCGGGGCCTGCGCCTACCTGATGGAGCACGCGCCTGACAACAAGCGCGCCTTTTATGGCAGCTTCGTGCCTGTGTCGACCTTTTCCGCCTTTGCCTGTGCGGCGGTGATCGCGTATGGCCTGGAAGCCAGCCTGTCGACCGAGGCGATGAATGCCTGGGGTTGGCGCATTCCGTTCCTGATTGCAGCACCGCTGGGCCTGGTCGGCCTGTACCTGCGCTGGCGCATGGAAGAAACCCCGGCGTTCCGCGAAGCCGTCGCCCAGGGCAAGGAGCACGAGCATTCACCGCTGAAGGAAACCCTGCGCCACCATGGCCGGGTCATTCGCAACCTGGGGGCGTTCATTTCGCTGACCGCATTGTCGTTCTACATGTTCACCACCTACTTCGCCACCTACCTGCAACTGGTCGGCAACCTGACCCGCGCGCAGTCACTGCTGGTAACCACCGTGGCCCTGCTGTTCGCTGCGGTCGGCTGCCCGCTGGCCGGGGCATTTTCGGACCGGGTGGGGCGGCGCAAGACCATCGGCTTTACCTGCCTGTGGGTGATGCTTTGCGTGTTCCCGGCGTACTGGCTGGCCAGCTCTGGCTCGATGTCGGGTGCGCTGCTGGGGGTGATCCTGCTCGCGGTGGGGGCATTGTGCAGCGGCGTGGTTACCGCAGCCTTGCTGTCGGAAAGCTTCCCTACCCGTACCCGCTACACCGCTTCGGCAATTACCTACAACGTGGCCTACACGCTATTTGGCGGCACAGCGCCGCTGGTGGCAACCTGGCTCATCGGACAGACCGGCAGCAGCCTGGCACCGGCGTTCTACCTGGTGGTGATTGCGCTGGTGGCGTTGGTGGGCGGGTTGGCGTTGCCGGAAACGTCGCGGATTTCTTTGCATGACGACCTGGGTGTGGACGGTGTACGGGCTGGTGCCCGAAGGGCCATTTGAGGTTGTTGGGGCTGCCTTGCAGCCCCACGTACTCAGCCTTCCTGCTGCTCATCCCGCCGATACGCCCACTGATACAACGCCGGCAACACCAGCAATGTCAGCGCGGTAGAAGACAAGATTCCGCCAATCACCACCGTTGCCAGTGGCCGCTGCACCTCTGCCCCGGTCCCGGTGGCCAGGGCCATCGGTATGAACCCCAGCGAGGCCACCAGCGCCGTCATCAGTACTGGCCGCAAGCGGGTCAGCGCCCCCTCCTCGACCGCCGCCCGCAGCGTGCGCCCTTCCTCGCGCAGCCCGCGGATAAAGGCAATCATCACCAGCCCGTTCAACACTGCCACTCCCGACAATGCAATGAACCCGACGCCGGCAGAAATAGACAGCGGAATATCACGCAGCCACAGCGCCAGCACCCCGCCGGTCAGGGCAAAGGGGATGCCGGTGAACACCAGCAGGCCATCCCTGAGGTTGTTGAACATCATCAGCAACAGCGCCATGACCAGCAGCAAGGCCACCGGCACCACCACCTGCAGGCGCTCGGCTGCCGACTGCAACTGTTCGAACTGCCCTCCCCAACGCGTCCAGTAACCCGGTGGTACCTGCACCTGATCGATCAGGGCCTGCTCAGCCTCTTGCACAAACGAGCCCAGGTCGCGTCCACGCACGTTGGCACTGACCACCACCACGCGCTTGCCATCCTCGCGGCTCACCTGATTCGGGCCCAGTTGCAGGTTCAGCGTGGCGACCTGCGACAGCGGGATGAAACCGATTTGCCCGGCCCCCTTAGCGGCACTGGCCGGAACCGGAATCAGCAGGCTGGCCAGCCCGTCGACATCGGTACGCAAGGTCTCCGACAGGCGCACGACCATGTCGAAGCGGCGGTCGCCTTCATACAGCGTACCGGCGGTGCGGCCGCCCACGGCAATGGCGATGGCATCCTGCACATCGCCCACATTCAGGCCATGACGTGCGGCCTTGTCACGGTCGATGTCGATGGTCAGTACCGGCAGGCCCGTCGTCTGCTCCACCTTCACCTCGGACGCGCCCGACACCCCTTGCAGGCTGGCAGCGATCTGCGCGGCAGTGCGGTTGAGCACCTCCATGTCGTCACCGAACAGCTTCACCGCCACATCACTGCGCACCCCGGAAATCAGCTCGTTGAACCGCAGCTGAATCGGCTGCGACAGCTCGTAGTTGCTGCCGGGCACACTGGCAGCGGCGCGTTGCACCTGGGCGATCAGCTCATCCCGCGGTTTGCCCGGGTCAACCCATTGTTCGCGCGGGCGCAGCATCACGTAGGCATCGGAAATGTTCGGCGGCATCGGGTCGGAGGCAATCTCGGCAGTGCCGGTGCGGGCAAACACCCGCTCCACCTCCGGCACCTGAGCGATGATCGCCTGCTCCAGGCGCTGTTGCATGTCCACCGACTGCGACAGGCTGGTGCCCGGCACGCGCAGGGCCTGCAGGGCGAAGTCACCCTCGCTGAGGCTGGGGATGAACTCGCTGCCCATGCGGCTGGCCATCACGCCCGACAACAGCACCAGGGCGGCGGCGGCGGCACATGCCAGTTTGCGCCGGCCCAGCACCCAGGCCAGCACCGGGGCATAGCGCTGCCGTGCCGTACGCATCACAAGGCCTTCCTCTTCCTTGACCTTGCCGGTGACGAACAGGGCAATGGCTGCCGGAACGAACGTGACCGAAAGGATCATCGCGCCCAACAGGGCCATGACCACGGTAAAGGCCATGGGGTGGAACATCTTGCCCTCGACCCCGGTCAGGGCAAAGATCGGCAGGTACACCACCATGATGATCAACTGCCCATAGATCAGCGGCCGGCGTGCTTCGCGGGCAGCGGCAAACACCTCATGGAACCGTTCGCCGCGGGTCAGCATGCGACCGTGGCGCTGCTGGGCATGGGCCAGGCGACGGATGGCGTTTTCCACGATCACCACCGCGCCGTCGACGATGATGCCGAAGTCCAGCGCGCCCAGGCTCATCAGGTTGGCACTGACCTTGTTGCTGAACATGCCAGTAAAGGTGAACAGCATCGAAAGCGGGATAACCATGGCCGTGATCAGCGCAGCGCGAATGTTGCCGAGGAACAGGAACAGCACGGCAATCACCAGGATCGCACCTTCGATCAGGTTCTTCTTCACCGTGGCGATGGCTTTCTCCACCAGGTTGGTGCGGTCGTACACCGTCACGGCGACTACGCCCTTGGGCAGGTTGCGATTGATCTCGACCAATTTTGCAGCGACCGCCTGCGACACCGTGCGGCTGTTCTCGCCAATCAGCATGAACACCGTGCCCAGCACCACTTCCCGACCGTTTTCGGTGGCTGCCCCCGAGCGCAGCTCTTCGCCAAGGCCAACCTGGGCGACATGGCTGACGCGGATCGGCGTGCCGTCGACGCTGGAGATAACGATGTTGGCAATGTCTTCGGCCGAGGCCACCTGGCCCGGCGCGCGAATCAGCAACTGCTCGCCATTGCGCTCGATATAGCCAGCGCCAATGTTGGCGTTATTGCGCTCCAGCGCTGCAATCAGGTCGTTGAGGGTGAGCTTGTAGGCCGCCAGGCGCTTGGGCTCTGGTGCAATCAGGTATTGCTTGGCATGGCCGCCGATGCTGTTGACCTCGGCCACACCCGGTACATTGCGCAGCTGCGGCTTGATGATCCAGTCCTGAATCACCCGCAGGTCAGTTGGGGTGTAAGGTGTACCGTCTTCCTTGAGCGCCCCCTCCTGGGCTTCCACCGTCCACAGGAAAATTTCCCCCAGCCCGGTGGAGATCGGCCCCATGCCCGCCTCGATGCCCTCAGGCAATTGCTCGCGGGCCACCTGCAGGCGCTCGTTGACCAGTTGGCGGGCGAAGAAGATATCGGTGCCATCATCGAAAATGACCGTGACTTGCGACAGGCCCGAGCGCGACAGCGAGCGGGTCTGCTTGAGCCCTGGCAGGCCAGCCATCGCGGTCTCGATGGCAAAGGTGATGCGCTGCTCGGTCTCCAGCGGCGAATAGCCGGGGGCGGCGGTGTTGATCTGCACCTGGACGTTAGTGATGTCCGGCACAGCATCGATCGGCAGTTTCTGGTAGCTGTGGATACCCACCGCGGCCATCAGGACCACGGCCAGCATCACCACCAGGCGCTGCTCGATGGCAAATTGAATCAGGCGTTCGAACATGCAGGTGTCCCCGTGATCAGTGGCTGTGCTCGGCCGAGCCCTTGCCCAGTTCCGACTTGAGGACAAAGCTGCCGGCAGCCGCAACCTGAGTACCGGCGGCCAGGCCGCTGGTGATTTCCACCTGGCCAGCATCGCGACGGCCAGTCTTCACCGGGCGCGCCTCGAAGCCTTCCTCCGTGCGGGCGAACACCACGGTCTGCGCCTCCCAGGTTTGCAGGGCGCTTTCCGGCACCGCCACGGCGGCATCGAAGCGGTCGACGCTGACAGCCACATTGACGAACAGCCCGGGGCGCCAGGCGCCATTGGGGTTGGCCAGTGTGGCACGCACAGTGGCGGCACGGTTCTGCTCGCCGAGCAGGCTGCCGACGTAGTTGACCTTGCCCAGAACCTGGGCGCCCAGGTCCGGCGCACTGACCGTGACTTCACGGCCGGTCACCACCTTGCCCAGGTCACGAGGGGCCACGGCGAAGGTGGCCCACACCCGGCTCAGGTCGGACAGGGTGAACGCGTTGCTGGTCTCGTCGACCACCTCGCCCACGGTCAGGTGCTTCTCCACGACGACCGCATCGAAGGGGGCGCGCAGTTCATAGCGGTTGCCGGCACCGGCCGGCCCCACCGCTGCGACCTTCTGCCGAGCATTGGCCAGGGCGATCTCGGCCTCCTGCAACGCCTGACGTGCCTGCAGGTAATCCTGCTCGGCGCTGATTCGCTCCTGCCACAGCTGTTGTTCCCGTTGAAAGGTCAACCGCGCCAGTTCCAGGCGACGTTGAGCGGCCTGCTGCTCACTGCGCAGGTCGGAGATCTGCTGGCTGGCAATCACCGCCAGTACCTGGCCGCGCTTGACCGCCTGGCCCAGCTCGGCTTGCACCGCTTCGACCACACCCGGCACGCGGGGTACCACATGTGCGGTGCGGTCCTCGTCAAAGCGGATCTCACCCGGGAAGCTGATGGCGGTGCCCAGCTCACGGGGGCCTGCGGCAGCCAGTTGTATGCCAGCCGATTCGATCTGCGCGATAGACAGGTGCAGCTGGCCTTCTTCTTCGCCGTGCTCCTTCTCTGCAGGGCCTTCGGCGGCCTGCGCTGTAGCATGGCCGTGGCTGTCTTCACCATGGTCGTCATGGGGGGCTTGAGCCTTGGACGCCTGGCCGAGGTTGCCGGTCCAGGCCAGGCCCGCGAGGCCAAGCGCAGCAATGGCGGCAGCCAGAAGGGCTAGCTTGCGTGGGTTAGTCATTGTTGCTCCTGCTATTGGGTTTGTTGCTCACGCCATCGAGATCGCCGTAGATGCGCTCCACTTGTGCACGCGCGTCGGTCGCCGAGGCCAGCGCCTCGAGGTACAGCCCGCGAGCCTCGATCAGCGTGCGCTGGGCGTCGAGTACATTGAGGAAAGCGAACTTGCCCATTTCAAAACCGCGGGTGGCGGTGTCCACGGCCTGCTGCGCAGCAGGCAGGATGGTGCGGTCGTAGGCTTCAACGTCCTGCATCGCCGTCTCCCACTGGCTGATGGCACTACGGGTTTCACTGCGCAGACGCAGCGCCACGGCATTGCGCAGGTCGCGCGCCTGGTCGGCGCGGCGCGCAGCTGCCAGAACATTGCCTTGGTTGCGGTCGAACAGCGGCAACGGCATGGACAGGCCAACCACGTTCACTCGCTCCCGGTCTTCGCGGCTGTACTGGCCGCCAAGGCTGACGGTGAGGTTGGGGATACGCTGGGCTTTTTCCGCCCCCAGGGAGGCGTCGCCGCGCTCGACCTGGGCAGCGGCCAGGCGCCATTCGGCAGTCTTTTCGACCTGGTCAAGCAAGGTGTCGGCACCCGGCGCAATGCCTGGCGAAAGGTTGGCTGCCTGCAACCGGTCGAAGCTTGCCAGCGGGCTGCCCGTCAACCGGGCCAAGGCCTGGTAGGCCACGCTGCGCTGGGTTTTCGCGCGGCGCACTTCGGCCTGGGCCTGGGCCAGTTGCACCTGGGCACGGGTGGCCTCCACCGGTGATGACTGGCCTGCCGTAACCCGCCCTTGCACCACCCGCAGACCGCGTTCAGTCAACGCCTGCGACTGCTGAGCCAACTCCAGCGCGGTCTGTGCACGCAAGGCAGCGTGGAAAGCCTGCACCACATCGGCCCGCAGGGCGTTGCGCTGGCGCTCCAGGTCAAGCTGGGCAATGGCCTGGCCGGCACCCGCCACGGCGAGACGTGCGCCGCGCTTCCCGCCCAGTTCCAGCGGCTGGCTGAGGGTGACGGTGGTGGTGCTGGTGTCGCGGCGGGTGTCCTCGACCTCCCAGGCCAGCTCCGGGTTGGGGAGCAGCCCGGCCTGGCGCCGTTCGCCATCGGCAATGCCAATTTCACGGCCGGCTGCAGCCAGCTCCGGGTTCTGGGCGAAAGCGGCGGTAAGCGCCTGGGGCAGGCTCAGCACCTGGCTGGCCTGGGCGCCGGTGGCACTGGCCAGCAGCAGACAGAGCAAGGCGATCTTGCGGGGGATGGGCACGAAACAGTCCTCTGGGCGAAGCATTGGCGAGGGACTGTAGAAAGGGCTGGTTATCGGGGCGGTGGCGGCAAGATTACAATTTTGTAATGACGCCCTGCAGTTCGTTGCAGGGGCAGCTTTGCACGGCTGGGTACAGGGCATTCAACGCCCAATAAGTTCGATAATCGCCCACTTTCCCGGTGCGGCGATCTTGGCCAATTGACGGAACTAACCAGTCAGTACAAAACTACGTGCATTCAACAACAACAAAGCGATGCCCGTCATGAAGCCCCTTATTCTCGTGCTCAACGGCCCCAACCTGAACATGCTGGGCACCCGCGAGCCTGCCCAGTACGGCCACGAAACCCTCGCTGACCTGGCTCAGGGATGTGCCGACACTGCCCACGCCCACGGCCTGGAAATCGAATTCCGCCAGACCAACCACGAAGGTGAACTGATCGACTGGATCCACGCCGCCCGTGGCCGCTGCGCCGGCATCGTGATCAACCCCGGCGCCTGGACGCACACCTCGGTCGCCATCCGCGATGCCCTGGTGGCCAGCGAACTGCCGGTGATCGAGGTGCACCTGTCCAATGTGCACAAACGCGAGCCGTTCCGTCACTTGTCGTTCGTATCGTCCATCGCCGTCGGTGTCATCTGCGGCCTGGGCAGCCACGGCTACCGCATGGCGCTGAGCCACTTCGCCGAGCTGTTGCAGGAGCGTGCGGCATGAGCCAGCAAGCCATCCTCGCCGGCCTGATCGGCCGCGGCATCCAACTGTCACGTACGCCGGCCCTGCACGAACACGAAGGCGACGCCCAGGCCCTGCGCTACCTGTACCGGCTGATCGACGCCGACCAGCTGCAACTGGACGACAGCGCCCTGCCCGGCCTGCTCGAAGCCGCGCAACATACCGGTTTCACCGGGCTGAACATTACGTACCCGTTCAAGCAGGCGATCCTGCCGTTGCTCGACGAACTGTCCGACGAGGCCCGCGGTATCGGCGCGGTAAATACCGTGGTGCTCAAGGACGGCAAGCGCGTCGGCCACAACACCGATTGCCTGGGCTTTGCCGAAGGCTTGCGCCGTGGCCTGCCCGACGTTGCACGGCGCCAGGTGGTGCAGATGGGTGCCGGTGGCGCTGGCTCGGCCGTGGCCCATGCCCTGCTGGGTGAAGGGGTAGAGCGGCTGGTGCTGTTCGAAGTGGATGCGACCCGTGCGCAGGCGCTGGTGGACAACCTGAACACCCATTTCGGCGCGGAGCGCGCCGTGCTTGGCACCGACCTGGCCACAGCACTGGCCGAAGCGGACGGGCTGGTCAACACCACGCCGGTGGGCATGGCCAAGCTACCGGGCACGCCACTGCCGGTGGCGTTGCTGCATCCCCGCCTGTGGGTGGCAGAGATCATCTACTTCCCGCTGGAGACCGAACTGCTGCGCGCGGCCCGGGCACTGGGCTGCCGCACACTGGATGGCAGCTACATGGCGGTGTTCCAGGCGGTGAAGGCATTCGAGCTGTTCAGCGGGCGGCAGGCGGATGCGGCGCGAATGCAGGCACACTTTGCCAGTTTCACCTGATAGAAAAGTGTTGGCTTCTTCGCGGGCACGCCCGCTCCCACAGGTACTGCGCAAACGTTACTGATTGCACTCTCCCTGGGGGAGCGGGCATGCCCGCGAAGAGGCCGGTACAGGAGAATCACCCTTTTTCATCCAGCAACGCCTGTATCACCTGTTCCTGCTCGCCATAATCCCCCTCGCCAACGTGCACATGGCGCACCTGCCCCTTGCGGTCGACAAAGTAATGCGCCGGCCAGAACTGGTTGCCCCAGGCATTCCACACCTTGTAGTCGTTATCTACCGCCACCGGATACCCGATACCCAACCGGGCTAACTTGTCCCGCAACGTGTCCACATCATGCTCGTAGTCGAACTCGGGCGTGTGTACCCCCACCACCACCAGCCCTTGATCGGCATAGCGCCGCGCCCAATCATTCACATGCGGCAGGCTGCGCCGACAGTTGATGCAGTCCCAGGTCCAGAAGTCCACCAGCACCACCTTGCCCTTGAGCCCCGGGGCATCCACGGGCGGCGAATTCAACCACTGGCTGGCGCCTGACAGCGACGGCATGGCGCCGTAGCTGTCGCGTGCCTTCAGGTGCCCAGCCAACCCAAGCCCCATCAGCGCCAGCGCAAAACCACCTGCCTTGAGCATCCGGCGCCGATCAATTGTCATGGCAACCGCCCGTGGCGTAGGTGCGGTACTGCACGCTTTGCCGCTGGCCATGGGAGTCAAGGTAGTCCATTCGGGTGTTCACCAGGCCGCAGGCGTTGCTCTGATCGTCCTGCACCGACAGCACTTTCTTCACATCCAGAGGCTCACCGTAGCGGTACTGCATGACCCCGCCATCCTGCATCGGGGCCGTGGCGGCCTGGGCAGCGATGGCGCCGAAGCTGAGCACGGCGAACAGGCTGGCGCTGGCGATAGTCTTGACGTTCATGGCATCTCTCCTGGGTAACACTTGGGGGTGGGGAGTGTTGCTCCCCGGTCGAGAGCCATTTCACGTCAGCCAGGTATCCCGCATGTGTCTCCCAACGTTGTGATGTGCGTCCTGCTGTATCCCTACCCGTGCCAGATACACTGCAATACAAACTCCCGCAGGCAAGGGCGAACGCGCTCGGTACACTGCGCCCAACCCCCTTTGCACAGGAACCCAGCGCATGGAACACGTCGATCACATCCTGATCGTCGACGACGACCGCGAGATCCGCGAACTGGTCGGCAATTACCTGAAGAAGAACGGCCTGCGCACCAGCATCGTTGCCGACGGCCGGCAGATGCGCGCCTTTCTCGAAGCCAACAGCGTCGACCTGATCGTGCTCGACATCATGATGCCTGGCGACGACGGCCTGCTGTTGTGCCGCGAGCTGCGCGCCGGCAAGCACCGCAATACGCCGGTGCTGATGCTGACCGCCCGCAATGACGAAACCGACCGCATCATCGGCCTGGAAATGGGCGCCGACGATTACCTGACCAAACCGTTCTCGGCCCGCGAACTGCTCGCCCGCATCAACGCCGTGCTGCGCCGCACACGCATGCTGCCGCCCAACCTGACCATCAGTGAAAGCAGCCGCCTGCTGGGTTTCGGTCAGTGGCGCCTGGACACCACCGCGCGCCACCTGCTCGACAGCGAAGGCACCCTGGTGGCCCTGAGCGGCGCCGAGTACCGCCTGCTGCGGGTGTTCCTCGACCACCCGCAGCGGGTGCTCAGCCGCGAACAGCTGCTTAACCTGACCCAGGGCCGCGAAGCCGACATCTTCGACCGCTCCATCGACTTGCTGGTCAGCCGCCTGCGCCAGCGCCTGGGTGACGATGCCCGCGAGCCCAGCTGCATCAAGACCGTGCGCAGCGAGGGCTACGTGTTTTCGCTGCCGGTGCAATTGCTCGAGTCCCCCTCATGAAATGGCCGCGCACCCTGGCCTCGCGCCTGGCGATGATCTTCTTCACCGGCCTGGTGTTGGCTTATGGTCTGTCGTTCGGCCTGCAGGCCTACGAGCGCTACATCAGCAGCCGTTCGATGATGCTCAGCAACCTCGAACAGGACGTGGCGACTTCGGTTGCCATCCTCGATCGCCTGCCTGCAGCCGAGCGTGCCGCCTGGCTGCCGCGCCTGGAACGGCGCACCTACCGCTATCGCCTCGACCAGGGCCTGGCAGGCGAAGCGATGCCGAGCAGTGACCCACCGATGGCCGCCGCGTCGATCGTCAAGGCCATTGGCAGCGACTACCGCCTGACCTTCCTGGAAATCCCGGGGCCCAATGCGCACTTCCAGGCGCACCTGAACCTGGCCGACGGCGCGCCACTGACCATCGACGTGACACCCGCACCGGTCCCGGTAGCCCGTTGGTTGCCCGTGGTGCTGCTGATTCAGCTGGCTGTGCTGTTGCTGTGTACCTGGCTGGCGGTACGCCTGGCCATCGGCCCGCTAACCCGTCTGGCCCAGGCAGTGGACAACCTCGACCCGGACCAGCCCGGCGTGCAACTGGATGAAAGCGGCCCACGCGAGGTGCGTTACGCTGCCGTGGCCTTCAACGCCCTGCAGGCGCGCATTGCTGCCCACCTCAAGGAACGCATGCAGTTGCTGGCAGCCATTTCCCACGACCTGCAAACACCGATCACTCGCATGAAGTTGCGGGTCGAAGTGATGGATGAGGGGGTCGAAAAGGACAAGTTCGGGAGCGACCTCGATGAAATGGAACACCTGGTGCGCGAAGGCGTGGCTTACGCCCGCAGCATGGACAGCAGCACCGAAGCAACCTGCCGGGTCAACCTTGATGCCTTTCTCGACAGCCTGGTATTCGACTACCAGGACAGCGGCGCCCAGGTTGAACGCCACGGCAGCAGCGGGACTCTGCTGGAAACCCGCCCGCATGCGCTGCGCCGGGTACTGGTGAACCTGGTCGACAACGCCCTGAAGTTTGCAGGTGCTGCCGAGCTGCAAGTGTCACGCGAGGGCAGTACCACCATCATCCGCGTGCTCGACAACGGGCCAGGGATACCCGGTGACGAGCTGGATGAAGTGCTCAAGCCGTTCTACCGGGTGGAAGGTTCACGCAATCGCAGCACGGGTGGCACCGGCTTGGGACTGGCCATTGCCCACCAGCTGATCCAGGCCATGGGGGGCCGGCTGACCCTGAGCAACCGCGAACAGGGCGGATTGTGCGCGCAGATCGAACTCACCTGAAGTGCGATCGTTGGCAGGAACGGCCTTGGATCTCGATCGGGCCGTTCCTGCAAAACGCGCGATCGCCTCTACAAACAGATACACAACTGCATCCCCCCTGACACACTGCAGATACCCCGCCTCGAGACACTCCCGGTCACACAACCACACCCCGGGAGTCCCTGATGAAAGCCCTCACCTTGCCCTCCGGCTGGAAGCTGTTCGCCGCCCTCGCCGGCCTGACCTTGGCGATGACCGCCATAGTCCTGGCCAGCCAACCTGACCCGGACGGCTTGCGCAGTGCCATTCGTGCCACCGCACGCAGCTCGTTCGCACTGTTCCTGCTGGCGTTCCTGGCCTCGTCGCTAGTGACCTTGCTGCCTGGCACATCAAGCCGCCGCATCCTTCAGGAGCGACGCTACCTGGGGTTGGCATTCGCGTTCTCCCACACCGTGCACGGCGTGCTGATTTATCGCTACGCCCAGCAATTTCCCGAGCTGTTCTGGGCCGGCCGCACACTGACTTCCAGCCTGCCCGGCACAGTCGGCTACCTGTTCGTGCTGCTGCTCACCGCCACCTCGTTCAAGCCCCCCATGCGGCTGTTGGGCGGCCGTGCCTGGCAAGCGCTGCACAGCAGCGGCATGTGGGTACTGGCTGCCGTGTTCTGCCTGTCATTCTACAAACGCATCCCTATGGGGGGGTGGTACCCGCTGGCGTTCGCCCTGATGTTCAGCGCCATCGCCGTCAAGCTCACCGCCAAAGTGGCCCGTAAACAACGCCGCACCACCCGCGCCCTTGCCTGAAGAGAGCACCGCACATGACGACCTTGACCCGTACCCTGACCACCGTTGATCGCCTCGGCAGCTGGAGTGCCGACGTGCCATTACGGGTATTTTTGGCCTGGGAGTTTTTCGAATCCGGCCTGGAGAAATTCAACGGCAGCAACTGGTTCGCCGACCTGCAGTCCAGCTTCCCGTTCCCCTTCAACCTGCTGCCCGCGGAGCTGAACTGGCAGCTGTCGATGTGGGCCGAGTTGGTGCTGCCGTTGCTGCTGTTGCTGGGCCTGGGTACCCGGCTGGCATCGCTGGGTTTGATGGTGGTGACCGTTGTAGCCATAGCGGCAGTGCACTGGCCGGCGCACTGGTCGGGCCTGTCGGAGCTGGCCCAAGGCTATGCCATTACCGACCAGGGCTTCGGCAATTACAAGTTGCCGCTGATCTACCTGGTGGCGTTGCTGCCCCTGCTGCTCAAGGGCGCCGGGCGCCTTAGCCTCGATCATTGGCTTGGCATGCGGTTCGGCAGATGAGGATCGGGGGCTGCTGCGCAGCCCCCAATGCCTTCAAACGGTTCCGACAATGACACCCTGCTCGCGCAATGCCTCCAACAATGCCAACCCTTGCTGCACATCCCCGCCCAACGCCTGCAGCCGCTCTCTTCCAGTCCCCTGCTCCACCAGCAACCGATACGCCATAGGTGCCAACCGGGCAAAACGCACCTGCAACCGGGCATCGCGATAAACCAGCAGCAAGGTTGGCGACGCCGGGGCAGCCGTTGGCTGGTAGTCACCGCCAATGCGTTCCACCGGCCAACGATAGGCCAGCACCCGCGCCACACAAGACAACAACGGCTCTCCCGCCAACAGGTCACCACCCGGGTCATGCGCCGGGTCCTCGGCATCGCTCAGGTACAGTTGCGCCTCGACCCACTCATAGTGCGCCAGCTCCAGCTGCCAAGGGGTGTCCAGCGTCACATGTTGCAGGTAGTCGACGAACGTCTCGGCAATTTCGGTAAACAACGGCGTCTGGCAACGGTAACTGGCGTAAAAATCACGTACTCGGGCGTGCCAGCGCTGCTCGCCCAACGCCTGGCGCATGACCGGGAAGCTGCCAGCCAGCAACCCTTCGATGGCACCATAGAACAATTCACGGTAAACCTTCAGGCGCCGGGCCTCGACGCCGGGCGGCGGGGCATGGCGCTGTGGATCGCGCAGGTGACGGGCCAAGGCATACTGCTGCGCACGCAGGGTCTCATTCATCTGCTTGCCCTCCGGCAGCGCTTTGCACAGCACGCATACGCGCCGTCTCGGCCAACAGTTCGGCCAAGGGCGGGTAGTTGAAATCACGCTCAAGCACCGTCGGCTTTACGCCAAAGCGCACGCAAGCGCTGGCGTACAGCGTCCAGACATCCTCCTTCACGGCGGCCCCATGGGTATCCACTTTGAGGTCCGGCGCTTCATCGTAATGCCCGGCAACGTGCATCCCGGTCACGCGCGCCGGGGGCAAGCCTGCAAGGAATTGCTGGGCGTCGTAGCCATGGTTGCAGGCGTTGACATAGACATTGTTGACGTCCAGCAGCAGGTCACAATCCGCCTCTTCGAGCACCGCCTGGATGAAGTCGAGTTCGCTCATCGCCTGATACGGCGCGGCGTAGTAGCTGATGTTCTCCACGGCAATGCGCCGCTCCAGCTGCTCCTGAGCCTGGCGTATGCGCGCGGCCACATGGTGTACGGCTTCATCGGTGAACGGGATGGGCATCAGGTCGTACAGGTGCCCGTCATCACTGCAGTAGCTCAGGTGCTCGCTGTACAGTCGCACATGGTATCGATCGAGAAACTGCCGGGTCTGCTCAAGGAAATGGCGATCCAGCGGGGCACTGCCACCCAGCGATAAAGACAACCCATGACAGGTGACAGCAAAGCGCTCCGCCAACTGGGCCAAGCCCTTGCCATAGGCGCCGCCCACGGCAATCCAGTTTTCCGGCGCACACTCGAGAAAGTCCACTGCACCCGCCTCCATGGCCAGCAGTTCCGGCAACAGGCCGCGACGCAAGCCTAGCCCGATGTTCAACATCGCAGGAAACATAAAAGTTCTCCAACAAGCACAACGCCCCACCTGGCCAGCAGGAGGAGCGTTGTGGCGTTTCATGGGGTAGAACGTCAGGGCTTGCCGGTCAGGTGGCTGAACAAGCCATCAGGCATGGCTTTGCCATTGGCCTGATAAATCGCCTTGAGGTGATCGGCCGCTTCCTGCTCGGAGATGAAACCGTCATGGTTGCGGTCGATCGTGTCGAAATCACGGGCACGGTCCTTGGCCACCGCCAGAAACTCATCGCGCGAGACCTTGCCATCGTGATTGCTGTCGGTCTTGGCGAACGAGGCGTCACCGCACTTGCCTTCACCACACTTGCCCTCGGCCCCAGCCTTGGCGCCGGCGCCGCACTTACCCTCACCGCACTTGCCTTCGCTCTGGGAAGCCTTGCCGCTCCCCCCGCACTTGCCTTCACCACACTTGCCCTCGCCGGCCACTTTGGCCGAGGCCAGTTGGTAACCTTGAGCCAGCGGCTCGACGGCGAACGCACTGTTGCTCAATGCCATGCTGCCGATCAGGGCGGCGCCGAGCAGGCCGAGGGTGTTTTTTGCTTGAGTCATGATGCAGCTCCACTGGGGTTGGAAAGTGGAGCCATTAGGCCGTTGCGGTTTGTCGTGGATGTATCGTGCCAGGCGCACTTTTGTATGGCAGTAGGTCTGCAGCACAGGCAGATACAGTGCGATACACACCACCCGGCAACGGGCCCCAAGTTGCCTTGGGGCCATGAGGCGTGATCAGTCTTCCAGCGGTTTGGGCGGGGCCGCTGGCTTGGCGGGCTTGGCCGGCTTGCTGTCCTTGTCCTTGGCTTGCGGGGCCGCCGCTACGGGCTCGGGCGCCGCCACCGCCTTTTCGCTGGCAGGCAGTTCATCGACCGCTTTGAGGATCACCTGTGGGTCGATGGCCTCGCCGGTGTCGTCGTCCTTGAGCATGTGCCGCTCACCATCCTTGCCCACCAGGATCACCTTGGTACCCTTGCTCGCACCCAGCTTCAGTTCCCGAATCAGGGCCATTGTGGTCTGCTGCTCGAGGTTCTTGTCCTCTCGCTTGCCCATCATGTTGGCGACGCTGTACAGGACAAGGTTGCGCTCCTTGAACGCTGCCTGTGTGGCCGGGTCCTCGAGCGCTTTGTTCAGCCCTCGCAACGTTGGGTCGGCACTGCTGGGAGCGATAACCACCAATGGTCTGGCCTTGCCCAGTTCCTTGGCTAGAGGCGCATCACTGTCTGCGGCAAACAGGGGGCCGGCAACAGCAAGCAAGGTTGCGAGGGTCAGTGACCGGACAAGCATGCGTATCTCCTTATTGTCTCGATAAACCAATGACTACAGATCACGGAGAAAAATCCGACAGGGAGCCTAAACCACTTCATTCCAGAACGGGGTGTGTAAAAGTAACTGTCGATTTCCGAGCCACCTGAAGCCAAGACTACGGCGCTGGTACAAACCACATTCAGCTTGATTGAGCATAGCCCAAAGCCGCTTTGGCAGGGCCGGGCAAGCCCTTACCCTGAGCGCATGTCAACGTACATCGATCGATGGCCCCTTGGGTCCCATTTCCATCGCTTGAATCGTCATATCCAGCATCAGCCCTCTGCGTGCAGCGCGCTGAGCATCACGAATGGCATCCGCCTGGTCGATCCTGGCCCCTTCGCTCAGCGCTTCGTCGTCAAGCACGGTTTCAAGCTGCCTTCTGAACGGCAGGTCGACCGCAGCGAATCGCTCAGGATGGGAACGCTCCAGGTGCGCCTGCCAAAATTCACGGT
Source organism: Pseudomonas sp. FW305-E2 (assembly GCF_058782925.1). Lineage (NCBI taxonomy): Bacteria > Pseudomonadati > Pseudomonadota > Gammaproteobacteria > Pseudomonadales > Pseudomonadaceae > Pseudomonas > Pseudomonas sp. FW305-E2. Next base: position 148,283 of record NZ_JBYSYE010000004.1, on the reverse strand, counting down.
CAACCATGGAGCGGGCAATCTCTTCCGGCGTTTCTGCATCCCGCACCGCAGCCTCTGCCTCTGCAAGGTCCGCCTCCAGGACGCCTGAGATCGCAAGAAAGCTCATTTCTCCCACCTGCAATGGCAGGTCGAGACGCTCCCTCAGCCCGATCCTGAAAGCCAACCCCACCTCGCTTCCTTCCAGCGTCCTGCCATGCTGTAGCGCCCATCGGGTAGCGAACATGTCGACTGCATCCTGGCGCCATAAACGTCTGCCCAGGTCTAGCAAAGCGCGTTCGCTTTCTCCCTGAGCCGCGTGCTCAACCTGCCAAACCAGCAAATTCAGTTCAAGGTTGCTCAAGCACCAGGTTGCACCGTCCTGGCACCCCCACTCATCATTGGCCACTGACAGCAGGTTCTGCCGCAGCTCTGGCGTAATGGCCATCGCTTGCAATACCGCCATTACCCGATTGCCCAGTGCACGCGCATTGACACGAAAGTCTTCGGACAGCAACAACTGGCGAAGCACACGGAAAAAACGCTCGGCGTCCTGCCCTGAATCCAGCGAGTCCCAGGCAGCAAGCATCAGGCCGCGATGCTCCGGGGCCACGGCATCCCCCCAGACTTCACGCGCGTGCTGCAGGCGCAAAAGCACTTGCTCCTCGTCGAGGGCAGGATCGTCGCTACTCAGCGAAGCCTGCAAGCGTAACGTCTGGGCCTCGCCCAAGGGGTTCGCATTCAAGCGAAACCGCCGCCGATGCCACAGGGGCAACTGGTAGAAACCCTCTGGAATGTGCCTGATCCGGTTATCCCGCAAGTCAACGGATACCAACTGAGCGTTGTCGAACACGCCCAGTGGAAACTGCGAGATCTGTGTGTCGCGCAAGTTCAGCCAACGCAATTCAGCCAAACCCGCCAACGTGAACCGGCTCCCCAGGGGGTTGTGGGATAGGTCGAGAGACTGCAGGTTCGTGCAACTGGCCAATGTGGCGGTTTGTGCAATGTTCAGGACGATCCGGTTGTTGGTCAGGCTCAGATGCCGCAGCTGCGCTATCTGCAGCAACGGCTGCGGAAGGCGCGTCAACAGGTTCCCTCCCAGATCGAGGGTTTGCAGGTTAGGGAAAGCCAGCAATAGGCTGCTGGGCACCTCCAGAAGGTCAAGGTGCAGCAGCGACAGGCTGGTCACACCTCTGAAGCTGACCTGTGGGGGTATGTTGGGCAAGCCGCTCGATCTGAAATTGCAGAACATGACGTGGAGGTTTTCCTGTGCATTGATTTGCAGTTCCCCCACGCCGACTGACCGCCGCCAGCAATTGAACAACGTCTGGCGTAGAGCCTCTCGATCTTCCCTGACATCGCCCTGCCCTCGTGCCACCCAGGTATTCAGTGTGATGCGCAGGATGGCGAACTCATTGCGAAGGTCCGCCAGTACGTGTTCAATCTGCTGCCCTGAACGCCTGGCGTCATCGGCGAAGGTCTCGACCTGCTCATCACTCAACCACGGAAAGAGATCGCGCAGCGTTGCCCTCAGGGCACTCCCCCTTGATGCGAAACCACCTACTCCGCCACCACCCAGCGGGTAGCCAATACGTCCATCGGCCAAGCGCATGGGCCCTCGGACAGCACCTGGGCGTACCGCGCCAAGCAAACGACTGATTTCATCACGATGGCGTGCCGCTTCGCGCGCCAGTATCACCCTGAGGTTGTGCGCAAATGGATCGCCGATCCCCATCGCCGCCCTCTGCGCTTCGGTATAGGCTGGCGCCATGACGTCGAACAACTCACCTGCCTCACCCAGCGCCGTGCCCTGGCTGCCATGCAGTTGAAACGTACCGTTCACGTGCACCAGATCGAACGCCCGCTGCCCTTGCTCGGTCTTCGCCAGCATCGGCCCGCCCAGGCAACCTTCGTACAGACGCCAGCACACACCTTGTTCGCCACCGGGTACATACCGCAGCAAGCCCAAGGCCACCCGTGCCAAGTCTGCGTGCTGCGGGGTATCAAGGTACAACGCTTCAAATACCCGAGCCTGGCGGGTAGCCAGCACACTGCCCCTTGCCGCTTCGGCGAGCCCCAGTGCAACCCTGCCGCTGGACCGCAGCCGCATGCGATCCACGCTGCTGGCGGCCTGTACCAATGCTTGCGCAGTGCGCGCGCTCAGCCCCGGGAACACCCGGCGCAGCGCCGCGCTGCCAGGGGTGTCGCTGGGCTGCAAGGCTTCGAAAAGGTGCTGCAGCAGTGTTCGGCGCTGCGTCCATGCCAACGTGGCCAGTGCCTGATCTGTCAGGCCACTCGCGCCTGGCAGGCGCCGAGCGTGATCGAGCACTGTTGTATCTGCGACCGGCTCGCCGCTGCGCAGACGGCCAATCATGCTGCGGATGCGTTGATCAAGCCTGACCCGCTCCACACTGTCGATCATCCCTGGGCTCGGTGCCTGGGCGTGTACATGCAGGCCACGCAGGTCGTCGCCATCAAGGCCATGGAACAGCAGAACCTCATCGATCTGTTCGTCATTCAGCCTATTGAAGGGTTCGCCCAAACGCCGGAACATGCGGTATTTGTCGGTCCACCGAGCCGGTTGCTCGCTCCACAAACGCCAGGCACCTGCGCCATTGTGGCGCAGCAACGGCCCGTGGCCGTCGACCGGATACAACTGCCATTGATCATCACCCGCCTCTGCCACGCGATAGTGATGCCCGTCCATTTCGATCCAGGCCCGCCCGTCCTGACGCCGAATACCCAAGGCATCCCGGCTCGAGGCCGCAACGGGGGCCTGGCTTTGAAACAGGGTCAAGTCGTGTTGCCAAAGTTTCTCAGTGCCGTCCTCCAGCCGGGCCGGCACCATGGCATCGACCTTCGCAGAGCGTGCCCAAACCCGTCGAGCGACACCCACCCCGGCGACTGTGGTCGCCAGCACGGCAAGGTCTGTCGCCACGTGGGTCAAATGGTCGAGCGCCTCCTGACGATCGCCTTGCTGCCAGGCCTCGGCGCCATGGTAGACCTCACCCAGCAGTTCGCAGGCCGTCACGGCCAGCAGCGCCAGGCCAACCCCGGGCACAAAGAAACTGGCCAGGTTGAGCAGCGCCCATCCTTCGGCTGCAAGGCGCAGGTCATGCTGGCGCTGAACCTCACGATCCAGTCTGGCCACAGGCACCGCGATCATCGCCGCATCGTCCTTGATCTGGTGGATACGTGCCTGTGCCAGGCTGATGAACAACGGCTGCGGGTAAGCCTGCAAGCGCGGTTCGAGATCACGAAACGCCCAGCCCGGCAGGTCATCGAAGCGCTCCGCGACCTGGGCGAAAAAAGCCTGGCTGTCGCGCCGCAGCACGAAGCGGCTGAAAAAACGCTGGTAAGCCTTGTCTCGCAAGCGACGGCCCAGTTCGCGGTTCAGTTTGTCGAGGCTCTCGAACGCGCGCCAGGGCGAAAAAGGGTCTCCAGGCACGTAAAGCAACACCCGACGCGTCGTGTTGAACAAAACGCCCTGCTCAACCACTACGAACACGGTCACCTGCTCAATCTGGCAACCCAGCAATTTCAGTTGCCTGGCCTGCACAAGGTCGCCCGCCAAGCGCGGCAGTTTTCCCTTCTCGCACACAGCTACCATCACATTGAGTTCGCTGGCATCCAGCGTTCCCTCTTGCCTGGCTTTGTAGGCGTCCACAAGCATGGTGTAGCGCGTGGCATCTACAAGCTGCGATACCAGGCGCTCGGCACTGCCAGTGGGCGTGAGGATGGCATCCAGATGACGTTGATAGCGCTCACCCAGGTCCAGCTCACGACACAGTCCGGCAAACTCGATGCTCGTAGGGGGTTTGGCCGTGCCGTGGCGTGGAAGCAGCAGGCGGTTACCGCGCGGCTGGCCACCTTCCTGCGCCTGCGCGGCCGTGAAGTTGCGCAATGCCACTTCGAGCAGTGGCTTTTCTTCATAGACCACGGTAGTCAGGTGCGCGCCCACCGGCTGACTGTTGATCACAGGTTCCCGGCGGCCCTCCAGGAACCTGAGCACGTGCGGGTTACGGCCAAGCCCGTAACGCTCGTCGAGGGCCTTTCCCAGGGCTGATGCGACGAAACTGTCGAGGCCCTCGATACCTCGCAGCACCGTGTTCACTTGCTCACAGCAGCGAAGGCTGTTTGACAATGCCCTGCCGATCTCAGGCAGTTGCTCAGCAGGTGCATGACGCAACCAGGGTGGCAGGCGCCTGCCGATGATGCCGTCCTGAAAGGCATCGATGGCGGCCTGCGCATCTGACGGCAAAGTGGTGTCCATAGCGGGGGCCTCTTCATGAAAAGAGGCCAGACTAAATTGCCTGCTCCCCGCCAGGCGCTATATAGCTAATGCCTGCGTTCAGACAACCGCCAACCCGCTAGCTGAGCGGACGCTGCACCGTGTTCCGGTCCAGCGCCTCCAGCGTCAACTGCAGCAACACCGCATGCTCGCGTTGCTGATTGCGGATCTGCAGCCGCGCGATTTCCTCGTCCCGATTCCCCAGCGCCATCAGCCGTTCCAGCTCAGCGTGCATGGATTGGGGCACTTGCAAGCGAACCGCGCAGGCCTTGCGCAAGTAATCCTGCCAGAACCACTGGCGTGACAAGTAATCAGCAATGCCCTCCCGGGTCTGTCGCGCCAGAACCCTTTCACGGGCCAGGAGAAGGTCCTGGCTACTCAAGGCAGGGATACCTGCATAGAGCATTTCATCGGGTTGGCCAGGCAAGTCCAGAGACGTGCGCAAGCCGATTCGATAGGCCAAGGCGAATTCGATCGATTCAGCGCTCGCCCCCACCCGATGAGCATGTTCAGCGGCAATTTGCTCAAGCACCGCCAACCGCCACATCCGGGCACCGAGCTTCAGCAAGGCCCGTTCAGGCCGGGCAGATCCGCTGTGCCTCGTGCGCCATATCATCACTCGCAGTTCCAGGTTGGCGAAACGCGCGGTGGCGTTATCCTGGCAACCGGTCGCCGCAGCGTGCTCGAACAGCTCCTGCCTGAGGGCATCATGCTCAGACATCGCCTGGAACATGTCGAACACACGGGCCGCGAGCGCGGATGCAGTCGATGAGAAGCTGAAGGCGCCCGATTCCGTCAGCATCGACAGGGTATTGAAGAACGCTTCCGATTGTTCCTCGGCCTCCAGATGGGCCCACAGTGCAGCCATTTCATCTCGGCGTTCGCCAGGCAGCGCATCCAGAATGCGCAACCGGTAAGGCACGCGACTGGCCTCAAGCAAATGCCAGTTTGATAACCCAACCTGCGCCCCCCCCAGCCGATTGCCGGAAAGCTCGACCCTGCCCAAGCGCCACAGCTGCGACTGATGAAAACCCTCGGGCAGTTCAGAAATACGGTTGCCGCTGAGGTTCAGGGTGTGCAGTTCTGGCGCGTCCATCAGCCCATAGGGGCACTCGGGTAACTGGGTGTTCGACAGGTAGAGGGCATTCAGTTCGGTCATTGCCTGGACGGAAAATGCCCTGCGCAGCGGGTTGTCTGAAAGGTTCAGGTACACCAGGGACCGGCAATCCGCCAGGACCAACGCCTGGCCTTGGTCGAGGGTGATCTGGTTACCAGACAAGTCGAGTACCTCCAGCTTCTGGACAAGCATCAGAGGCAATGGCAAACGCCGGAGTCGGCAATGGGTGATTTCCAGGTTGCGCAAGTTGGGAAACGCCCGCAGAAACTCATCCGGAACGTGCTCCACGCGCATGGCGCGCAAGGCCAGGATCGAGACGTGGGGAAAGCCCACTTGCGCGGGCAGGGCCGGCAGATGGCGCAAGCGGCTGATGGTCTGGGTCAGCATGAAGCGCCCGTCGTCCAGTGCTGCTTGTCCTTGCAGTTCCGGCACAAGACAGCGCCAGCAGTTGATCAGCCCCTTTCTGAACTCACGCCGGGCGGGCAGTTCTGATGACAGCAAGGCACTGCGCGCCCACTGGGTCAAGTGTCTCTTGAGCACCCCGTATTGCTGTTCCAGCCTCTGTAACCTGGCCTGCGCGTCGCCTGATGCGAGCCAGTGCCCGATCTGCTCGTCACTGAAAGCTGGGTACAGATCACGCAGCCGAGCCTGCAGCGCCCTGGGCCTGTTCCGCCCCAGCGCCCCCCAGAACCTGCCGCCCGCCAAGGGGTAGCCAACCCTGCCATCCGCCAGACGTTGTGGCGGGAGAAACGAGCCGGTCGGCTGTTCCAACCTGAGCAGATTCACCACGGTCTGGCGTTGCTCGATAGCAACGTCGGTCAGCGCCTGGCGCAGCGCAGGCACAAACGACCGGCCTTGGCTGATGGCCGCTTGCGATGCGTCGTCATAGGCTGCGGCCAAGGTCTCGAACAACTCCCCCCTCTCACCGGCAACCGTGTGCGTTCGGGTACGCAGGCGGAACAGCCCATGACGATGAAGCAAGTCAAACGTCTGCCCCGTTCCCTCGACCGTCACTAACGGCTCGCTGGCATCACCGTCGTACAATCGCCACCCGGGCCCGCCAGCCCCCGGCACATGCACCAGCAGATTAAGTACCACACGCGCCAGGTCGAGGTTTTGCGGCGTATCGATGCTCAGCGCCTCATACACCCGCGCTATTCGAATCCGCGCAACCTGCAACCTTGCTGCCTCGGCCATCGGCAACGGCACGCGCCCCGTCTCACGCAAAAGCTGCAGGTCATCCTCGCTGGCATCGCGTAGCACCTCATCCGCAGCCAGGCGGTGCAGGCTGGCAAAATTCTGCCGTAAGAGACGGCCCGTTTCCGTGTCGGGATTCTGCTCTTCGTACACCGCCTGCAGCAGTTCTCGTCGCCCGGCCCAAGCCACATCGGCCAACGCTGCTCCGTCCTTGCCGGCGGCCTGTGGAAGGCGCATGACCTGCTCCAGCAGCAGCGGGTCTGCCGTTACCCCTCCCTCGCGCAAGTGGTTGATCAACGTCCCAATCCTGCCGGCGAGCCGCACGCGTGCGACGGTGTCGACCAGCGCTGCTTCCGGCGCAAGGCCATACACATGCCATGCCCGAAGGTGCTGATCATCGAGGCCATGGATCGCCAGCGACTGGTCGATCTGCGCATCGTCAAGGTCGCTGAATGGCCCGCCCAGGCGGCGGAACAACTGGCGTGTGTCGCCCCACTCGGCGGGCTGCTCGTACCACAGCCGCCATGCACCGGCCCCATTGTGACGCAGTGGCGGCGCATAGCCCTGATAAGGGAGCAGTTGCCACTGTTCATCGTCGTTGTGCCAGGTCATCTCATACCAGTGCCCGTCCATGCTGATCCAGCGGCGCTCGCCCAGGCGGTGCATACCCTCCATGTCCGGCACCGCCGTGTCTGGCGGGCTTTCGCAGCGATAGGGGCCGAGGTCTGCGTTCCACAGTTTTTCCTCACCGTTTTCCAGCTGCGCCGGTACCAGGTTGTCCACCACACTCCAGGCGCGTCGGGCCGTGGCGACTACGGCAACGGTTGCCCCGACAGCCAGCAGTCCTTTGCCTACATTCAGCAGGTGCGCCAGTGCCGCATTGCGTTCGTTGTCCTGCCAATCCCCTACAGCCTGGAACGTCTGCTCAAGCAGCTCCCAGGCCATCACCCCCAACAACACCGCGCCGATGCCCGGAACGAAAAACCCTGCAACACCCAACAGGGTCCAGCCTTCAGCACGCAAACGGCGGGCGTGTTCGGCCTGGACCTCGCGATCAAGCAGGGCCACGGGCGGGGCGATGACCGCAGCATCGTCCTTGATCCGCGCAATCCAGTCGTCAGCAAGGTGTTCGAACAATGGCAGGCGATAGGCAAAGGTCTGCTCATCGAGGTCGCGGGTTGCCCAGCCGGGCACGTCATCGAGGCGCTCACTGACGGCCGAGAAGAATCGCTGGCTATCGCGTCGGCGCACGAAGCGGTTGAAGAAGCGCCGGTAGTCATCTTCGCGCAGGCGTTTGCCAAGCACCCGGCGGGCATAATCTTCCAGGTCGCTGCGCACGCTCCAGGGGCCGTGCGGGTCACCCGGTACATAGACCAACACGCGCTTGCTGGTGTTGAACAACAGGCCCGCGTCGATCACGTCCAGCACGACGATCTGCTGCAAGCGGCAACCGAACACCGCCAACTGCCGCACGCGAACCGATGCGCCTTCGAGCTTGCCGAGCGTGTCCTTGGTGCAGAGCGCCACCACCCACTGCAGTTCGTCTGCGCTCAATACGCCCTGCGCCCTGGCCTGCAGGGCATCCACCAGCATGCTGTAGCGTTGCCGTCGCGTCAGTAACCCCCTGACTTCAGGCTGGAGTACCGAATCCAGATGCGCCTGGTATTTCTGCCCAAGATCCAGCGCTCGACACAGCCTGGCGAAGCCCGGTGCAGACAGCTCACTACGCCTTGCGCCGCGCACATCGACCAAGCAATAGCCCTGTGGCTGGTCGCGCTGCTGTTCTGCGGTGAAATTGCTCAAAGCAGCCTCGAGCAGAGGGATGTCGTAGTAATCGCTGCCGACAACCGGAAGCCGACTGGTTACATAATGGATCGTGGGCGAGGTAAAGGTGTACCACTGGCGAAAGTACAGGCGATCGACGTCAAGGTCGCCGTGGGCACCGAGCGCTTGCTGCAGCAAGGGCTGGGTAAATGCATTCAGGTTGCGTAGCCGCGCCAGCGCTGACACCAAGCCTGCGCGGCAGGCCAGCAGTTCAGGCAGCGCCTCGCTCAGAAGGGTGAATTCGGCCACGCTCAGCCGCTTCATCCAGGCCGGCAGCCGCTGTGCAATGTAGTGGTCCTGGCATGCTTGGGCCATGGCAAGGGTATCGACCGCAGCCGATGGTTGACGGCTATTGTTCTGCATCTCTGCCTCCGCGACGACATGGAGGTCCGAGTCTGAAGACTGTAGCGTCAGGCTGACGCCTAGCTATCTACCACCTGTTCAGAACAGCAGTAACTGATGGTCGGTAAGGCGCGCGAAATCATCGCCGACAAAGGGCAGGATGGCGTCGGCCACCGGCAGTAGCTGACGGCTGATGTAGTGATCGTAATCGATCGGTGCCTGCAGGTTTTCCAGCGGCTCAGGGCCGGCGGTGGTGATCACGTAACTGATCCAGCCACCACGCTGGTACTGCAGAGGGCGCTGCAGACGCTTGTTGTAGTCGTCGGCAAGGCGTGCGGCACGCACATGCGGCGGCACGTTGCGCTGGTAATCGGCCAGCGGGCGACGCAGGCGCTTGCGATAAACCAGCAGTTCGTCCTGCTCGCCCGCCAACGTTCGCCGCACGTACTCGCGGACATAATCACGGTAGGGCTCGCTGCGGAACACTCGGCCGTAGAGTTCCTGCTGGAACTGCCGGGCCAGCGGTGACCAGTCGGTGCGCACCGATTCCAGGCCCTTGTAAACCATCTCTTGCGAACCATCGGCCCGCTGCACCAGGCCGGCATAGCGCTTTTTGCTGCCTTCATCGGTACCGCGGATGGTGGGCATCAGGAAGCGTCGGTAATGCACCTCGAACTGCAGTTCGAGGGCGCTCTGCAGGTTCATGGTCTCGTGCAGATGGGCTTGCCACCATTGGTTGACCTTTGCCACCAGCTCGCGGCCGATGCGCGCCGCGTCTGCCTCGGCGTGGGCCCCCTTGAGCCAGACAAAGGTGGAGTCGGTGTCACCGTAGATCACATCGTAGCCACACGCCTCGATCAGGGACCTGGTCTGGCGCATGATCTGGTGGCCGCGCATGGTGATCGAGGACGCCAGGCGCGGGTCGAAGAAACGGCAACCGCTGGAACCAAGCACGCCATAAAAGGCATTCATGATGATTTTCAAGGCCTGTGACAGCGGCGCATTGCCCTCGCGCTTGGCCGCTTCCCTGCCCTGCCACACCCGTTCGACGATGGCTGGCAGGCAGTGCTGCGTGCGTGAAAACCGCCCACCGCGAAAACCCTCGACCGAATGTGCGTCGTCAGGCTGGCGCAAGCCTTCGATCAGCCCGACCGGGTCGATGAGAAAGGTCCGGATGATCGATGGGTACAGGCTCTTGTAGTCCAGCACCAGCACCGAGTCGTAAAGCCCTGGCCGCGAATCCATGACAAACCCGCCGGGGCTGGCTTCGTCAGGGCGGCTGCCAAGGCTGGGCGCGACAAAGCCAAGGCGGTGCATCTGTGGAATGTACAAGTGACAGAACGCGGCTACCGACCCACCGCTGCGGTCCACGGCCAATCCCGTCACCGAGGCACGTTCGAGCAGGAAGTCGAGCAGCCGGGTATGGGCGAAAATGCGCGTGACCAGTTCGCAGTCCTTCAGGTTGTAGCGCGCCAGGGCCGGTTTGTCTTCGGCGAAGCGGCGATTGATTTCGTCCATGCGTTGGTACGGTGTGTCGATGGCCTTGCCTTCACCCAGCAGGGTCTGGGCAACGTTCTCCAGGCTGAACGAGGCAAAGCTCCAGGTGGCCGAACGCAACGCCTCGATGCCATCGATCAGCAGCCGCCCCGGCGCATCGGCGAAGACATGGCCGCCACCGGCATGGCTGCGCAGGGTCATGACCGCACCGTTGCGCCCCAGCGTTAGTGGCACCTGCAACGACTTGGCATGCTCATGCAGCAGGCGCAGGTCGAACTGCACCAGGTTCCAGCCAATGATCGCGTCCGGGTCATGCCTGGCCATCCACTGGTTGAGCCGGGTAATCAAGGCGGCGCGATCAGCGCAATACTCCAGGTCGAAGTCAAGCCCGGTGGCATCGCCGTTGGCCGGGCCGAGCATGTACACCTGGCGCTGACCACAGCCCTCCAGCGCGATGCTGTACAGCTCGCCACGCTCGCTGGTCTCGATGTCCAGCGACACCAGGCGCAGCGCCGGGCGATAGCCTGGCTGCGGCTTGAGCTGGGCGTCCCGGTAAACGCCCTGCGCATCCGGCTGACCAGTGAACTGCACCGGCGCCGTGATGAAGCGCTCCATGAGATAACGCTCCGGCGGGCGGATATCGGCCTCGAACACGTCGATACCGGCCGTGCGCAGACGCTGCTCCAGTTGCATCAACTGGCGATGCTGGCGGGTGTAGAGGCCGAGCATTGGGCGATGCTCGAAGTCCTTCAGGCGCAGTGGCTTGAGCTTGGTCCCTGCTTCGTTGGCCAGCAGCACACGGGCATGCTCGGCCTGCGCCTGAGGAATGAAAGCCACCGACTCCTGCGCCGCCAGCCGCAACAGCCGGGGCCCGGCATCGGTGGCCAGCCAGAACTCCACGCAGGTGCCTTCCGGCGTATCGTGCCAGTGCCGGGTCAGGACAAAACCCTGCTGCAACTCCACTGCGTCGACCTCTGGATTGTCTGTAGAGGGCGTTATTCTACCTGTGTCGTGCGTGGCATGAGTGTTTTAGCGCCTCCCCGCCACAAAACCGCTCCCCCGCCCGGCCACGGCCAGCAGCCAGGCCAAGGCGATCAACCCCAGCACCACCCCGCCAAACCACGCCACGCCGGCCCCAGCCAGCAGCAATCCGCCAATGATTCCGCCCAGGGCAATGGCGCAGTTCCACACCGTCACCAGCATCGACTGCGCCACATCACCACCCTGGCCTGCGGCGTCGGCGCACGCTGTCTGCAGCAGGGTCGGGGCGCCGCCATAGGTCATTCCCCACAAGGCGATGCTCAGGTACACAAGCCACGACGATGCCTGCCCCAATGCCAGCGTGGCCAAGGCAAAACCGGCCAGGCTCAGCAATACCAGCTTGCGCAGGTGCCGGTCGACCAGCAGCCCTACCAGGCCGATCCCGGCCAGCGCCGACAGACCAAACACCATCAGCACCGGGCCAATGTCCGCAGCCATGCCAGCCGCCACCAGCAACGGCACGATATAGGTGTAGAGGATGTTATGGCCAAGGATCCAGGTGAGGATCACCAGCAATACGATCAACACCCCTGGCGTGCGCAATACCTGCATGGCCGCCGGGCGCTTGCCGGCAGCCTGCCCCGGGTAGTCCGGCACGGATCGCAACACCCACACCACCAGCAGCGACGCCACCAGCGTGACGACCACGAACGTCGCGCGCCAGCCCAACCCTGCCCCCAGCCAGGTCGCAATCGGCAAGCCGAGCGACAAGGCAATCGGCTGCCCGAGCATGGCCAGCGCCATGGCCCGGCCCTGCAACGGTACCGGCACCATGCGCCGGGCATGGCCAGCGATCAGGCCCCATGCCAGGCCGGCCGCAGCCCCCGTGAAAAAGCGCAGCACCAGGGTCAGGCTGTTGGAGTCCGACAGGGCCGTCAGCCCGTTGAACAGCACGAAGCCGATGATCGCCAGCAACAGCGCCCGGCGCCGATACCAGCCTTGGGTCAATGTCACCAACGGGATGGCGGTCAGTAACGAGCCCAAGGCATACGCCGTGACCCATTGCCCAGCCATGGCCTGGCTGATGTGCATGCCATCGGCGATCTGGTCGAGCAAACCCGCCGGCAAGGTTTCGCTGAGGATGGCGATGAAACCGGTCATGGCCAGCGCCAGCAGCCCGCCAACGGGCAGACGTTCGTTGCTGGCAGCCAGCACCGGTGCGGAAGATGTCTGGGACATTGCAAATGCCTTGAGTGAGAAACGAGGCGAACAGTCTGCAAGACCAGGCCATTGCGGAAAAAGACGGTTACAATGCCGCTCACCCAGGACATCAGCGTCCGCAATCAGGAGTGCGACATGGACAGCCTCAGCGGCTTCGTGGTCTTCAATCGGGTGGCTGAAACCCGCAGCTTCGTTGCCGCCAGCCAGTCACTGGGGATCAGTGCTTCGGCAGTGGGCAAACGCGTGGCGCGCCTGGAAAGCCGCCTGGGCGTGCGCCTGTTCCACCGCAGCACACGCAGCATCACCCTCACCGCCGAGGGCACGATGTTCCTCGAACGCAGCCGGCGCATCCTTGCCGAAATCGAAGCCACCGAGCAGGAGCTGTCGCAGGCCAGCGAAACGCCGCGCGGGCGCCTGCGGGTGAGCATGCCGCAGGTGACCAGACTGGTAATGCCGGCACTGGCCGAGTTCATGGCACTGTACCCACAGGTTGAACTGGACCTGGACTTCTCCGACCGCATGGTGGATATCGTTGGTGAAGGCTTCGATGTGGTGATGCGCGGCGGGCAGCCGGTGGACTCCCGGCTCAGCGCCAAATTCCTCGGGCACTTTCAGCATCGCCTGGTAGCCTCGCCCGAGTACCTGCGCGAACGCGGCACACCGTTGCACCCACGCGACCTGGCAGCGCATACCTGCCTGCATTATCGCTTCCCCAGCAACGGCAAGCTGGAAACCTGGCCGCTGCGCCAGGAGCATCCCGAGCAAGCCTATGACATCCCCATCTCGATGGTCTGCAACCACGTCGAAACACGCGTCTGCTTTGCCTTGAACCACCGCGGCATTACCTGTCTGCCGGACTTCAACGTAGGTCGCGAGCTGGCCAATGGCTCACTGGTCAGTGTCCTCGACGACTTCATGGAACGGCGCGGCAGCTTCTATCTGCTGTGGCCGTCCGGGCGGCAGATGCCGCCAAAGTTGCGGGTATTCATCGACTTCATGCTCGCTCGGGTATTCAACCGTACAGGTAGTTGATGTCCTTGTAGGCCAGCGGCGGTACCTGGCCGAGCAGGAAGTCACGCAGCTTGTTCATTTGCCGCGCTTTTGGGCTGGCCTTGAGCCAGGTCATGTAGTAACCGTCGCCGGTGGCCACGGCATGCTTGAAAGGCGTGACCAGGCGCCCGGCGGCCAGGTCGGTGCTGGCCAGTACCAGATCGACCACTGAAATGCCTAAGCCCTGCTGGGCGGCCGATATGCCCTGGTCGAGGGTATCGAACACCTGCCCCTGGTCGATGCTGATGTCCAGCGCATCCATTCGCGCCAGCCAACGCCGCCAGTCACGCCGGTCGGGTGACGGGTGCAGGAACTCGCATCGGGGCAGGTCGGACAGTTGCGGTTGTGCCTGCGTCATGTAATCCGGATGACATACCGGAATCAGCCATTCATCGAACAGCTTGAAACTCTCGATATCGGCGGGAAAACGCCCGCTGGCCAGGAGAATGGCGCAGTCGTAGGGCTCGGAATAGAAGTCCACGCTGTCGATATCCATCCACACACTGGACAGCTGCACGCTGCAGTTGTCCTCGACCTTCTTGAACGCATCCAGCGCCCGCAGCAGCCAGCGCACCGTGAGCGTGGACGGCGCCTTCAGGCGCAGGCCGTAGCGATCCTGACGCAGCAGTGCGCAGGCATTCTCGATGATCTTGAAGCCTACCTTCAGCTCTTGCGCAAGCAGGCGGCCGTGCTCGGTCAGGCTCAGCTTCGGGCCCCGACGTTCGAACAGGTCGCAGCCAAACAGGGCTTCGAGGGTCTTGATGTGGTGGCTGACGGCGCCCTGGGTCAGGGCCAGCTCCTCAGCAGCGCGGGTGAAAGAGCCATAGCGAGAGGCCACCTCGAAGGCACGCAGCGCGTGCAAGGCCTGAATTCGTTCCGACATGGCGGCGTCCCGAGCATGAGTAAGACTAATAGTAGGTCATAACTCCACGCGTTTTACAACGACAGGAGCGTCTCGGAAAATGCCGGTAAATAACAAACATAACCAAGATCCTGCCTGCATGTGACTGGAACGTTCACTTAAATCAACGCCTGGGGAAATCATGTTTACGGGATATGGAAATTGCTATCGCCTGGATGCGCTGGAGCTCGCCGCTGAACATGGACACACCATGCAACACTGGACGTTCAAAACCATAGAACACTTTCGCAGTATTCTCGCCAACCCCGAATTCCCCTGCCTGTTCGGCCGCAAGGCGGTAAACGGCGAAACCTGCCACATTCTCTTCGCCCGCGCCGAGCAACTGGCCGATGATATCGCACAGGGCCTGGCCAATTATGTGCGCACCGTCGCACCGATCGCGCCCAAGCAGCGCATCGGCAGCCCATTGGTGGTGTTTCTCGAAACCGCCGCCGGCAGCAGCCTGGCCGAGCAACAGGCCTTGGCCTGGAAGGTACTGCGCGGCGTGCATGCGCGCGACCCGCACCCTTGGCCTCAGGGCATCCCGACCGATCCCGACGATACCGGCTGGTCGTTCTGCTATGCCGGCATGCCGCTGTTCATCAACATGAACTTCCCCGGCCATCAGCAGATGAAAAGCCGCAATCTGGGCCAGCACATCACCTTCGTCATCAACCCGCGGGAGAACTTCGACGAAGTGGCCAATGCCAACACCGAGAGTGGCAAGCGCATCCGCGAGCGCATTCGCGAGCGCGTGCACCACTACAACGACGGCGTTGTGCCCGACACCCTTGGCTTTTTCGGCGATACCGACAACTACGAGTGGAAGCAGTATCAACTGCAGGAGGCAGGCTCGCTCAACCCGTCACGCTGCCCCTTCCACGCCCATGCCGCACACCAGGCGACACCCGACATACTGATCGAGAACTGACCGTGAATACCGCACTCACCGCCACCTACGCCCTCACCGTGCTGCTACTGATCGCCACTCCCGGCCCGGTGGTGGCACTGATCGTCAACACTGCGGCCGCCTCCGGCTCGCGCAAGGCCATGTTCACCGCCGTCGGCACCAACTGGGCATCACTGGTGCTGATCGGCGCGGCAGCGTGGATCATCCTCACCAGTGCCGCCATCGACAAAACATGGCTCAGCACCATGAGCCTGCTGGGCTGCCTGTTCATCGGCTACATTGCCATGGGCACGTTGAGGGACGCCCTGCAGGCACCCGCGTCAGACGCGGCGAGCGAGGCCCCCAAGGCTGGGCGCGGCGGGCTGATGCAAGGCTTCATGGTGGGCATTTCCAACCCGAAGGACATCATTTTCTTCATCGCCTTCTTCCCGCAGTTCATTCAGATCACCGAATCGTTCGGCAAGAGCATGGTGGTGCTGTCGCTACTGTGGGTGGCCATCGATTTCGCCGTGCTCAGCCTGTACATCTTCGCCATCGGCAAGATCGCCTCGCAGCGCAGCAACCGCATCATCAGCCTGGCCTCGGGCGTCGCCCTGCTGCTGATCGCCGCCGGCGGCCTGCTGTACAACCTCAAGGAACTGGCGGCCTGAATCTGCTGCAAAGTACCCGGCTCAAGCGAAGGAGAGACCATGACCACGACTGATGCGCGCCCGTCTCCTTCGCCGCTGCAGCAGGACTACCAGCGCTTTCTCCTGCTGGGCAGTCGCCGTGCCCCCTATATGCTGCATGTGCACGAAACCGGCTACCGCTCCGGCACCATCAACACCGATGCACTTGGCTTGCGCTACAGCCATTGCGCCGGCAAGCGCTTTTCGGCGGCCGAGCACGGTGGTGCGTCGCGCATCAACCTGCTGGTCGGCGGCTCCACAGCCCTGGGCATCGGCGCCAGCTCCGACGAACACACAGTGGCCTCGCACCTGTCGATGCTCACGGGCGAAGTCTGGCTGAGCCTGGCCGGCTGCGGGCTGAACGCCACCCAGGAATTGATGATGTTCCTGACCCACCAGCACCGCCTTGGCCAACTCGGCCATGTGGTGGTGCTCAGTGGCCTCAACAGCCTGGCCCACGAAGCCCTGTGTGAAGTCCTCGCAGGTACCAACGACCCGCAGCACGCCAAGGCCTACCAGGCCTTTCTCAACAGTTTCAGCGAAGGCATGCAGCCCTGCGCACCGCCCCGTCGGCAGTCGCTGTGGCGGCGCATCGGCCAGGCGCTGACCCCTCCCGTGGTCACAGCCCCGGTCAGCTGGCCACTGTCCTCCCCGGAAAAACGACTGGCCCGTGCCGCCGACAACATTGGCCGCACCTTGCGCCAATGGGACCGTCTGCTGGCAGACAGCCACGCCACGCTCACCTTCATCCTGCAACCGCTGCTGCCCTGGTGCCGGGATACCCTGCCCGCCGGCGAGCAAGCCATGCTGACCGCGCTGCAGCAACAACCGGCCAACTTCGACCGGCTGCTGGAGGGGGCATTCGACAGACAGTTGCATTCGGCATTTTTCCGCCGTATCAAAAGCCAGGCCGACCCGGTGCCCTGCTACGACATGAACTGCATGCTCGACAGCTCGCCCGTGTTCGGCGCCGACCTGTTCATCGACCGCCTGCACCTGAACGATCTGGGCAACAATGCCTTGGCCAAGGTGATCACCGCCAAGCTTGGGCTGGCCCAGGAAAAACATGCCCAGCGCAAGGTCACGCCGATCAAGCTCGTCTGACAGTTGTCGGGTGGTCTTTCGGCCACCCCCTTAGGGTGGCTAGAATACGTCGTCGTTACGATTTGCCCGAGGCGCACGTTTGACCGCCATGAACACCAAAGCCGTCCATCCGTACTTGGCCACCCATGGGGTTTGCCTGTGAGCCTTGTGCGACGCCTGCCCCCGCTGTTGGCTGCGCTGATGCCACTGGCCGCGCAAGCGCTGGAGGTACGCATCGACCCTCATGCCGACCTGCTCTACCGTCAGGCCTTGCCGCTACTGGAGCAGGCCGACAACCAGGACGACGCTGCCAGCACGCTGCGCACCGCAGTGGGCGGCGACCCTGAGCTTAGCCGCCAGGGCCAGGCCATGGCTCACACCTTGCCGACAGCGGTTGCCCTGCTGAAAAAATCGGTAGCGCTTGGCCACCCGGTCGCACAGTACCGTCTGGCGCTGTATTACATGACGTACCTGCCCGCCGCGCAAATCCCGGAGGCCGCCTGCCCGTTGCTCGAAGCCAGCCTCCAGCAGGGGTTTGCCGCACCGGCGCCCGCCATCGCCACCTGGTGCCAGCCCTACAACGTCAGCAGCGAGTACCGTACAGCGCTGGAGGCCATCCCCAGCATGGCCACCGTGTACGCCCCCTACTACCCGCAACCGGCCACGCGCTTGGCCTGCAACCGCAGCCGGCCACAAGGCCTGGAAATGCTGTGGGGGCGTCAGCGCGACTACCAGGCCGAGGTGTACCGCCTGCTTGGCGACCTCGACCCACAGCAGCGCACGAGCCTGCTGCAGAAAGCCGTAGACATCAATGGCTGCGCAACGGCGCAACAGCTGCTGACCAGCCGCCCATAACCCAGGGTCATTCGGGGCCGCCTTGCGGCCCTGTTGTCAGTTGGCCACTGAGGTTGAGACGAACACGCCTCGACCAGCAAGATCGTTCAAGCCATCCCCTGCCCCGTCTGTCATGCTGGCCTGCCTCGTAGCCGTCATGCAGCCATCATGCCCCACATCGCCCGCCAAGCCTTTCTTCACGGCGCCATTGCCATTCTCCCGTTGTCCCTGGCCGTTGCCCCTTGGGGCCTGCTGGCCGGTTCCATGGCCATCGAGGCCAACCTCAGCGCCTGGCAGGGGCAGGGGCTGTCGGCCATCGTCTTCGCCGGCGCCGCGCAGCTGGTGGCCATTGGCATGCTCAAGGGGGGTGCCAACCTGGCATCGATCCTGCTCACCACCCTGCTGCTGACCTCGCAGCACCTGCTGTATGGCCTGTCGATGCGCCCGGTACTGTCCAACCAGCCGCTGCGCTGGCGGCTCGGCCTGGGCTTTCTGCTGACCGACGAATTCTTCGCCCTGACCAGCCAGTACGACCAGCAGCAATTCAACCGCTGGTATGCCTTGGGGGTGGGCCTGACCTTTTACATCGCCTGGAACCTGTTCACCCTGGCCGGCATACTGCTGGGCCAGAACATTCCACACCTGGACCAGTTCGGCCTGGATTTCTCCATTGTCGCCACTTTTGTCGCCCTGATCGCGCCGCTGGTGCGCAACCTGGCCACCGTGGTGTGCGTAGCCGTGTCGCTGTTCTGTTCGGTGCTGTTCAGCTACTGGCACTGGGAAACCGCCCTGGTGGTCGCAGGCCTGCTGGGCATGTGCGCCGGGTTCATCTGCCAGAAATTCGCCGGAGCCCGCGCATGACCTGGATCCTGATTTTCGCCATGGGCGCCATCGTGTTCCTCAACCGCTACGCATTCCTGGAGCCGCGCCTGCCCCTGCGCCTGAGCTCGAATGCCCGGCAGTTTCTCGGCTTTGCCGTGCCGGGCATGCTCACCGCCATCTGCGGCCCGATCATCTTCATGGCCGACCACCAGCTCAACCTGAGCGTGCTCAACCCCTACCTGCTGGGCTCCCTTGTGGCCATCGCCCTGGTACTGTTGACCCGCAGCGTATTGCTGAGCATGCTGGTGAGCATGTTGATCTTCTTCCTTCTGCGCAGCTGGCTGGCATGAGCCCGCCTTTGCGCGAGCAGACACACCTCTGGCAGGCGCCAGCGCTTGGCGACGTCGAGATGCTGCACGCTCGCTACTACCAGCAGCGCTTCGCCCCGCATGTGCACGAAGGCTATGTATTCACCGTGATCGAGTCGGGCGCCCAGCGCTTCTGGCACCGCGGCAGCGAGCACCTGGCACCGGTCGGCAGCATGGTGCTGATCAACCCCGACGAACTGCATACCGGCGCTACGGCCCATGAAGCCGGCTGGCGTTATCGCGGCTTCTATCCCGAGCACGAGCGGGTGACCGGTGTGCTCGACGAACTGGAACTGGGCCGCCACGGCATGCCCAGCTTCAAGGACAGCGTGATCCATGACCCGGCCCTGGCCCTCGCGTTCAGCCAGCTGCATCAGTTGTCCGAAGCCAGCGCCAGCGCCTTGCAGCAGCAGACGGCCTGGCGCCAGGCGGTGCTGGCCCTGGTGCAACGGCACGGGCAGTGCGCCGAGCCTTCGGCCCCTGGCCACGAACCCCTGGCCGTAGCCCGCGCCCGCGAACTGCTGGAAAGCCAACTGGCCGACCCGCCCTCACTGGAAGCGCTGGCGGCAGCAGTCAACCTGTCGCCGTTCCACTTCGCCCGGGTGTTCCGCCAGGCCACCGGACTGCCACCCCATGCCTGGCTGAAGCAACGCCGCCTGGCCCGCGCCCGCGAAATGCTGAAGCACGGCCTGGCCGCTTCGCAAGTGGCGTTCGACCTCGGCTTTGCCGACCAGAGCCATTTGAGCCGGCAGTTCAAGCAAGCCTATGGGGTGACCCCGGGGGCGTATCGGCAAGCCTGCGTTCACTCTGCTCTGCGCGCGTGAAAGGGCGGCAGCGCCCTCTCCAACTTGCGTCTATACGCCAGGCCCAAGCTATGTACGGCTGTCGACATCTGGGCCACGTCCTTTCATGTTCCAGCGCACTGGCGCGATGAATAACATGAGCGTCATCCAGATAAAGGTTGCCGGCCCCGCAAGCACGAAGACCAAACTGGCAATCAATCCTGATACGGCATCACCCATCACGGCGGTGAAGTAATAGAGGGAAAAATTCCTGCCCACTTCATGCTCCCTCGACAAGCACTGGATGTTGGTCACGATTGCGATATCGACAAATGCACCAATGAAGCCAACCAGGAACAGAATCAACAGGAACAGCCAGTTATTGAATTGCAGCGCCACTGCTGCAGCAAAAAATAGCCCGCCATAGAGCATCCAGTAGCGCAGCACCATTGCTGCGGTTGTACGAGGATTGAAGCGCGTGTAAAGCATGCCCCCCACCACCGTGCCTGCCGCAAGCAGTGAAAACACGTATCCAACCGCCGCTTCAGAGGCGAAGTGCTCCAGCACCGATGCTGGAAGGATAAAGCGAATCACCGACGTGGCGAACATCGCACAGAGTGTGGTGCAGCCAATGACAGCGAACAACGGCGCATTGCCGGCCCTCAACTGACTCACACTGCTCGCCGCATCCCTGATTATGGCGCACCCATCGAATGCCTGTTGGACACTACGCCTGGCAGGCGTCAGGGTAGCGATACAAATGGCCGACACGACAAGGCACATTGCAAAAAACAAGAAAGTGGCTTCTCGAGACAGCAGTAACACACAGGCCGAAAAGACCAGCGGCCCGAGGATCGAGGCGGCGTCCTCGATCACCTGGATACCGCTGTTCACCGTGGCTAACTCATCCTTTTCGACAAGGTCCGGAAAGTACGCGCGAAACGTGGGCACATAAAGGCATTCGAGCGCTGTCATGACCATTGCGAGGCCCACCAACGCAAGTAATACTGGCGTGAACACGCTGAACAAGGCAAAGAAGGAAAGTGCCAGCAGGCCTTTTGTCACCTCGATTGCTAATAGTGTGTGTTTCTTGTTGGCGTTATCTGCCAGCCAGCCACCCAATGGCGAAAACACCACACTTGGCAAGTAACGAAAAAAGTAGGCGATGCCGATCAAAAGCATATCCGCATCTGTGATGAACACGATCGCCACGGCAAATGCAGCCTCGAAGGCAAATTCACCACATTTGGAAAAGCTGTAGCCCAGCGACAGCGAACGCGTTCCGGGGTTAAGGCGCAATGCCAGCATTAGCGGGTACTTCCTGGCGACATCGCTCCTGAACACTCGGATTGTAGATTCATATGGGCACTCCTTTGAGCCGATTGAGATTGCCAAATATTGGCCAACTCAATCTAAGACTCGGCCAGGATTGAGCTCAACATGAAAGTTGTAACAACGCCGATGCTTTCTGCAAGCGAAAATCAGAAACCCGGAATTCTCCTACAACAACCATGCTTTGAATGCAGACCCGACGGCATTTTCCCGACTGTGCAGTTGAGCACTTCAACAGGTCACGTTCAGAAACCGAGCCCTGAATCCCTTGCACGGCACGAGCATCAACTTTAAACATGCTGTTTATAAGTAACGAGTTGTTACTGCGCCGCGAGAGCAGCCACTGGCAGCTGCCGCAGCGCACCTTGCAAAGGCCGCAAGAGCCTGGCCAACCCTCTGCTACACTGACAAGGCTGAATGGAGGATCCTGTCATGTCCGAAAGAGAGCTCACCACCCTTCTGTCGTTGATGAACCAGCGCCAGGCCTGTCTGAGCAGTGCCTGCAAGGAGATTGCCGACTGGATCGACCGGCAGGGCGATGTGCCCGCCGCCGGCAAGATCCGCGCTAGCCTGAAGGCACTGGAGGCCGATGAGGCCCAGGTTCGCAAGACCCTGACGTCGCTGACCCTC
The DNA here is from genome assembly GCF_058782925.1 of Pseudomonas sp. FW305-E2. Lineage (NCBI taxonomy): Bacteria > Pseudomonadati > Pseudomonadota > Gammaproteobacteria > Pseudomonadales > Pseudomonadaceae > Pseudomonas > Pseudomonas sp. FW305-E2. The sequence continues at coordinate 126,457 of NZ_JBYSYE010000004.1, read as the reverse complement.
GACAGACCGCTGCCGCGCTTTCGTAGCTGAAAGGCGCAGTTGAAAAGAAAAGGGCCGCTGAACGCGGCCCTTTGATCTGTCAGTGGTTCATGTGCATGTGATCATGCCCACCACCCGCGTCGGCGTTGAGCGCACGCACTTGTGCCTGAACGTCCAGGGTTTCCTTGGCGCCCTTGGCATCCTCGATGGTCAGGGTCAGAGGCACTTTGTCACCCTCCTTCACCTGATTGTGCAGGCCCATCAGCATGACATGCAGGCCATTCGGGTCCAGGGTCACTGCCTTGCCGGCTGGCAATTCGACAGCCTTGACCTCACGCATGCCCATCACGTCACCGTTCATGGTCATCTCGTGCACCTGCACGGTCTTGGCCACGGGCGAAGCCACGCCCACCAGCTTGCTGTCGCTGCTGGCAGTCAGGACCATGAACGCACCGGTGGACTGCTGGTGCGGCACGCTGGCACGCACCCAGGCATCACTCACGGTGGTCTGGGCCAGGGCCGGCAGGGCCAGCCCCATCAGTACCAGGGCAGCCAAACCGCGTTTGATCGGTTGCATCGACATTCAGCAGATCTCCATCAGGGTGACCAGATCTTCGGCGCATTCCTTGGCGTTCAGGGAATGGCCCAGGCTCAGGCGCAGGGTGCCACGTGTATCGTAGACGTAGCTGGTGGACGAATGAGAAATGGTGTAGGTGTCTCCGGCCGGAACCTTCTCGTAGAACACCTTGAATTCCTTGGCCACCGCGGCAATTTCCTCGGGGGTGCCGGTCAGCGCGGTGAACGTCGGGTCGAAGGCCTTGACGTAGGCATCAAGCACCTCGGGCGTGTCGCGCTCCGGGTCCAGGGTGATGAACACCACCTGGAACAGGTCGCGGTCGCGGCCCCTCAGCAGCTTGCGAATCTGCGCCGCCCGCGCCAGCGTGGTCGGGCAGACGGCCGGGCACTGGGTGAAGCCGAAGAAGACCATCGGCATGCTGCCGTAGAAGCTCGACAGGGTGCGCACGTTACCTTGCGGGTCTTTGAGGCTGAACTTGCGCCCGAGGATTTCGTTGCTCATGTTCTTGCCGTACTTGAACTCGAGCCCCCGGGCCGGGCTGCAGCCTGCCAGCAGGCCAAGCCCGAGAACGCCCATGCCGGCGACAACCGCACGCCGGGTCAAAAGATCATTCATGAAACCATCCTTTACAGGGAAGGTGCCGGCCCTCGGGACGGGCCGGTCGAAAAACCGGGGCATTCTGGCATGACACCCAGAGGGGTTCTACCCGACCATGGCGGGTATGGCCTGCAGCCCTTTGAATACGGGCTGCGGCCTGTTGTCGCAGGGGTTGAAACCGTAACACTTTGTTGCTAAGGGAGCCGCCTTCAACTCAGTAGTAGGCGTTTTCTTTCTGGCTGTGGTCAGTCACGTCGCGCACGCCCTTCAGCTCCGGAATACGCTCGAGCAGGGTGCGCTCGATGCCTTCCTTCAGCGTGACATCGGCCTGGCCGCAACCCTGGCAGCCACCACCGAACTGCAGCACGGCAATGCCGTCATCGACCACGTCCACCAGGCTCACCTGGCCGCCATGGCTGGCCAGGCCGGGGTTGATCTCGGTCTGCAGGTAGTAGTTGATACGCTCGTTGATCGGGCTGTCTTCGTTGACCATCGGCACCTTGGCGTTTGGCGCCTTGATGGTCAGCTGGCCGCCCATGCGGTCGGTGGCGTAGTCGACCAGTGCGTCTTCCAGGAACGGTACGCTGACGGCGTCCAGGTAGGCAGTGAAGCTTTTCAGACCCACGGCGGTGTCGTCAGGCTTCTCTTCGCCCGGCTTGCAGTAGGCGATGCACGTCTCGGCGTACTGGGTGCCCGGCTGGGTGATGAAAATGCGAATGCCGATGCCGGGCGTATTCTGCTTGGAGAGCAGATCGGCCAGGTAGTCATGGGCGGCGTCGGTAATGGTTATAGCGCTCATGTAGGTTCCTCACAGACTTGCGGCCAAGTGTACGCCAACCCAGCCTTCGAACAAAGTCCTAGCAATTGACTCGGGAAAGCGCATATTCAGGGGCCGGCCCCCGTTGCGCCGCCAGCCAGGCCTGCATTCGCCGGTACAGGCCGCGCTCCAGCCACTGGTAGCTGAACCACGACATTAGTCCAATGGACGGCACGCACAGGGCAAATGTCAGGAACGGGTTCAGATGCAGGCGCTCACTGGCGAACCAACCGGCATACAGCACCAGCACATGTATCAGGTACACCGAGTACGAACAGTCGCCAAGGGCCTTGAGCAGCCGATTGCCCTGGAACAGCGGCTCCATGGCCACGAAGGCCAGGACGACCATCGCACTCGGTAACCCCCAGTGCAGCAAGCGCTGGGAAGCGTCCAGATAGTAGATCGCCATGCCCGCCACACCCAGCAACGCCAGCGGCAACCACCGCCCCTGACGGATCAGCCCGCGGCGGTACAGTACGCCGACACCAATGCCCAGCAGAAACTCGTAGATGATGCCGTTGCTGTAGAAGCGGCTGACCACGCCCATGCGCCCCAGTACCTCACTGACCAGCAACAGAGCGGCAGTCACCAGCAGCAGGTGATACCGTTGGCGTACCAGGAAGGCCAGGCCGAACAGCAGGTAGAAGAACATCTCGAAGTTCAGCGTCCAGCCCACGTTCAGGGTCGGGTACAGGCCATAGCCACCTGGGTTTTCCGCCGGGATGAACAGCAGCGACAGGAACAGGTGCCGCCAGTCAAACGCCTGATGGGGCATCCATTGGCTGAATGCCAGCAGCAACATGGCCATCAGGGCTGTGTAGAACCAGTAGGCAGGGACGATGCGCAGCGCCCGATTGAGCAAGAACTGGCGCGGTTCGATGGTTTTGTCGCGGGTCGACAGGTAGATGACCAGCCCACTGATGACGAAGAAGATGTCGACGCCTACGGCGCCACGGTCGGTGAGCAGTTGGCCGATGGGGCCGGTGGCGTGGAAGTCGAAGAAGATCTGCATGAAATGGTGGCAGACCACCACCCAGGCGGCGAACGCCCGCAGTGCCTGAAGCGAATACAGCATGGAATACCCTGCGCTTGGCGGTGCATTGAGGCCCGTATCGAGTGCAGAGGCCAGCGCCAGCCTTGAGAGCCGCGCCGTACCTGTCGTAGGAGCGGGTTCACCCGCGAAGGGCTGCAAAGCAGCCCCCAGCAATCGATCCAGACCACCTACCGTGTCCGACCGCAGGCAAATCGGAAAGGTCAGCCAACCCGATCAGAGGTTCTCGTACCGGTTCATGTCCAGCACGCCCGCCTCGACCGGTTCGGTTTCCTTGATATAGCTGTTCAGGTCATGGAAATAGCGCCAGAACGCCGGGTGACTGCGGCGCACACCCCAGCGCATGACAATGCGCTCGAACTTCGCCGCGTCATCTTTGGCGTACTCCATGTCCTCGACGAACTCCGGCACATCCTTGGTCGGGATGTTGAAGATGAAGTTCGGGTAGCTGGAGAGCACCCCCGGGTACAGGGTCAGGGTATCCAGCCCCGGCTGGTAGCGGTACGCCTCACCCAGCAAGAACGCCACGTTGCTGTGCGCGCGGTTGCGCAGCAGGCTGTACACCTGACGCTGGCCGTCCTGCCCTTCGATACGCAGCATGGTCGCCTCGGGCAACTGGTTGATCACCTTAAGCCCCGCCGCCGGGCGCGACACCAGACGGCTGAGCGACTGCTCGGCATTGCGGAATTCTTCGCTCATCTGCGGCCGTGAGCAGAACGCGCCCTGGCAGCGGTTGATCGGGTCCGGTGCGGCATTCAGGCTGCCGGTGCGCTGCAGCAGCTTCAGGCCAAAGTCGCGTTTGGGGTTGCGCGGGTCGAGCTTGATGCCACTCGGGGTGTCGGTGTCGATGTCTTCATAATCCATCCACATCTTCACCTTGCCACTGTTCTGGTACCAGTCGCCAAGGATCGCCTTGCGCTGGTCGGCCGGCATCAGGCGCAGGAAGTTGACCTCGGCGCCGTTGCGGATCAGGTCGAAGTACAGGCGCGTCTGCAACTGGTGCGAAACGTTGCCATACACATCGAAGTTGACCGCCAGCTGGTAATACGTGCGCTCGAACAACGGGTAGTCGAACAGCCACACGGTCAGCGGCACATCCCCCACCAGGCCCTTGGTCACCGATGCGCTGTCGAAGTGGCGGAAGATGCTCAGCAGCGCATTGTCGTTACCGGCCCACAGCGTCGACCATCTCGGTGCCGGCATTTCGGCATAGGCTTCACGGCGCAGTTTCTCGTAGTCGTTGCGCTTGTCACGATAGGCGTGCCACAGGCTCAGCACACTGCCCACGTCATCGATCTGACCAGGCATGGCCAGCAGCGGGGTAGCCTCGCCGCGGTACTTGGCATCGGTGATGTAGCGATCGAAGGCCGGCTCCTGGAACAGCGCCCAGAAGTTGTCGCGGATCACGTCAGTGGCAATCTGCCCGCGGCACACCGGGCCACGGATGAAGGTGCGCACGAAGTACTCGGCGTTATCCAGCATGAACTGGTAGCGCGCCACCGCCGGGATCGCCTCGAAGGTTTCAAACGGATTGGCCCGGTGGCGCGGGCCGTAGCCTGGAAGCGCGGCAGCATGCCAGTCACCGGCATAGAACAGCTGCTTCACGCGCTTGAGCTTCTGCGGCCCCATCGGGTAGGTGATGTGCGTCTTGTGCACGATCACGCCCTGCACCGGGATCAACCGGTAGTAGAAGTCCGTGCCCGGTGGGTCGTTGGGGCGGCGGGTGGCAATGATATCGACCGGCTTGCCACTTGGCGTGCGCGAGCGCACCCACTGGAAGAAGTGGCCCTGCTCGCCGCCAGCGAAATGGATGTGCGCCAAAAACAGGTGCTCGTACAGCCAGCGTCCCACCAGCGCCTCGGTGGAACCCGGGCGGTTGAGCAGTTCTTCCCACTCTGCGATCTGCCTGGCTTCGGCCGCGCTAGGCTGGATCGGCTGGTACTCCACCGGCGCACCGGCCGCCAGCCAGCGGCGCAGGGTGGCGTATTCGTCGTCGGTCAGCCCGGTCACCGCCAGCGGCATGCCCTCCTTGGGGTGTGCGCCGGCATAGGCGTCGAATTCATGGGGCAACGGGCACATGTTGTTGCGGCTCAGGCCCAGGACGATCTCTTCGGGCAGCTTGGCGTTGGGCGTAAGCGGGGTCTTGTGGCCCAACTCCAGCATGCGCGCCATCAACGCGGCCTGACCGCCCTGGTTGTCGAGCACCGAGTAGAAGCCCTTCTTGCGCCATTGCTCTTCGCTGTGTGCGTCGTAAAACAGCCGCGTGGTGGGCACCGCCTTGCTCCGCTCGCCCTGGTACACCGGGACCTTGCTGGCCCCGCGTACCGCGCCTTCAGGGCTTTCCAGCTTGAGCTGGCAGGCGGCGTCGTTGCAGGCGTGGCAGGCCACGCACTTCTCGGTGAAGATCGGTTGAATGTCCCGGGTGTAGGAAATAGCCGGGCTCGACTGGGGGGCCTGCCCGAAAACCGCGCCGCTGATGAGCAGGGCGAAGGCGCCGGCAAGGATACGATGCACCATGTGCGGAAAGTCCTGGTTCTTGAAAGCCATCACGATTTGTTGCCTGGTCGTCCTGGGTGCCTTGCGCTGCCTCCACCCGCCCAACATGAGCAGTTTTCATGCAAATGGGCGACATGCCTAAAAACCGCGCAGCTTTGTTATGATTCGGCACCTTCTGATATTCGCCCGACCAGGTAGTTCCTATGTCCGACCGCAGCGCTCGTCTCCAAGCACTCCAGAACGCACTCAAAGAGCGCATCCTGATCCTCGACGGCGGCATGGGTACTATGATCCAAAGCTACCGTCTGGAGGAACACGACTATCGTGGCACGCGTTTTGCCGATTGGCCAAGCGATGTGAAGGGTAACAACGACTTGTTGCTGCTCAGCCGCCCGGACGTGATCGCCGCCATCGAGAAGGCCTACCTGGATGCCGGTGCCGATATTCTCGAAACCAACACCTTCAACGCCACGCAGATTTCCCAGGCCGACTACGGCATGGAGTCGCTGGTTTACGAGCTGAACGTCGAAGGCGCGCGCATCGCTCGCCAGGTTGCCGATGCCAAGACCCTGGAGACGCCGGACAAGCCGCGCTTCGTTGCCGGCGTGCTCGGCCCTACCAGCCGAACCTGCTCGATTTCCCCAGACGTCAACGACCCAGGGTTTCGCAACGTCACCTTCGACGAGTTGGTAGAAAACTACATCGAGGCCACCCGCGGCCTGATCGAAGGCGGCGCCGACCTGATCCTGATCGAAACCATCTTCGACACCCTCAACGCCAAGGCGGCGATCTTCGCCGTGCAGCAAGTGTTCGAGGACGACAACGTCGAACTGCCGATCATGATCTCCGGCACCATCACCGACGCCTCCGGCCGTACCCTGTCGGGGCAGACCACCGAAGCGTTCTGGAACTCGGTGCGCCACGCCAAGCCGATTTCCGTGGGCCTGAACTGCGCCCTCGGCGCCAAGGACCTGCGCCCGTATCTGGAAGAGCTGGCCACCAAGGCCGACACCCACGTGTCCGCCCACCCCAACGCAGGCCTGCCGAACGCCTTCGGTGAGTACGACGAAACCCCGGCCGAGATGGCCGCGGTGGTCGAAGAATTCGCCGCCAGCGGTTTCCTCAACATCATCGGCGGTTGCTGCGGCACCACCCCAGGCCATATCCAGGCCATTGCCGAAGCCGTGGCCAAGTACAAGCCGCGCGAGATCCCGGAAATCGCCAAGGCCTGCCGCCTGTCGGGTCTGGAGCCGTTCACCATCGACCGCCAGTCGCTGTTCGTCAACGTCGGTGAGCGCACCAACATCACCGGTTCCGCCAAATTCGCCCGGCTGATCCGCGAAGAGAACTATACCGAAGCCCTGGAAGTCGCCCTGCAGCAAGTCGAGGCCGGCGCTCAGGTAATCGACATCAACATGGACGAAGGGATGCTCGACTCCCAGGCGGCCATGGTCCGGTTCCTCAACCTGATCGCGGGTGAGCCGGACATCTCGCGCGTACCGATCATGATCGACTCGTCCAAGTGGGAAGTGATCGAAGCCGGCCTCAAGTGCATCCAGGGCAAGGGCATCGTCAACTCCATTTCCATGAAGGAAGGCGTCGAGCAGTTCAAGCACCACGCCCGCCTGTGCAAGCGCTATGGCGCTGCCGTGGTGGTCATGGCTTTCGACGAAGTCGGCCAGGCCGACACTGCCGCGCGCAAGAAGGAAATCTGCCAGCGCAGCTATGACATCCTGGTCAACGAAGTGGGCTTCCCGCCAGAAGACATCATCTTCGACCCGAACATCTTCGCCGTCGCCACCGGTATCGAAGAACACAACAACTACGCCGTCGACTTCATCGAGGCCTGTGCCTATATCCGCGACCACCTGCCCCACGCCCTGAGCTCGGGTGGCGTGTCCAACGTGTCGTTCTCGTTCCGAGGCAACAACCCGGTGCGTGAGGCGATCCACTCGGTGTTCCTGTATCACGCGATCCAGAACGGCCTGACCATGGGTATCGTCAACGCCGGCCAGCTGGAGATCTACGACGAGATCCCGGCCCAGCTGCGTGAAAAGGTCGAGGACGTGGTGCTCAACCGCACCCCGCATGGCACCGATGCACTGCTGGCCATCGCCGACGACTACAAAGGTGGCGGCGCAACCAAGGAAGTGGAAAACGAAGAGTGGCGCTCGCTGCCGGTGGAAAAACGCCTGGAGCACGCGCTGGTCAAGGGCATCACCGCGTTCATCGTCGAAGACACCGAAGAATGCCGCCAGCAGTGCGCGCGCCCCATCGAAGTGATCGAAGGCCCGCTGATGAACGGCATGAACGTGGTCGGCGACCTGTTCGGCGCGGGCAAGATGTTCCTGCCGCAGGTGGTCAAGTCGGCCCGCGTCATGAAACAGGCCGTTGCTCACCTGATCCCCTTCATCGAAGCCGAAAAAGGCGACAAGCCGGAAGCCAAGGGCAAGATCCTGATGGCCACGGTGAAAGGCGACGTGCACGACATCGGCAAGAACATTGTCGGCGTGGTGCTGGGCTGTAACGGATACGACATCGTCGACCTTGGCGTAATGGTGCCGGCGGAGAAGATCCTGCAGACAGCCCGCGAGCAGAAGTGCGACATCATCGGCCTGTCCGGCCTGATTACCCCGTCGCTGGACGAAATGGTCCACGTTGCCCGCGAAATGCAGCGCCAGGGCTTCGAACTGCCGCTGATGATCGGTGGCGCCACCACCTCCAAGGCGCACACGGCGGTCAAGATCGAGCCCAAGTACAGCAACGACGCAGTCATCTACGTCACCGACGCCTCGCGCGCGGTCGGCGTGGCCACCCAGTTGCTGTCCAAAGAACTCAAGCCGGGCTTCGTCGAGAAGACCCGCCTGGAATACGTGGACGTGCGCGAGCGCACCGCCAACCGCAGCGCCCGCACCGAGCGCCTCAGCTACGCCCAGGCGATCGCTGCCAAGCCGCAGTACGACTGGGCCAGCTACCAGCCAGCGGTGCCCTCCTTCACCGGCGTCAAGGTGCTGGAAGACATCGATTTGCGGACCCTGGCCGAGTACATTGACTGGACCCCGTTCTTCATCTCCTGGGACCTGGCCGGCAAGTTCCCGCGCATCCTCACCGACGAGGTGGTTGGCGAGGCTGCTACGGCGCTGTACAAGGATGCCCGCGAGATGCTCGACAAGCTGATCGACGAGAAGCTGATCAGCGCCCGCGCGGTATTCGGCTTCTGGCCGGCCAACCAGGTGGCCGATGACGACATCGAAGTCTACGGCGAAGACGGCCAGGCACTGGCCACCCTGCACCATCTGCGCCAGCAGACCATCAAGCCGGACGGCAAGCCCAACTGGTCGCTGGCCGACTTCGTCGCACCGAAAGACAGCGGCGTGACCGACTACGTAGGTGGTTTTATCACCACCGCCGGCATCGGTGCCGAGGAAGTGGCCAAGGCTTACCAGGACAAGGGCGACGACTACAGCTCGATCATGGTCAAGGCCCTGGCCGACCGCCTGGCCGAAGCCTGTGCCGAATGGCTGCACGAGCAGGTGCGTAAAGAGCACTGGGGCTATGCCCGCGACGAACACCTGGACAACGAGGCGCTGATCAAGGAGCAGTACAGCGGCATCCGCCCTGCGCCGGGCTACCCGGCCTGCCCCGACCACACCGAAAAGGAAACCCTGTTCCGCCTGCTCGATGGCACCGCCATCGGTGAGACCGGGCCAAGCGGGGTGTACCTCACCGAGCACTTCGCGATGTTCCCGGCGGCGGCGGTCAGCGGCTGGTACTTCGCCCACCCGCAGGCGAAGTATTTTGCCGTAGGCAAGGTCGACAAGGACCAGATCGAACGTTACAGCGCACGCAAAGGCCAGGATATCAGCGTAAGCGAGCGCTGGCTGGCGCCTAACCTGGGGTATGACAGCTAAACGACTGCGCTGGCTTCTTCGCGGGCTCGCCCACACAGGTATGAAACAGGCCTCAAGGGCCGTGATTTACCTGTAGGAGCGGGTTTACCCGCGAAGAGGCCGGCACAGGCAACCTCACAACCATTGCCTACACTGTCCTTGATTGCCTCTGATTTCCCCAGGAGCCACCATGGACGATTCCAGCCAGGGCAAACCCCCGACCTTCTGGCAGATGCTGCACAGCATCCTCGCTGCCGCCTTCGGCGTGCAAAGCGGCAAAAACCGCGCACGCGACTTCACCCACGGCAAGGCCAGCCACTTCATTGCGTTGGGGGCGCTGTTCACCCTGGTGTTCATTGCGGTATTGATCGGCCTGGTGCAATTGGCGCTGCACCTGACCCGCTAGCCTGTGCCGGCCTCTTCGCGGGTAAACCCGCGCCTACAGCGGCCTGCGCCCAACCAGCGATGCGTGTGTAGGAGCGGGTTTACCCGCGAATACGGTCGCGGCGGCAACGGTGAACGGCGGGTGGAGATTGGCCAGCAGGCCCGGCCCTTTCGCGGGTAAACCCGCGCCTACGGCGGCCTTTCCCCAACCACCGATACGTGTGTAGGAGCGGGTTTACCCGCGAATACGGTGGCGGCGGCAACGGTGAACGGCAGGTGGTAATTGGCCAACAGGGCCGGCCCTTTCGCGGGTAAACCCGCTCCTACAGCGGTGCTGCGCCATTCTCAAGGCAGATGTTCACCGCAAAGAGACGGGCACAGGCAATACTAAAGCGCCTGCGAGATTCCCTCCCACAGGCGCCCTGCTACATCACGGTCTTGAGTTTCAAGTCACTGGTGGCTGACCCAATACACGGCAGTGACCACCACCAGAACGATCAGGCAGAGGATCGCCCAGGCATCGACGCTGCTGTCAGCTTTGCGGACCTTGGTTGAGTTTCCCATTGCATTGCCTCTTGTAGTGGTTATGGGAATGCACTTCACCACCAGCAGTTAAGACGAGCAATGCCCTTCCCTCAAGCAGGGTCATTCAATATTCGACCGGTGACGCCAGAAACGGGTAACGGTAACCGGGCGGGCGCCCTTCAGCACTGTAACGCCGAAAATCGACGCCGTAGTCATCCCTTTCCAACAGCTTCAGCCAACGCCTGGCCTTGGCCTGATCGATTTCCTGCAATACCGGAACACGGCGCTCGCGCAGGCCGTCGCGGTTCAACGCCAGCCCGTGGGCGTCATCGTGCAGCATCACCATGGCCCAACCGCCAAGGGTGAAATGCCCACCCATCAGCACGCTCAAGCGCCCATCGATACGTGCTCGCAACGCTTCGGGCGAGCTGTTGACGGCAGCGAACAGCACGTCACGACCCGCCGTGTACCCGGCCTCCTCGAACGCCTGCATGGCACCAAAAGCCATCTGGTCATTGGCCGACCACACCAGCCGGGTGGCCGGGTAACGCTCAAGCAACTGCTTCGCTTGCTCGTAGGCGCGCTGGCGGTTCCAGCCGCCGTATACCACTTGCCGCAAGCGCACCTGAGGGAAATCGGCCAAGGCGCGGCGCATGCCCTCAACGCGCAACTGCGAGGCCGGGGTGGTCTTGATCCCGGCAAAAGCCACCAGATCCACCGGCCCTGCGTCGCGAGGCAGCTGCGCGAGCATCAGGTGCAACATCTGGAAGCCTGCCTGCTCGTCGTTGCTCATCAAGGTACCCAGTGGCTCGGCATACTTGCCGGGCTGGGCCTCGATGCTGAGGCGCTGGCTGGCGGTCAGGCCATTATTGACCAGCAGCAGTTTCACCCCGGTGCCACGCGACAACCGCAGGATTTCCGGTGCCACGTACTGCTCATTGACCAGCACCAAGTAATCCGGACGCTGCGGCGCACTCAGGATCGCCCGGGCCTGGGCCAGTGCCAGGTCGGCTCGGCGCTCGCTGTATTGCACCTGCAGGGTCATGCCCAGCTCGTCCGCGGCGGCCTGCATGAAGCGGGTATAGCTGGTCCAGAATGTCTCGGTGGACAGCCCCGGGTTGAGGAACACCACCGAAGCCGGTTGCGCATTTGCCACCAGTGGCAAGGCAAGGCACAAGCTTTGGCACAGGGCCTTGAGCATGGGGTCACATCTCTGCGAAGCAAACGCCGGATTATAAACGCCTGGCGATGCTCAGCGCACAAATGGCAGTCAATCTCACATAGTCCATTTGGTTCTTTTCATATGCAAAAACATCACTTTAGCGCATAACCGCAACCTGCTATCGTTCCCCGGCTCCGTACCGGAGTGCGCGGCCGTGCGCGCGAATAGCTGCATGCCTGAGACAGGACTTTTATGTACGTATACGACGAGTACGATCAGCGGATCATCGAGGACCGCGTCAAGCAGTTCCGTGATCAGACCCGCCGCTACCTGGCCGGTGAGCTGAGCGAAGAAGAATTCCGCCCTCTGCGCCTGCAGAACGGCCTATACATCCAACGTTTCGCGCCGATGCTGCGTGTCGCGGTGCCGTACGGCCAGCTGAACGCCAACCAGGTCCGCACCCTGGCCAAGATCGCTCGCGACTATGACAAGGGCTATGCCCACATTTCCACCCGCCAGAACGTGCAGTTCAACTGGCCGGCGCTGGAAGACATCCCCGACATCCTCGCCGAGCTGGCCACCGTGCAGATGCACGCGATCCAGACCAGCGGCAACTGCCTGCGCAACACCACCACCGACCAGTTCGCCGGTGTGGCCGCAGACGAGATCGTCGACCCGCGCCCATGGTGTGAAATCGTCCGTCAGTGGACCACCTTCCACCCGGAATTCGCCTACCTGCCACGCAAGTTCAAGATCGCCATCAACGGTTCGCAGGAAGACCGCGCCGCCATCGAAGTGCACGACATTGGCCTTGAGCCCGTGCGCAACGCGGCCGGCGAACTGGGCTTCCGTGTGCTGGTCGGTGGCGGCCTGGGCCGTACCCCGGTGGTGGGCTCGTTCATCAACGAGTTCCTGCCATGGCAGGACCTGATCAGCTACCTCGACGCCATCCTGCGCGTGTACAACCGTTACGGCCGCCGTGACAACAAGTACAAGGCGCGGATCAAGATTCTGGTCAAGGCCCTTACCCCGGAAGTGTTCGCCGAAAAGGTCGAGGCCGAAATGGTCCACCTGCGTGGCGGCACCACCACCCTGACCGAAGCCGAAGTGCAACGCGTATCGCGCCACTTCGTCGACCCCGAGTACCTCGCACTCGACAACGTCGACTACACCGCCCTGGATGCCGAGCACCCAGGGTTCGCCCGCTGGCGCTCGCGCAACACCCGCGCCCACAAACGCCCGGGCTACGTGGCTGTTACCCTGTCACTCAAGCCTACCGGTGTTGCCCCGGGCGACGTGACCGACAAGCAGCTGGACGCCGTGGCCGACCTGGCCGAACGCTACAGCTTCGGCTTCCTGCGCACCTCGCACGAGCAGAACATCATCCTCGCCGACGTCGAGCAGCGCCAGCTGCACGCGCTGTGGCTTGAACTGCGCGAAGGCGGCTTCGCTACCCCGAACATCGGCCTGCTGACCGACATCATCTGCTGCCCGGGTGGCGACTACTGCTCGCTGGCAAACGCCAAGTCGATCCCGATTGCCGAGTCCATCCAGCGCCGCTTCGACGACCTGGACTACCTGTTCGACATCGGCGAAATCGACCTGAACATCTCCGGCTGCATGAACGCCTGCGGCCACCACCACGTGGGCCACATCGGCATCCTCGGCGTGGACAAGAAGGGTGAGGAGTTCTACCAGGTGTCGCTGGGCGGCAACGCCGCACGCGGCGCAAGCCTGGGCAAGATCCTTGGCCCGTCCTTCGCGCAGGATGACATGGCCGATGTGATCGAGAAGCTGATCGCCGTGTACGTCGAGCAACGTACCGAGGAAGAGCGTTTCATCGACACCTACCAGCGTATCGGCATCGACCCCTTCAAGGAACGCGTCTATGCAGCGAATCATTAAGAACAACCAGATCGTCGACGAAACCTGGCACCTGCTGCCCAAGGAAACCTCGTTCGACGAGCTGACCAACTGCGACGACTACATCGTGCCGCTGCAAATGTGGCGCGACCATGCCCATGTGCTCAAGGCTCGCGATGGCGGCCTGGGTGTATGGCTGGACAGCGACCAGGAAGCGGAGGAAATCGGTGAAGACGTGCACCACTTCCAGGTCATCGCCCTGAACTTCCCGGCATTCACCGACGGCCGCAGCTACTCCAATGCGCGCCTGCTGCGTGACCGCTACAAGTTCAAAGGCGAACTGCGCGCCATCGGCGATGTGCTGCGCGACCAGCTGTTCTTCATGGCCCGCTGCGGCTTCGACGCATTCGCCATCCGTGCCGACAAGGACCCGGAAGACGCGCTGCAAAGCCTGAAGGACTTCTCGGTGACCTACCAGGCCGCCACCGACGAACCGCTGCCGCTGTTCCGCCGCCGCTGATCGTCCCGCCCCAGCGAACAGCCCGCCTCTCGGCGGGCTGTTTCGTTCACAGGCCGTGGCGTTGAATTGCCTCTCGGCTCAATTCAAGCAAAAGCTGCCGTTTCGCGACCTCACGCGCTGCGCAGATATGCTCGACCTGGGCAAAATAGTCGCCATCGCTCAGCGTTTTCGATTGTTCGAGCAACGCCTCCAGGCGCTGCTGAAAAGGCTCGTCCAGGCGGCTGAAGCGCGCCGCCTGCTGCTCGTGCAGATAGTCCTGCCAGAAGGATCGATCTGCCAGCGCCTGAGCCAAGGCTTGTGGCGTTTCCTGCCGCAGCACCTCGCTGCGCGCGGTGTCCAGGTCTTCGCGGCCAACCCCGCTGAAACTCTCATACGAAAGATGGCTGGGCTGCACGGGAAGGTCGAGGCTATCCGCCAGCCTGACGCGATAGGTCAGGTAAACCTCAACGGGGTCGTTCGAAAAGTAATCCGCAATATGCCGCGCGGCAATTGCGTTGACTTTGTCCAGGCGGAACAACGAACGCCCCAGCCTGACCAGCGCCCGCTCCTTCTGCAACCCGGTACCGGCTGTTCCGGCCTTCGCGACCAGCGCGCCAACCTCCAGCTCGCTGAGCGTCAGCAGCAACTCGTCGCTGCAACTGCGCGGCCGGGCAACTTGCTCGAACAGGCTCGCGCGTACTTCAGCGTGCTGTTCGCAGGCTTCGAGGATATGCCACACCCGCGCCTGAAGGTCGCGCGGTTGTGCGTCGTATTCACGCAGGGCCCGTAAATCAGAGAAAAAGCGAAACAGATCCTGCGCCCCGGCTTCCTGGCTCAAGCGGTTCCAGCTCGCCAATCGCACCTCGCGCTGGGCTGGCGTGAACCCTGAAAACCAAGGGGCTGCAGCGTTCGGGATCGAAGTGGCATGAGCTGCACGTCGACGCTCAGCAGCCCCGGCCGACGCCCTGGCCAACTGCAAGCGCTGCAGGGTTTCGTCCGAGAGTGGATTGTCGTGCAGCTCCAGGCCCCGCCACAGGCGAAGCGGCACTAAAGACAACGCTTCAGGCAGCGTCTGGATCTGGTTGTCACGCATGTCCAGCAACTCCAGATTACCGTGCCTGGCCAGATCAGCGGGCAGTTCGCCCAGCCCGGTGTTGCGCAAGGACAGCCGGCGCAGCAGGGGGAAAGACGCCAAGGGTGGCAGCAAACCGACCGGGTTGCCGTTGAGCTCCAGGCGGCGCAGTTCCACAAGCTGGCTCAAACGCAGGTTATCCTCGCTGGAAAGCACGATCTGGTTGCCGCCAAGGCGCAGGTTTTTCAATTCGGTCAGTTGCTCGATACCTGCAGGAAGGCGTGTCAGCCGGTTGTTCCGCAAGTCCAGGTTGCGCACCTTGCTGAAGCGACCAAAAAAGCCCGCATCAAGGCTCGTCAGCTGCATATCGCGCAGGGTCAGGTGCGTGATGTGGTCAAAACTCACATTTTCAGGCAAAGCCGGCAGGTCACCCACCCGCTCACCCACGAGGGTCAGGTGGTAGTCACCCGCCACCTCCCCAGGGGTAAAGCGCTGCCAGCTTGCCGTAATGCGCCTGGCAACCTTGATACGACGCAGGCGGCGAACAATGTTCAGCCCTGCGTCATTTCGCCAGGCTTGCAATGCCTGCTTGAGGCTGACCTTGGCCTGTAACAGTTGGCTGACATGGTTCCACGGGTCCACCCCCCGCTGTGCCAGGTCTTGCAGGTAGACCTCCAGCTGCTCACTGCTCATCACCGGGAACACGTGGTTCAACGTGCGCCGCAGTGCCTGGCGGGTGCCTGTCAGGTGGCCACTGAGCGGGTAGCCCAAACGCCCATCGAACAACCGCACAGGAGGGCGAATCCCCTGCCCCACACGGGCCAGCCCAATCATTCGAGCCGCCGCTTCACGGTCAGCGAGTGCCTCACGCCCAAGCCGCTCACCCAGTGCGTCATCCCTCATCTGGCTAATACCAAGCAATTGTCGCTGCCGGCTGTCCAGTTGCCGTCTCAACGTCTGCAGCAACCCACCCCTGCCCGCGGCAGGCAGCTCAACGTTGACCCCAGCCGACCAGGGGGCGATGGCATCGAGCAGGCCCAGCGCGAGCTTACCGGTATCGTCATTTTCTGCCGCGGCCTGGCGCAACCCTGCGCAGGCACGGTCTAGCCGACTGTCGCGTATTGCCCAGCGTGCACGTTCCGCCAAGGCCAAGGGCACCCGGCCTGCGCCAGTCAGGCTCTCCATCTCGACACTGCTGGCCCCCTCGACGATTTCCCGTGCGCAGCGGGGGGAAAGGCCTGGGAAGTCCCGCATCACGACCCGGTCTGCTGCTTGCGGGCTGATCTGTCGCTCGTTGAAGACCTCCTCGAAAGCCTCACCTCGCAACGCCGGGAAATCACGGTGCAATTGCTGGCGCTCGATGGCGTCGAGCAAGCGTGCCGGCGGGGGCGCATTTTCCAATAACAAACGGCGCAGGCAATCAGCATCCAGACCGGTGGTCTGCAACGCCACAGATATCACCTCATCCGGCACCTGCGCCGTGCGACTGGCAAGGCGGCGCACCATGTAGGCGGCGTCATGCCAGCGCTGCGGTTGTTCGAACTCATGCACCCATCCCCCGGCACCATTGTGCTCAAGTACCGGTACGTAGGCCTGTGGCCTCGATGGGTGATGAATACGCCATGCGCCATCGTCCCCTTCGCTCACTTCATACACAGCATCGTGCAGGCGCCTCAGCGAACGGCCAGTTTCATTCACGGCCTGCCCTACCATCAGATCGACGCCCTCACGCTGATAGCCCGACAAGGACGGATCACACAGCCGCAACTGGCCATCGCCCAGGCTTACCGGCACCAAGGCATCCACCTGCGCCACTCGCTGGGCCAGCTTGCCAAGTGCCGTCGCTCCGGCCGTCGTCACCGCCGTCATCACAACCGTGTCGGCCACGTTGAACAAGTGGCCCAATGCGGCGTCACGATCACCCAACTGCCAATCCTGGTAGCCTTCGTACACCTCACCTGCCAGTTGCATCACCGTAAGCCCCAGCAGGGCCTGCCCCAACACAGGCACAAACAGCGCTGCCAGGCCTGCCACGCTCAACCCCAAATCCAGATAGCCCTGCAAACGTGCGCGACGGTCGGCGACATCTTCATCCTCTGTCGAAACGGCCAATACCCGTGCGTCATCCAGCATTTTGTCGATCCGGGCCTGGCGCAGCGCGACGAACACGTCGCCCTCGATCGCAAAACAGCGGCCATCCAGCTCAAGCGGGAGAACAGTATTACCGTGGCTGAGCAGCGCGTTCAGCGCCGCGCAGAAGGCGATGCGATCACGCTCTGCGACGAAGCGCTGGAAGTAGCGCCGATACGCTTCATTACGCAAACGTATGCCAAGGGTCATGTACAGCAGTTCCCAGCTGGTGTGCCAACTCACCGGGGCATACGGGTCCTCAGGGAACCACGCGATAACGCCAAGCAGGCGGGCGTTCTGACGCACTTCGATCACCAGTGCGCCAATGACCTCCTTCCCCAACAGCCGCAGGGTGTGACACTTCAACACGGCGTTGTCGGCTGGCTGGAAAGACGCTGTGCCCACCACCTGGTTGATCCACTGACAGGTCTGCTCATCGATTTCACCCTTGATCCTTGCGGCGATTGCAGCAAGCGCCAGGTTGGCCCTCAACGCCTCCTCCAGGGTGCTCTCGACGGCCACCCCCTCGCCTTCAAGCTTCGATTGCAAATGGCTTTGATAACGCCTGCCAATATCAATGTCTCTGCAAAGGCGGACAAAGGCTTGCGCACTTAGCGGCAGCAGGTGCCCGCTGGCAGTGACCAACTGCGACCCGGCCGCGAACCAGCCAGGCTGCATTTCCTTTTCGTGGAAGTTATGCAGTGCCGCCGAGAGAAGCGTCTGGGTGCTGACGATGCGTGTTGACGTGCTTGGTAAAGCAGGTGATATCGACGGTTTTGGCTGCAGGGTCACCAGCCTGAGCTGAGCCTGGCGCAAATCTACCTGCTTGATCGAATGGGCCTCGGGTGCACGTTTGAGCAACGACTCGGCGAACTCATCCAAGGGGGTTACAGCCCCTAACCAGGCGTCGACGTGGTCCTGCGCCCGCTGTTGGCGCAAAGCAGCGGCGCGCAGGCCTGTCAGCTCTTGGGCAGATGCGCGCTTGAGCCAGCCTGGCAGCTGACGGGCAATCAGCGCATCGATGGAGTCGGCGGGTATTACTGAAGGGGTCATGGGCAGCCTCAACGCTTGATAAAAAAGCGCTAGCTGAACAAGGTTCCAGTCCCCTCGGGCCCTATTTATGTAGTGAATGCACAGCTTGAAAATGTATTTGTGACTACAGGTCAAATGACTTTGGCGCCATGGCGGCTTATTCGCTGCCGTTCAAACCTGCACACTGGCCATCACATGATCCTCACCCTATTCAGGAGCAACCCCATGAGCGTTCCTTCTTTCGGCCTCGGCACCTTCCGCCTCTCCGGCCAAACCGTCATCGACTCGGTCAAGTCTGCCCTGGCAGTCGGCTACCGCGTCATCGATACCGCCCAGATCTACAAGAACGAAGCCGAAGTGGGCCAGGCCATCGCCGAAAGCGGCGTGCCGCGCAGCGAGCTGTTCATCACCACCAAGATCTGGGTCGACAACTACGCCGCCGACAAGCTGATCCCCAGCCTGCGTGACAGCTTGCAGAAGCTGCGCACCGACTACGTCGACCTGCTGCTGATCCACTGGCCAGCGCCGGGCAATGGCGTAGAACTGCCCGAGTACATGAAGGCCCTGGCCGACGCCAAGCAGCAAGGCCTGGCTCGCCAGATCGGCATTTCCAACTTCAACATCGAGCTGACCAGGCAAGCCATTGCCGTGGTCGGCAAAGGGGAAATCGCCACCAACCAGATCGAGCTCAGCCCCTACCTGCAGAACAGCAAGTTGACCGCGTTCCTCAAGGAACAAGGGATCACCGTGACCTCGTACATGACCCTGGCCTACGGCAAAGTGCTGAAAGACCCGGTGCTGGCCCAGATCGCCGCCAAGCACAAGGCTACCGTCGCCCAGGTTGCCCTGGCCTGGGCCTTGCAATTGGGCTATGCCGTGATCCCGTCGTCGACCAAGCGTGAAAACCTGGCCAGCAACCTGCTTGCCCGTGGCCTGACGCTGGACAGCGACGACATGGCACGCATCGCCAAGCTGGAGCGCAATGGCCGCGAGGTCAGCCCTGACGGCCTGGCGCCAACCTGGGACTGACACTGATGACTGCTCAAACAATGAGACCCGGCCGCGTGCTCTTCGCGTTGGCCATTGGCGCCTTTGGCATCGGCACTACCGAGTTCACCCCGATGGGGCTACTGCCAGTCATCGCCCAGGGCGTGGAGGTGAGCATCCCCAGCGCCGGCATGCTGATCACCGCCTATGCCATTGGCGTGATGGTCGGCGCACCGATCATGACCTTGCTGTTCAGCCGCTTTGGGAAGCGCGCTGCGCTGATGGCGCTGATGGCCATCTTCACCCTTGGCAACCTGCTGTCGTCACTGTCGCCGGACTACTACACCCTGCTCGCTTCGCGGCTGGTCACCAGCCTCAACCATGGTGCGTTCTTCGGCCTGGGAGCCGTGGTGGCAGCCAGCGTGGTGCCCAAGGAGAAACAGGCCAGCGCCGTGGCCACCATGTTCATGGGCCTGACCATCGCCAACATCGGCGGCGTGCCGGCCGCCACCTGGATTGGCCAGCAGATCGGCTGGCGCATGGCATTTGCCGGTACCGCCGTACTTGGCCTGCTGGCCATGGCCGCGCTGTGGTACGCCCTGCCCAAGGGTGAACGCGGCAGCGTGCCGCATGTGCGCAAGGAACTGGCGGTCATTGCCCGCCCCAGCGTGCTGCTGGCAATGGCCACCACCGTGCTCGGTGCCGGCGCCATGTTCACCTTGTACACCTACGTGGCGCCGGTGCTGGCCGAACTGACCGGTGCCTCGGACAGCTTCGTAACCTTGGCGCTGGTACTGATCGGCGTTGGCTTCACCCTTGGCAACAGCCTGGGTGGCCGCCTGGCCGACTGGTCACTGGACGGCTCGGCGAAAATCTTCCTCGCCGTGCTGGCGCTGATCATGCTGGCGATGCCCCTGGTACTGGGTAGCCACATCGGCGCTGCCATCGCCCTGCTGGTCTGGGGCATGTTCACCTTCGCCGTGGTACCGCCGCTGCAAATGCGTGTAATGACTGCCGCCATCGAGGCGCCGGGCCTGGCATCTTCGATCAACGTGGGGGCGTTCAACCTGGGTAACGCCGTGGGCGCGGCGCTGGGTGGTGCGGTTATCAGCCTGAACCTGGGCTACGCCGCCGTGCCAATGGCCGGAGGTGTGCTGGCGGCTGCGGGGCTGTTGCTGGTATGGCTGGGCGGCCGCCACAAGGCCGCCGGAAAGACCGCAGCCGATATGGCCTGAAGGCAACCACCTGCAGGAGCGGCCCACCGCGATACAAGGCCGCTTCTGCACACGGGCCGCACCTGACGCCTGCGACGCACCGTTCCTCACTGCAATGATGAAATGCCGGGCGATTGCGTGCGCTTGTCAGGCTGTGCGCACGGGTGCCCGAAACGCGACATTGGCTGCCCGTTCGGCGTGAGACAGGCAACCTCGGCACTGGATAACCTGCTGCGGCGACGCCTTGCTCCCTTGCCATAGAAGAACCTTGCCCATGACGACTTCCGCCGCCTCCGTAGCCGCCGCCACGCCTGCCGACCAGCCTCAGGGCTTTGTCGTGCGCATCGTCGGTGCTGCTGCATTCGCCCACCTGCTCAACGACCTGATTCAAGCCGTACTGCCGTCGATCTACCCCATGCTGAAAAGCGATTTCGCGCTGAGCTTCGCCCAGATCGGCTGGATCGCCTTGGTGTATCAGGTGACCGCTTCCCTGCTGCAACCTTGGGTCGGCATGTTCACCGACAAGCACCCACAACCCTACCTGCTGCCTGCCGGCATGGTGGTGACGCTGGTGGGCATCGCCCTGCTCGCCTTTGCCGGCAGCTATGAAATGCTGCTGGTGGCCGCCGCCGTGGTCGGCGTGGGTTCGGCCACCTTTCACCCAGAGGCCTCGCGGGTCGCCAGGATGGCTTCCGGCGGGCGCTTCGGGACCGCGCAATCAACCTTCCAGGTCGGCGGTAATACCGGCTCGGCCCTCGGCCCACTGCTCACCGCTGCCATCATCATTCCGCACGGCCAACCGGCCATTGCCTGGTTCATGCTGGCCGCTGCGCTGGCCGTTCTGGTGCTGCTGCGGGTGACGGGCTGGAGCGTGCGCCACGGCCAGGCCCGGCTCAAGCGCTTCGCGGGCCAACAGGCCCCCGGCCTGTCGCGGGGTGCCATGTGGCGCGCTGTGGTGGTGATCGCCGTGCTGATGTTCGCCAAGTTCGTCTACATCGCTTCGTTCACCAACTTCTTCACCTTCTACCTGATCGAGCATTTCGGCCTGAGTGTGCAGCACAGCCAGCTGTACCTGTTCGTGTTCCTCGCAGCCGTTGCGCTGGGCACCTTTGCCGGGGGCCCGGTGGGTGATCGCATCGGGCGCAAGGCCGTGATCTGGGTCTCGTTCCTCGGCGTGGCGCCCTTCGCCCTGGCCCTGCCCCATGCCAACCTCGCCTGGACAGCCGTACTGGCGGTGGCCATCGGCCTGGTGATGTCCTCGGCATTCGCTGCCCTGGTGGTGTATGCCCAGGAGGCGGTGCCAGGCCGGGTCGGCATGGTTTCGGGGGTGATGTTCGGGCTGATGTTCGGCATCAGCGGCGTGGGTGCAGCCGGCCTGGGCACACTGGCCGACCGGCATGGCATCGAATGGGTGTACCAAGCCATCGCGTTCCTGCCGCTGCTCGGGTTGGCCACCGCCTTGCTACCGGCCACCCGCTCGCGGGCCCGCCCTGGCCGTTGCTGCTAAAGTGGCGCTGCCAGGCTGCTTCGATACGAGGTCACGATGGTAAAGCCGCAGCGTGAATTGCTGGTGGAGGTCGATGAGTGGACCTGGGAAGTGGGTAGCCGTGCGACAGACTACCCAAGCGACTGGTTCATCGAGCCCCATAGCCATACCAAGCATCAACTGATCTATGCCATCAAAGGCCTGATGATCGTCGAGTCCGGAAACGAATGCTGGACGGTGCCACCCAGCCGCGGTGTGTGGATGCCTTGCGGCCAGGTGCACGCCATTCGCTGTGTCGGCGACGTGAAGATGCGCAGTGTGTTCGTGCGCATCGACGCGGCAACCGGCCTGCCCCTGCAGAGCAAGGCCATCAGCATCTCGCCCTTGCTCAGCGAACTGATCAAGGCCTCGGTGGGGTTCACCGCACCGTTTGCCGAGGACTCGCGCGAAGCCCGGGTCATGCGCCTGATCCTCGACGAAATCTGCGTACTGCCGACCTTGCCGCTGAAGCTGTCGCAACCCAGAGACCAGCGCCTGCGGGTGATCTGCACGGCATTGCATGAACGGCCCGACGATAACGCCACCGTTGCCGACTGGGGCGTGCGACTGGGGGTGGACGAAAAGACCATCCAGCGGTTGTTCCGCAAGGAAACCGGCATGACCTTCGGCCAGTGGCGTCAGCAGGCGCGGCTGATGCAGGCACTGGAGCGAATTGCCCTGGGCGAGCGAATCATCGATGTGGCGGGGGCCTTGGGCTATGACAGCCCAAGTGCCTTCGCCAGCATGTTCAAACGCCAGTTCGGTACCACGCCCAGCCAGTTCTTCAGATAACCTGAAGTCCACGCATTTGCCGGCACTGGCCCGCCGCATACGGGCTGTCCGCTGACGGCTCGCCCTGCCTGTTCTTGCACAGCATCCCCGCCAAGCCGTATACAGTACCCCTACAACAATGCCCGCAAAGGAGCCCGGCACATGACCGTGACGCTGTCCCCCCTGCAGATCGACTGCGATTTCGACTCCGGCAACATACAGGTACTGGATGCCAGCAACCCGGCCCAGGTACACCTGGCCATTCGCCCGGACACCCACAGCGGCCACTACCAGTGGTTCCACTTCAAGGTCAGCGGGCTCACACCGGGGCAGGTCCATCGCTTCAGCCTGGACAACGCTTCTGGCTCCTCGTACAAGAACGCGTGGAGCGGCTACAACGCTGTGGCCAGCTACGACCAGCAGCGCTGGTTCCGCGTGCCCAGCCAGTTCGACGGTACGGCGCTATCGTTCGAGGTCAAGGCTGAACAGGACCAGATCTGGTTCGCCTATTTCGAGCCCTACCCGCGTGCCCGCCACAACCAGCTGATCGAACGCGCCCGCCAACTCCAGGGGGTCGAGTTGCTGGCCAGCGGCCGCAGTATCCAGGGCCGCGATATCCCGCTGCTGCGGGCAGGCGACGGTGCCGAAGGCAAGCGCAAGCTGTGGCTGATTGCCCAGCAGCACCCGGGCGAGCACATGGCCGAATGGTTCATGGAAGGCGTGATCGACCGCCTGCAGGCCAACGACGCAGTGGTCCAGCAATTGCTGGCCAAGGCCGACCTTTACCTGATCCCCAACATGAACCCCGACGGCGCCTTCCTCGGCCACCTGCGCACCAACTTCAAAGGCAAGGACCTCAACCGCGCCTGGCAGGACGCCAGCGTCGAATTCAGCCCGGAAGTGTTCTTTGCACAGGCGCAGATGAAGCAGTACGGTGTGGATGCCTTCATCGACGTGCACGGTGACGAAGAGATCCCGCACGTGTTCACGGCCGCATGCGAGGGCAACCCCGGTTACACCCCTCGGCTGGCCAAGCTCGAAGAGCAGTTCCGTACCACCTTGTGCAGCCTGACTCGCGACTTCCAGACGGTGCATGGCTATACCCGTGACGAGCCCGGACAGGCGAACACGACGCTGGCCTGCAACGCGGTGGGCATGGCCCATGACTGCCTGTCACTGACGCTGGAGATGCCGTTCAAGGACCATGACGACGCGCCCGATGCAGTTGCCGGGTGGTCGGGAGCGCGCTCGAAGGCACTGGCCGGCGCGGTGCTGGAGACCCTGGCAAGCATGGTAGGCGATTTGCGCTGAACCTCGTCTTGCGCAGCCCCTGCAGGAGCAGCCCGTCGCGACACGCGGCGGCTCCTTCGGGGGTATTGACCGCCGTTCAGAACTGCACATCCAGTATCACACTGTCGGTATAGGTCGCAGCCGGCGGTGTCGCCTGATCGGTATAGACCTTGGCGTTGTAGTTGAACACCTGGCTACCCGTGCCGGTACCCACGCCGGGGTTGATGTCGGCATCCGTACTGGAACGCCTGGCAGCCCCGGACGCCCCCCAGCGCACGGTACCGGCACTTTTGAAAATGTCATAGGCCAGGTAGTTGTTGGCCGAAGACTTCATCCGCCGCCGCCCACCGGACACGTTCTGCCCGTCACCCAGCCCTACCGTGTAGCTACTGCCCTTGGTGCATGACACGTTTATGCCCTGGCTCACCGTGCCGAACCCCGCCACCACCGGCGCACTGGCGAAGCTGATGTCGGGGGTGGTGATCTGGCAATCGTTGGTCACCGTCAGGCTCACGTTCAAGACCTGGCTACCCGAGCCGATGTCACGCCCAAGGCATATCCCCAACGCGCCAATCCCCGAGCAATAATCCCAGCTCCAGGCCACGGTCAGGGCCTCTTGATACAACCCGGCCGCGACATTGCTGCCAATCTGGGTGCGCATGTAGATCGGCACCGCCTTGGGCGTGGTACCGCCGAGCAGCCCCAGCAAGTCGAGGATACCGTTGCGGGCGAAGTCGTAGGCCACACCCCGGGTAATCGGGTAGCGGGTGGTGTTGTCGGCATAGAGCGTGTAGGGAATGACATCGCCTGTCGGGCCGACCAGCCCGCCCGAAGCGGGCGTGATCGTGGCGTAGAAATGATCACCGCTGCTGAGCACGGTCAGTAGCGAACCGGTGCACTGCAACCCGGAGTTGAGGCTGGAAGCCGTCTGTACCGTGTTGCGAACCTGCGTAGAATTAAGGCTGCCAAACGCTGCCGGCAACGTGGCCACCGACGAGCAAAGCGCCAAGGCCGTGCCGCTCGGCAACAGCAGCACGCTCGCCACCAGGCCCCGCCGCCAGGCATTCATCGGCACACCAACGGACCAATCAAAGGGACCGAGCCTTGCGCGTCAGGCAGGTCGAACGCCACTTCGCAATGCCCACCCCCTTCAAGCGCCACCTGAAGGCGGTTATGCAACGACAGGTTCTCCAGGTACACCAACCCGTCCCACCCCACCACCGCCTGGGTGCCACTCTCTGCGTGGGTAACACGGCTACCCAGTTTGAGCACCTGCTGGTTGCCATCCACCAATTCAACACTGGCCGCCATGACGCGCTTGAGGGGGAATTCCAGCAAGTAGCCACTGCCCCGTCGTACCGCCACACGCTGCTCAACGTCCGGCGCGAGGACATCCGGTGGTAGGTTCATGGGATCGATCTCGTACTTACCCCGGTAGTAACCGCTGCTGTAAGGCACCAGCAAGTGCCCCTTGGCATCGGTACGGCCGATTTCCTGGTTTTCATAACGCACCGGCACATCCGCGTAACCTGCGGTACTGACCACCACGAAGGCATCATCGATACGGTTGGCGGCGAACACGCCGGCATCCATCCACACCAGAGAACCACTGGCGTCGGCCCAGCGGGTCATCTCGCCGCTGCTGCCATACACACCGGCCTGCAATTGCACCGATTGCAGGCGCCAGGTAACGTCGGCCTGGCGATAGGCATCACGGTCGCTGCCTGCGGCATACCCAAGGTTGTAACCGACGCCGACACCCGCTGGCACCGCACGGCTGTAGTTGACCCGTTGCAGGGTCTCGCCTTCATTGCTGCGTTCCATGCTCAGCGCCAGGGTGCCGTGCAGGTCGAACGGGATCACCAGCTGCGCCTGCACCGCCCACTGGCTGTCCCCCACTTCACGGTTGGCCGACAGGTACACACTGCTGCTGCCCCACAGCGGCTTGCTGTAGCTCAGGTTGATCAACCGGGTACGCGTACCGTCACCGGCGCGCACGTCGAAGTAACCAGCGCCAATGCTGCCGTACGCGTTCAGGTTGACACTGAGGGTAACCTGTTCGCTGCTTTTGCTCAGTTGCATGTCCGGGGAGTCCACCCGGCTCAGGTCGGCATAGTCGCCGTGGCGTTGCAGGCGCTGGTAACCGAAGCCGATGCGCTGGCTGTTGTACTGGTAGCCAAGGGCGACCTGGTGGCCTTTGTCGCCTTCGAACCGGCTTTGCGCCAAGGCAGCGTTGAGCACGCCGAAATTGCCCACGCGCATGTTGCCACCCAGCCCTCCCAGCATCAGCGACTCCGCCGTTTCGGCGTGGGTTTCCAGGGTGAACATGTCACTGAGCCCATAGCGCAGGCTGCCCGAGGCGATACCCGGCCCATAGCTGAAATCGCGTACACCGTAATCACGGCGCAGGCTGCCGGCGGCCACCGAGTAGTCCGACAGGCCCTTCTGCAGCAGGCTGCTGGTGACATAGAACGGCAAGGTGGTCGACACCTGCCGGCCAAGGGCATCCGTGGTGACCACCACCGCCTCCCCGGCCCCGTTGATGAACGGCACGTTGGTCAGGGTGTATGGGCCTGGCTGCAGTTCGGTGGTGCTGGACTTGAAACCGTTGATGAACAGGTCGAGCGACGTGGGCACCGCCGCTTCGCCGGCGAACGCAGGCAACGGGTAAGTGACAAGATCAGGACGCGCCGCGAAGTCGCGTGACAGCTGCACCCCACCCACTCGCACCGAACTGCTCCAGGGCAACGCACCCGTCACGAAGTCACCGGCTTCGTAGGTCAGCAGGCGCTGCTCGTCGGTAAAGCGCCAGGTGGTGTCGTAACGCATGAAACCTCGGCGCGTATCGTCCGCCTGTGCGCCATTGAAAGACTGACGCCACTGCCCGGTGCTGGAAAAGGTACCCCAGCTGTCGAACAGCCGCAGCTCGTTCCAGGCAGCCAGGTAGGTGCCGCCTTCATCGGTGTCGTTGAGATACAGGTCGTAGTTGAACAAGGCACCAAAACTGCTGCGCGCATCACTGGCCGGGTAAAGGTTGCGATCACCCACCTGCTGGTCAGGCAACCAGGCCGGCGGCACCTGCAGCAGCAGGCGCTGGTTCTGACTGTCGTAATCGGTATGCAGCCCCGCAATGCTGTCCAGGGCCACCTCCCCCTGGGGGTTGCCCGGCAGCGAAACGCCGGCTGCACGCAATAGTTCGCTGTCCAGGTACAACCGCCCGGCCCGCTGCTGCACCGGTATCAGTTCAACCCTGGGCATCTGGTTCACCACCAGATCGAGGTAAAGGGTGGCCTCGGCGATGGCGGACATCTCCGTGGGCGGTGGGGGCAAGTCGTCGGCCAGCACCAGCGCGGGGCTGACCATGACCAGCCCCAGGCACCAGCGGCACGTCGTCGCCGGGAGCCACTTCACACACGGTTTCCAACCATTGCCGGGTCCTCCTTGGCCCCTGCACTTCATTCAGCCGTTGGCTCATTGGCCTTGGCGGATGGCGTCCGCCGAGCGCTGACCATTGACCCTGCCCATGAGCACGCTGCCGTTGCCGGATGCGATGGGAGCCGGCCAGCGCATGCTTGCCCCCGGCAGCACATAGCCCAGCAGGCCTTCAGCCAGTGGCTTGCTCTGGCTGCCTTGCTGCACGACCACATCGGTCAACCGCGCATGGACCGGGCCCGTGTTACGCAGTTCAATGTAGGGCTTGCCCTGCACCGTCACCGGGCGCCAACTGAGCTGCGGCTTGCCCACGCCCTCGGCATTGCGTCTGCCGTCAGGGTCGGCCTTGCCCCACAGCCCTTCGCCGTAGACGAACAGCGGCACCGAATAGCGCATCTGCAAACGAATGGCCGCCGTCGCGCCGGGCTCGGCCTTGTCGACCGGGATGGCGGGCGGAATCTCGTCGATGATGATGCGGTAGGCCTGCTCCTGGCCGGCGGGTGAAGGGCCGGTACGGGTCAGGCGGATCAGCTGCTTCTGCCCGGGTGCAATGTTGGCGACCGGCGGGCTGCCGATAATCTCGCGCTGCGCCTGGAACTGCTCCTGGTAGTCACCCTGGCGCCAGGCGAATACCCGCACCTGCAGGTTTGCCGGCGCAGTGCCACGGTTTTCCAGCCACAACGCACCTGCCTTCTGGTCGGCCTCCAGCACCGGGTCGATCGGCCAGATCAGCACCGAAGTGGCCGCCCAGGCCGGCAGGCTTGCCAGTGACAACAATCCAGTCAATCCACGCGTCCACTTCGCGCCTGCCCGCATGCAGCTCTCCTTAGACACTTGTCAGGGGTGGCGCTGGCCGTTACCAGGTCACCGTCACTTGCACCACATCGGTATAGGTCCCTGCCGGCAACGTGCCGGTCAGCTGGACCCGCCCGTACACCGGAAGCTTGATCGCCGTCGGGTCGGAATAGCTCACCGCCACGCTCTGGCCGATTCCCAAGGCCTGGCTATAGGCGGCGTCCCGGTACAACTGGTAGGCCAGCACTTGCGTGCCACTGGTGCGCTTCAGGTTGCGTGTACCACTGGCACTGTTTTGCCCGCCGTCCAGGCTCATGCTCATGGCCACGCCCGGCGTGCACTGGAACGTTACGGTAGAACCACCCAGCGATGTGCTGAGCAGCCCCGTGGACAACGCCGACTGCGAGCCATAATCGAGCATGCCGTAGCTGGTGACACCCCCCACCACCAGGCACCCGGCAACAACTTGCGCCGTCACCGTGAAGGTACTGGTGGTCACTGCCCCCAATGGGGCGGCCAACAACATGCTGACGCCAGTCAGGCTACCTGCCAGCCAGCCGCGCATGGGTCAGAACGACAACTCGACCGAGATCGTGTCGCTGTAGACCCCTGCGGGCAGGCCCGGCTTGCCGACGGCCTTGCCGTAAAGGTTGACGGTCTGGGCGGCGCCGGTACTGGTCGGCAGAGTGATGGTGTCGTCGACCGCCAGCAACGCCGTACGCCCCGCGTCGGTATAGAGGTCATACGGCACAAAGTTGCCAGAACCATCGGCGAGCGCACGGGTGCCGCCGCTCGACTGGCCGTCATGCAGGCCGGCACGCACTTTGATCACAGGCACCGTACCTGCCGAGCACAGGATGCTCATGGCGCCACCTCCGCCTCCCAACACCTGGGCATCGGCGGTAACGAACAAGGCATCCTGGGTACCGAAGTCCAAGGCACCGAAGTTAAGCCCCGACGTGCCCGACGTGCCATTGACCTGGCACGCCGCAGTCAGCGTCAGGGTCGAGCTGATACTCCCCGTCACCGTGGCCGCCTGGGCCTGGGAAGCCAACGCCAGGCCCAGGCCTGCGAGGACGCAATATGAAAGGTTCGTTCGCATCGGAGTCTCCTTGCGTGGTTACCAGTCCAGGGTCACTCTGAGGGTGTCGCGGTAAAGCCCGGCCGGCAGCGCACGCGGTTGCGCCACTACCACACCGTAGATGGGAATCGGTACTTGCTGGCTGCTGCTGATAGTGAAGGCCCGTGCCTGGCCGACGCCGTAGCGGCTGTTACCGCCTGGGTCGACCGCCAGCTGATAAGGAATCAGTTCACGGCCGTTGCTCAGGCGGCGAATGCCATCGTCGCCATTGAGGCCACCATTGATACGCACGTTGAAGGCCCGAACCTCAGGCGTGCAACTGATCTGCAGGCTGCCCTGGCCGCCCACTTCGTCCACCTGGCTGCGCAACGGCTGGTCCCAGTTCGGACCGCGCTCGCCAAAGTCCAGTACGCCTGGGTCACCCAGCACGGCAGGTTGCGTCTCGTTGCTGCTGATCTGGCAAGACGCGCTGATCACCAGCCGCGCCTGGATGAAACCGGTGGTGCTGCCATGCACCGCACCGCCGGGGACCAGCAGCGGGCCGAGGGTGAGCAAAAGGATCGAAGTGCGGCTCATGGCATGGCGTCCTTGTGCATGGTGGCGTCCCTACCAGGTGACGGTGACTTTCAGCAGGTCGGCATAAAACCCTGCGTTCGGCACCCAGGCCAGTTTGTCGATACGTGCATACAGCGGCAACTCCACCGAACCACTGCCCGGCACACGCGCCGACTGGACCACCCCCACCGCCAGAGGCTCACGCCAGGCAGCGTCACGGTACAAGCGGTAAGGAATGGGCCGCGCCAGGCGATCGTCGCTGGCCAGGTAGCGCAGTTCGCCGACGCCACCATGCTGGCCACCGTCGACCCGCACCTGATAGGGCGTATCCGGGTTGCACTCCAGGCGCGGCGGGCGCTGGCTTAGCAGCACACCGCTCAAGGGCGCGCCAGGGCCATCCAGGCGCGCCGTCGCCCCCAGGTCGATACGTCCCAGGGCCTGAGCTCCCGCATCGCGGGTCTGGTTGACCAGCATGCAGCCACGCTGCACCAGTACCCGCACTTCCACGAGAAAATCCGCCGCCACGGTACTGCCGCTGAACAACAGGCCGAACAGCGCGGCCAGCATGCGCTCCGTCACCTTGTTATCCTTATCGAAACGTCCTGAACTGAGCGTAGCAGTGAGGCGGCGCAGCCGATGTGGCATAACGCCATTTTTTTGTATTAGCGATAAAGCGATACGGTGGCATCAAAAAAAGCCTGTACCGCACAGAACCCGTGGCCACCCCGTGCCTCCAATGGCCAGGAGCCGGTAAATTCGCCGGGATTCTGTTAGGGTGAATTGTATTCGTCCCGCGCCAGACACCTGTGCCGTACACGGACGGACATGACAGGAGCTTTTTCAATCATGACTGCAGACAACTCACTGGCAGACGCCATGGAGCGCTGTGCCCAAGAACCGATCCAGGTTCCGGGCAGCATCCAGCCACACGGCTTTCTGCTGGTGCTGGATGCCACCGACCTGTGCGTGCTGCAGGCCAGTGAAAATGTCGAGCACTGGTTGGGCTTGCCAGCCCGCGAACTGATCGGTTGCCACTTCGCCGACCTGGTTCACGAGGGCTTTGACCTGCACGCGCACCTCACACGGCTTCCCGAAGACGAAGTCTTCCCCTTCCACATTGGCGACGTGCGCTTGCGCCAGGGCGCACCCATCAGTGCCCAGCTGCACATGCTGGTCCATTGCCACGATCAGGTACTGATTGCCGAGTTCGAACCGCCCCGCCTGCCAGCAGACCTGGTCGGGCAAGGCGACTATTACCCGTTGGTGCGCAGCTTTGTCGCCAGTCTGCAAGTGGCCAGCAGTATTGAAGACCTGCTGCAGCAAACGGTGTTGCAGTTCAAGCGCATCACCGGCTTTGGGCGGGTCAAGGCCTACCGTTTCGATGCCGAAGGCAACGGCCAGGTGCTGGCCGAAGTGGCCGACCCAGGCTACCCCAGCTACGCGGGCCTGTGCTTCCCGGCTGCAGACATCCCGCGCCAAGCGCGCGAGCTGTACCGGGTCAACCGTATCCGCGTGATCGAGGATGCCAACTATCAGCCCTCGCCACTGCTGCCCGCAACCAACCCGCGCACTGGCAAGGCACTGGACATGAGTTTCGCTGTACTGCGCAGCGTGTCACCCGTGCACCTGCAGTACATGCGCAACATGGGCACGCTGGCCTCGATGTCGCTGTCGATCGTGGTCGACGGCGAGCTGTGGGGGCTGATTTCCTGCCACCATCAGCAGCCACGCCCGGTGGACCTGCGCACCCGCACGGCCTGCGAGCTGTTGGCCAGCGTACTGTCGTTGCAGATAGAGTCCCGCGAGTCCCATGCCAGCACGCGCAAGCTGCTGGCGCTGCGCCAACACATCGTACGCATGATCTCGTCCATGGCCGACCACGACAGCGTCAGTGACGGCTTGCGCGACCTGCCTCACGTGCTGCTGGCCTTCGCCGACGCCCAGGGCGCAGCAGTGATCTCGGCCGAGCGCTGTGACCTGATCGGCCAGACCCCGCCTGAGGCCCAGGTGACGGCGCTGGTGCACTGGCTAGGCCAACGTGACGAAGACAGCGTGTTCCATAGCGACAACCTGCGCCGCGACATCACTGAGCTACCCGAGCTGGCAAACCATGCTGGCGGGGTGCTGGCAGTGGCCATCTCGCAGATCCACTCGCACTACCTGCTGTGGTTCCGCCCCGAGCAGATACGCACGGTCAACTGGGCCGGCCAGCCGACCAAGCAGGTCGGGCCACAGGGCAACCTCGACCCGCGGCACAGTTTTGAACGCTGGCAGGAAGAACTGCGCGGCTATTGTCAGGCGTGGGACCCACTGGTGATCGAGGGCGTGATGGAGCTGCGCACCGCGGTACTGGGCATTGTCCTGCGCAAGGCCGAAGAGCTGGCACAACTGGCTGGCGAATTGCGCCGCTCCAACAAGGAGCTCGAAGCGTTTTCCTACAGTGTTTCCCACGACCTGCGCGCCCCGCTGCGGCACATCGCCGGCTATACCGAACTGCTTGGCGAAATCGAAGGCCAGGGCCTGAGCGAACGCGGCAAGCGCTTCCTGCAGCATATCGGTGAAGCGGCGCACTTTGCCGGGAGCCTGGTCGACAACCTGCTCAACTTCTCGCAGATGGGCCGCTCGGCCTTGCGCCTGTCCGACGTCGACCTCAACGCCCTGGTCGAGGCCATTCGCAGCGAGCTGGCCCCCGATTACGAAGGCCGCGCAATCGTTTGGGACATCGCCCCGCTGCCCAAGGTGATCGGCGACCCGGCATTCATCAACATGGCCTTGCACAACCTGATAGCCAATGCCATCAAGTACACTCGCAGCCGTACGCCTGCTCGCATCGAAATCAGTGCCGTACAGCACCCTGACGAAACCGAGGTCTGCATCCGCGACAATGGCGTGGGCTTCGACATGGCCTACGCCAACAAGCTGTTCGGCGTCTTCCAGCGCTTGCACCGCATGGAAGATTTCGAAGGCACCGGCATTGGCCTGGCGAGCGTACGCCGCATCATTGAGCGCCATGACGGTCGAGTCTGGGCCACTGGCCAGATCGACCAGGGCGCCAGCTTTCACTTCACCCTACCCCGAAACACTGCTACCTGAGGCACCGCTACCATCATGCTCAAGCCCATTCTGCTGGTCGAAGACAATCCCCGAGACCTGGAGCTGACCCTGCTGGCCCTGGAGCGCAGCCAGTTGGCCAACGAGGTCATCGTGCTGCGTGACGGCGCCGATGCGCTCGACTATTTGCTGCGCCGCAACGCCTATGCCGAGCGCGATGACGGCAACCCTGCCGTGCTGTTACTCGACCTGAAACTGCCTAAGGTCGACGGCCTGGAAGTGCTCAAGGAAGTGCGCGCCACTGCCGAACTGCGCAGCATCCCCACCGTGATGCTGACCTCTTCGCGCGAAGAGCCCGACCTGCTGCGCGCCTACGAGCTGGGGGTAAACGCTTATGTGGTCAAACCCGTGGAGTTCAAGGAATTCGTCACCGCCATCTCCGACCTCGGGGTATTCTGGGCAGTGCTAAACGAACCGCCACCCGGCTCACTGCGACTGAACCGTCGCGGTAGCAACTGAGGCCGCCGCGACGATGCAGCAAACGCCGTTGAAAATACTGATGGTCGAAGACAGCTCGATGGACGCCGAGCTGACCCTGATGCGCCTGGAGCGCAGCGGGCTGCATGTTCAGTCACAGCTGGTGTTCGACCATGCAGGTGTCGAACATGCCCTGCGCCAGGCCCGCTACGACCTGATCTTGTGTGACTGCGTGCTACCAGGCTCATCCGGCACCGAAGTGCTGGCCATCGCCCAACGCCTGGCACCCGACATCCCGTTCATATTCCTGTCCGGCATTTATGGCGAAGAGCACGCGGTGGAAATGATCCGCCTGGGCGCGACCGACTATGTGCTGAAGAAGAACCTGCCACTGCTGCCCAAAGCCGTGCGCCGAGCCCTGAGCGAAGTGCAGGAACGCCAACGCCGTCGCCGCGCCGAAGAGGCCCTGGCGGACGTCGAAGCACGTGCTCGCATTGCCATCGACGCCGCCGGCATGGGCACCTGGGACCTGCGCCCGCAAGAGGGCCTGTTGCTGTGGGATGACCGCTGCAAGACCTTGTTCGGCGTGCCCACCAGCACCGAAATGAGCCTTGAAGTGTTCTACGCCGGCATCTACCCCGATGACCTGCCACTGGTGCGCGAGGCAGTGGAACATGCCATGCGCCCGGAAAGCGGCGGTCATTACCGCGTGGAGTTTCGGATCGCGCAACCCAATGGCCTGGAGCCTCGCTGGTTGCTGAGCAGCGGCCAGAGCCAGTTCGTCGATGATCAGTGCGTTCGCTTTTCAGGCGTACTGCAGGACATCCACACGCAACGCCAGGCCACCCAGGCGCTGCGTCAGCTGAACGAGATGCTTGGCGAGCGGGTTGAGCGCCGTACCCGCGAACGCGATCGTGCCTGGGAGCTGTCGCAAGACTTGCTGGCCGTGCTGAACAAAGACCTGACCCCGGTCGCACTGAACCCCGCCTGGGAAGCCAGCCTGGGCTTCTCGCGCGAACGCCTGAGCCAGTCCTCCTTGCTGCACCTGCTGCCTGAGCACGACCAGGAACAGTTACTCACCGAACTGGCCGCCCTCTCCCACGGCCGCACCAGCGCACGCTTTGTCGGCCGCATCCTGCATGCCGGCGGCCAACAGCGCTGGCTGTCGTGGGTGGTGGTGCCGGAGGACACCCTGCTGTACGTGGTGGCACGCGACATCACCAGCGAGCGCGAAGCCGCCCTGGGCCTGGCAGATGCCAACGCCCGGCTGCGCGAACAGATCAACGAGCGCGAGCGCATCGAGGCCGCTCTGCAGCAGATGCAGCGGCTGGAGGCGGTTGGGCAACTGACGGCTGGCGTGGCGCATGACTTCAATAACCTGCTGACGGTGATACTCACCGGTGCCAGCTTTCTGGAGCGCGACCTGGCCAAGGCCGACCTGGACAAGGCCCGCACTCGCCTCACCCATATCCGCGAAGCGGGCGAGCGTGGTGCCAAGCTGACCTCGCAGTTGCTGGCCTTCTCCCGCCGCCAGCGCCTGGAGCCGGTGCCGCTGAACCTCAACCGTACCCTGGCCGGCCTGGAAGAGCTGCTGCGCCGCACGCTGGGTGGCAACGTTTCGGTGCGTCTGGACCTGGACCTGGCCCTGTGGCAGGCACTGACCGACCCCACCCAGACCGAGATGATCATCCTCAACCTGGCGATCAATGCCCGCGATGCCATGCCCGACGGCGGTCAGCTGACCCTGACAACGCGCAACACCCACATCGACCAGCGCCCGCAACGTCCGGAAGACCCAGACCCGGGCGAGTACGTGATGCTGAGCATCCGCGATACCGGTTGCGGCATGAGCGAAGACGTGCTGGCCAAGGTATTCGAGCCTTTCTTTACCACCAAGGACATTGGCAAAGGTTCGGGCCTGGGCCTGGCCCAGGTGTTCGGCTTTGCCAAGCAGTCCGGTGGCGGCGTGCGCATCGACACCACACTCGGTCGCGGTACCGAGGTGGCGGTATACCTGCCGGCGGTAAAAGAGGAGATGGTGAACGAACCCGTAGCAGCAGTGCTCAGTCAGTCAATCAGCGAAAGCGGCCATAACCGCACGGTGCTGCTGGTGGACGACGACCACCTGGTGCGCGACATGCTTGGCGATGTGTTACGCCAATACGGCTACCAGGTGCGCCAGGCGCACAGCGGCGAGCAGGCATTGGCATTGCTGGATGACGATATTGACCTGCTGCTGACTGATTTCGCCATGCCCGAGTTCAATGGTGCACAACTGGCGCTGGCTGCCCGCGAACGGTACCCCCGCGTGCCGGTGGTGTTCCTGACCGGTTATGCGGAGTTGCAGGGGCTGGAACTGCCGGGCAGCCTGGTGATCCAGAAGCCGGTGCAGGCTGATGAACTGGCCAGGGCGCTGAACGAAATGCTGGGGATTTCCGGGTAACCCGGTACGGCACGACCCGCGCTCAGGAGGCGCGGAGGCGCGCAAAATCACAAACCGCGAAAACGCGAAAACCCAGTGCTCATCTTTCCTGGCACCGGGTTAAATACGTTTGACTCTTAAAAATGGCAGGGGCGGCTGGATTCGAACCAACGCATGGCAGGATCAAAACCTGCTGCCTTACCGCTTGGCGACGCCCCTGTATCGGATGCAGCGTTTGCTGCTCTGACAATTCCAACTGAGTGACAACTGGGTTGTTGTCTTGGAATGCGCGGCACTTTAACAACAAACTTTCGGTCTGTGAACCCCCCTGATAAAAAAAATTGCCAAAAAACAGCGAGTTAGTCATTTCGGCGCTGACGCAGCGACCGTCCGTCGGTTTCCGCCCGCCTCGCTTCAACACAATCGCATTCCGCACTTCCAATCAGGTAAGCCTATCGCATTGACCAAGGAGGACCCCATGCCTGTCTCTCACGACCTCTACCAGGACCTGCACTACCCGCGCGAAATCGTCCAGCAGCGCCGCCAGCAGGACAAGGCGCTGGACCGCTTGCTGGACGAATACATGGACATCGACAACCAGGTGCTGGCTGCCGAATCGATATCGGCCGGTAACTTCGTCGACGAAGACCTGCGCCACCTCAAGGAGCGTCGCCTGGCGGTGAAGTACCTGATCGAGCGCCAACTGGAACGAAAGGCATAGCCCGTGAGGGCAAACAGACGGCCAGACCTATCGCAACAAGTGATGATTGCCCGGCACTTTCTCTATTAGTCAAAATGGCCGCTCTCGGGCAAGCTGCAGGCTGCCCCCGCCATCGCCCAAGGAGCGTCGCTTTTGTCTGCCTGGATCCCTACCCCGCTGCGCCAGCTTGGCCAACGCTTGCGCGGCGCCACCCATCAACAGAGCGAGCTGCTCGGCTGGTTCGAGGACAAGGCGCACAGCCGCGGTTATCAGCTGAGTGACGGCCAGCGGCGGGTAATCCACTGCATGGCCGAACAACTGACGCAGCTTGAACAAGGTCAACCGCGCAGTCTGTACCTGTACGGCTCGGTCGGCCGGGGTAAAAGCTGGTTGCTCGATGGCTTTTTCCAGGCCGTGCCGATAGCCGACAAGCTGCGCCTGCATTTTCATGATTTCTTTGCACGCCTGCACCAGGGCATGCACCGCCACCGGGCGCTGGACGACGCGCTGGGCGCAACGCTGGACGAGCTGGTGGGTGGTTGCCGGGTGCTGTGCTTCGACGAATTCCACGTGCATGACATAGGCGATGCCATGCTGCTCACCCGGCTGTTCAACGCCTTGTTCGCCCGTGGCGTGTACCTGCTGGTGACCTCTAACTACGCGCCCGAAGGGCTGTTGCCCAACCCGCTGTATCACGAACGTTTTCTGCCGGTCATTCGCCTGATCAACAGCTCGATGCACGTGCTCGAAGTCGGTGGCGACACTGATTTTCGCAGCTTGCCGGCCAACCGCGAGCATCAGCGTTTTACCCAGGGTCATTATG
The DNA here is from genome assembly GCF_058782925.1 of Pseudomonas sp. FW305-E2. Classification (NCBI taxonomy): domain Bacteria; kingdom Pseudomonadati; phylum Pseudomonadota; class Gammaproteobacteria; order Pseudomonadales; family Pseudomonadaceae; genus Pseudomonas; species Pseudomonas sp. FW305-E2. The sequence goes on along the minus strand of NZ_JBYSYE010000004.1, from coordinate 89,260 downwards.
TCTGGCCGGGTAATGCGGCGCAGCGCCAGGCGCTGAACGTGCCGAGCGAACAACCGGTGATACTGGACGTGAACAAGCGCCCGCTGCGAGCGCTGGCCATCGATGGCCGGCGGGTGGTGCTGGGCTTTGACGATCTGTGCGAGAAGGCCACTGCGGTCATCGACTACCTGGTGCTGGCCAGGGAGTATGACGAGTGGGTGATCGATGGGCTGGATGACCTCTCGGCGTGTTCGCTGGCGGCTCAGCAGCGCTTCGTCAACCTGGTGGATGTGCTGTATGACCAGGATCGGCGGGTGATTGTCATAGGTAAACGTCCGCTGGAAGAGAGCCTGGGCGGCCCGCTGGCCGACCTGATGCGTACCCGCAGCCGGTTGGGGCAACTGCACCAGATTGCCCCCTGAGCCTGTAGTGCCTGAGCCGGCCCTTTCGCGGGTGAACCCGCTCCTACAACGACCTGCGCGCGTCCTGTGTAGGAGCGGGTTTACCCGCGAATACGGTAGCGGCCGCAACGGTGAACGGCGGGTGGAGATTGGCCAGCAGGCTCGGCCCTTTCGCGGGTGAACCCGCGCCTACGACGGCCTGCTCACGTCCTGTGTAGGAGCGGGTTTACCCGCGAATACGGTAGCGGCCGCAACGCTGAACGGCGGGTGGAGATTGGCCAGCAGGCCCGGCCCTTTCGCGGGTGAACCCGCGCCTACGACGGCCTCTGCCGAACCACCGATGCGCGTCCCGCCCGCGAAGGGCCATCGAGGTCAAACCATCAACCCGCCCTGGGCAAATCCGCCAGCACCGCTTCGATCTCTCCCAGCACTGCCGGGTCATCCAGGGTCGAAGGCGGCACATAATCCTGCCCATCGGCAATCTTGCGCAGCACCGCCCGCAGTATCTTGCCGGAACGGGTCTTGGGCAGGCGCTTCACCAGCCGTACCCGATTGAAACAGGCCAGCGGGCCAATTTCCTCGCGCACGCTACCCACCAGCTCCACCAGCAACTGCGCCTCGGCAATGCCCTCGCCATCCTTGAGTACTACCAGCGCCAACGGTACCTGGCCCTTGATCTCGTCATGCACGCCGATCACAGCACACTCCGCTACCGCCGGGTGCCGGGCGACCAGGTCTTCCATTTCACCGGTGGACAAACGATGACCAGAAACGTTGATCACATCATCGGTGCGCCCCATGATGTAGACGAAGCCATCATCGTCCAGATAGCCGCCATCGCCCGTGTGGTAATACCCCGGATACGTGCGCAGGTAGGCCTGCAGGTAGCGCTCGTGATCCCCCCACAGCGTCTGGCTGCAGCCGGGGGGCAGTGGCAGTGCAATCACGATCGAACCCTGATGGTTGGCCCCGAGCAAGTGGCCTTCGTCATCCAGTACGCGAACGTGGTAACCCGGCACCGCGCGGTTGCTCGACCCTGGCTTCGCCGCGCTGCCCTCCAGCCCGACGCAAGGCGCGGTGACCGGCCAGCCGGTCTCGGTCTGCCACCAATGGTCGTGCACCGGCTTGCCACTCACCCGCTCCAACCATTCATGGGTGCTGGAATCCAGCTTTTCCCCCGCCAGGAACAGTTGACGCAGCGAGCTGAGGTCATGCTTGCGAATCAGGTCGCCCTCCGGGTCTTCCTTGCGGATGGCGCGCATGGCCGTAGGTGCACAGAACAGCGCGTTGACCTGGTACTGCTCCACCACCCGCCAATAGGCCGAAGCATCCGGGGTGCGGATCGGCTTGCCTTCGTAGAACACCGTGGTACAGCCGCTCATCAACGGCCCATAGACGATCAGTGAATGGCCGACCACCCAACCGACGTCGGAAATGCCCCACCACACATCGCCGGCCTGCATGCCATAGATATGGCGCATGGCGTAACACAGCGCCACGGCATTGCCGCCGTTTTCCCGGACGATACCCTTGGGTTTCCCGGTGGTGCCCGACGTGTACATGATGTACAGCGGGTCGCCGGCATCCAGCTCGACGGGCGCCACCGGCTCGGCGCCGGCCAAGGCCGCCTGCCAGTCCAGGTCGCGGCCTGGCAGCAGTTCAGCGTGCGCCTGTGGCCGCTGCAGCACCAGCACATTGCGCGGCTGGTGACGGGCCAGTTGCAGGGCACGGTCAACCAGTGGTTTGTATGCAATGACCCGGTCGAACTCCAGCCCGCACGATGCCGTCAGCAACAAGGTGGGCCGGGCGTCATCGATGCGCAGGGCCAACTCGTTGGCGGCAAAGCCACCGAACACGACCGAATGCACCGCGCCGATCCGCGCGCAGGCCAGCATCGCCATGGCCGCTTGCGGCACCATGGGCATGTAGATGATCACGCCATCGCCCTTGTTCACCCCCAGCTGGCGCAGCAAACCGGCCAGGCGTGCTACCTCGTCGCGCAACTGGTTGTAGGTGTAGGTCTGCTGCACGCCGGTCACTGGCGAATCGTAGATCAGCGCCAACTGCTCGCCCCGGCCCTGCTCGATCTGGTGATCGAGGGCCAGGTAACAGCTGTTGAGGCGGCCGTCAGCGAACCAGCGGTGGGTACCGTCGGCGTTGTCTTGCAGGGTCAAGGCAGGCTTGCGGTGCCAGGCCAGGTGTGCGGCCTGTTCCGCCCAGAACGCGGCAGGGTCGGAAATGGAATGGGCGTAGCTGTGCTGGTAGCTCATGTCGTTAGAAACCCGGTACTTGTTGTTATTGAAGGGCGAAACTTGAGTATGGACCGCTATACCCGCGCCGCCATGGGACTAAAGTCACAACCGACCTGCAAATTTGCAGACAACGCAATAGCGCCCCATAACGGTGCAAAGCCTCTAGAATAGGCAACCCCTTCAAACACCGAGCAGCCCATGGACATCGATCAGGCCCGTACCTTCCTGGAAATAGTGCGTTGCGGCAGCCTGGTCGCCGCGGCCGAACGCCTGTTCGTGTCACAAACCGCGATCACCGCGCGCGTGCAGCGCCTGGAACAGCAACTGGGTTGCCAGCTGTTCGTGCGTAGCCGCAGCGGCGCCAGCCTGACCAGCGATGGCGAAGCGTTCGTCAGTTATGCCAACCAGTTGGTGCAAACCTGGGAAGCTGCGCGCCGCGACCTGCCGTTGCCTGAAGGTTGCCAGCAGGTGCTGCATGTGGGCGGTGAGGTGAGCCTGGGCAACCCGATGATGCTCGACTGGGTAAGTGCCCTGCACCGTGAACTGCCCAGCCATGCCATCCGCAGCGAAGTCAGCGATGGAGAGTCGCTGCTGCGAAAGGTCGAGATGGGCTTGCTGGACGCCGCGCTGGTCTACCAGCCGACCTACGGTCCAGGCCTGCAGGTGGAACAGTTGATGGAAGAGAAGCTGATTCGCGTGCGCCGGGTCGAGCGGCCCGAGCCGTACATCTACATCGACTGGGGCGAGGCCTTCCGCCGCCAGCATGATGCGGCCCTGCCCGACTGCGCGCGCCCGGCGCTTAGCTTCAACCTTGGCCCGTTGGCCCTGCAGTTCATACTCGACCAAGGTGGCAGTGGCTACTTCCGCACGCGGGTGGTGCAGGCCTATCTGGACAGCGGCGTGTTCGAGCGGGTACCTCAGGCTCCGGAGTTCACCTACCCGACCTTTCTGGTGTACCCGCGAAAACGTGACAGCGAAGCCCTGCAACAGGCCTTCGCGATCCTGCGCCGGCTGGTCGCTGCCGGCGCCAGCGACTGGTCACAGCGCTGGGACCCGGTTATCTGAAGCCTCGGTCTTGCTGAGCAACTGACGCTTGAGGCCGGCAATCAGGTCGGTCTGGGTGATCACCCCCACCAGCGTGTCGCCATCAAGCACCGGCAAGCAGTGCAGGCCTTGTTCGCACAACAAGGGCAGCAGGCGTTCCAACGGGTGCTGGCTGCTGACACTGACAACCCGCCTGCTCATCACTTGCGCCATGCGCACTGCCTGGCGGCCGAACAGACCGCGCCAGCTGAAACGCCCACGCTGCATCGCCGGGCCAACCAGGTCGCTGAGGCTGACGATGCCTACAAGCTCGCCGTGCTGCAGGACTGGCAGGGTTTTCAGGTGATGGCTGGCGAGCATTTTCCAGGCCTGCTCCAGCGTGGTATCAGGCGTGACGAACTGCACATCGCGGGACATCACCGAGGCCGCGGTGATACCGCCAAGGCTGCGCTGCAGGGCGTGCTGCTCGGTGGCGAGGATGATGCGCTCCAGCTCGTCACGGGTGACATCGACGAACTCGCCCAGCTCTTCCAGGGCCTGGTCCAGGTCTTCACTGCGGATGCCGACCCGCTCGCCGGGCAGCGGGTCATGGGTGTGGTACAGGTCTTTGCGTGGCACCGTGCCTTTCGGGTAGCGCACACCCGTCAAACGGTTGTAGGCGATTGCCACTGTCACCAGGATCAGCGCATTGAGCAGCACCGGCTCCAGCAGGTGATCGCCCATGGCGGTCAACCCCGGGTCGGCCAGCACCGCGCTCACTGCCACACCGCCACCCGGCGGGTGCAGGCAGCGCAACAGGCACATGACCAGGATCGAGATGCCGAGCGCCGCAGCGGCCACCCACAGCTCGGCGCCGAAGCCTTCACGCATGGCCAGCCCCACTGCACCCGCCAGGGCGTAGCTGCCCAACAGCGGCCAAGGTTGGGCCAAGGGGCCGGAATGCACCGCAAACACCAGTACCGCCGAGGCTGCCAGCGGGCCGAGCAAGTGCAGGGCGATGCTGGGGCCATAGACCATGCTGGTCAGCCAGCCCGCGAGGAAAAGCCCAAGCAGCGCACCGATACCGGCACGCAACCATTCTTTTGGGGGGATGTTGAGAGGGGCCGGCAACAGCCGCTGCAGACGACTTTCGGAACGCGAGGCAGACATTTGGGCAATCGGGATCTTTGGTTTTTCTGTTTAAAAAGAAAGCCCAGCCGAGTTGGCCTGGGCCTCGTATTGCGCATGCAATACCACAAGGGGCTCCGTCCGTGGAGAGATGGAAACCGCAGGGTTTCGTGGGGGGATTTTGCCGGGTGGGGGGAATTTGGGCTAATTCAAAAAACTGCGGCTGTACTGCAATTTTTTTGCAGTACTGATAGGGCCAAAGGGGCACTGCGCGCCCTTTCGCGACACAAGGCCCCACAGGGGATTGCGTACCCCTGTGGGAGCGGCCTTGTGTCGCGATGGGCCGCACAGCGGCCCCGGCATTAACGAGCCTTGCGCGGCAGGTCGATGCTCACTCGCAACCCGCCCAGCGGGCTCTCCAGCAAGGCCAGGCGCCCGCCCCATGCGTCAACGATATCGCGCACGATGCCCAACCCCAGCCCATGCCCAGCCACCTGTTCGTCCAGCCGCGAACCACGCTCCAGCACCTGCTGCCGCTGGTCTTGCGGTATACCCGGGCCATCGTCATCAACCCACAGCCGGTAGCCCTCGGCGTTCGGCGCGATACCCACGCGCACTTCGCTGTCTGCCCACTTGCAGGCGTTGTCCAGCAGATTACCCAACAGTTCCAGAACGTCCTCGCGGTCCCAGGGCAACAACAGCCCGGGCGACACATCACTTGCCAGCAGCAGGCCCTCGCCATGAATCATGCCCAAGGTCCCGAGCAACCCCGGCAGTTCGGCATCACAATCGAACTGCGCGCCCGGCAGCGCATCCCCTGCCAGACGTGCACGGTTCAGCTCCCGCGCCAGGCGTTCCTGAATCTGCTGCAACTGCTCACGCATTTGCGCGCGCACCTCCGGCAGACCCTGCAAGCGTTCACTGGAGGCCAGACTCAGCAGCACCGCCAGCGGCGTCTTCAGCGCATGGCCGAGGTTACCGAGGGCATTGCGTGAACGGCGCAGGCTGTCTTCGGTATGGCTAAGCAAATGGTTGATCTGCCCCACCAGCGGTACCAACTCGCTGGGCACCTCGGCATCCAGCTGCGAACGCTGCCCCTGCTGCAGTTGGGCGATCTGCTGGCGCGCCCGCTCCAGCGGCCGCAGCGAGCGGGTAACCGTGATGCGCTGCAGCACCAGAATCAGGATCAGCGCCACCAGGCCCATGCCCAGGCCGATCTGCTGCAAGCGCCGAAAACCTTCGCGCACCGGCGAATAGTCCTGAGCCACACTGATCGAAATGTCCTGGCCCAGGCGCCGGTAGTCGGCACGCAGGGCCAGCAGTTGCTGGCCTTCCGGGCCGAGTTCATGGCTATCGGAAAGCCCGGGCGCTGCGGGCTTGGGCATGTCCAGGTCCCACAGCGAACGAGACCTCCAGGTACCCTGGTCGAAATCGATGCGGAAGTAGTAACCGGAAAACGGCCGCTGATAGGCAGCCGAGATGCGCCGCTCATCCAGCTGCAGGCCGGAAGGCCCGCGCACCAATGCCACCAGAAGGTTCTCGCTTTCGTTGCGCAGGCCGTTTTCCAGATAACGTTGCAGGCCGGCCTCGAACAGCCACAAGGTCAGTTGCGCCAGCACCACGCCGACCACCACCAATACCGCCACCAGGCCCAGGCTCAGGCGCGCCTGGATCGACTTCACTCGCCGCTCCCGGCATAGATGTAGCCTTGCCCGCGACGGGTTTCGATCACACTGCGGCCCAGCTTGCGGCGCAAATGGTTGACGTGGACCTCCAGCACGTTCGAGTCGCGCTCGGTTTCACCGTCGTAGAGGTGCTCGGCCAGGTGGCTTTTGGACAGGATCTGCTGCGGGTGCAGCATGAAGTAGCGCAGCAGGCGGAACTCGGCGGCAGTCAGTTGCACGTCCACACCCTCGCGGCTCACGCACTGACGGCTTTCGTCAAGGTGCAGGCCGGCCGCTTCCAGCTTCGGCTGATTGGCCAGGCCACGGGCACGGCGCAGCAACGCCTGGATGCGCAGTTGCAGCTCCTCGGGGTGGAAGGGCTTGCTCAGGTAATCGTCAGCCCCGGCCTTCAACCCTTCGATGCGCTCGGCCCAGGAGCCGCGGGCGGTGAGGATCAATACCGGTGTGGCCAGGCCAGCGGCGCGCCACTGGGCCAGCACGTCCAGGCCAGGCAAGCCAGGCAGGCCGAGGTCCAGGATGATCAGGTCGTAAGGCTCGCTTTGCCCCTGGTAAACCGCGTCACGGCCATCAGCCAGCCAGTCCACGGCATAGCCCTGGCGCTGCAGGCCGGCGGTCAGTTCATCGGCCAACGGTACGTTGTCCTCGACAAGCAACAGGCGCATTCAGTCATCTTCCTCGTCTTTGAGCAGGGCGCCGGTGCTGGCATCGAGCTTGATCTCGCGTACCACACCTTCAGTCGTCAGCAACTCGACTTCATATTCGTAGCGATCATCCTCTTCTTCCAGCTCGGCTTCCAGCAGACGCGCCCCGGGGTGACGCCCCAGGGCGGTTTCGAGCAGTTGTTCGAGCGGCAGGATGATGCCCTTCTGACGGAGCTTCAGGGCTTCATCCTGGTCCAGGTCGCGGGCAACAGCCAAGGAGCAGACGGCAAGCAGCGAGAGCGCCAGGTAACGTGCCGTCCGGGATACATGGATCATCAGTTGTCTCGTTCGTCCTTGAGCACCTCACCGGTCTTGGCATCCATGTCGACGTCCCATTCGACGTTCTGCGGATCACGCAGTTCGACCTTGTAGATGTAGCGGCCGTACTCGTCTTCAAGCTCCGAGTCAGTGACGGTGGCGCCTGGGTGCTTGGCCACGGCAGCGGCCTTGAGTTCGTCCAGCGACTTGATGGTCTTGGCGTTGACCAGTTTGACCACTTCGTCAGGCTGAACGTCCTTGGCGAAGGCGGCATTGGCGCCCAGGGCGAGGGCAGCGGCGGTGATCAGGGCAGTCATGGTTTTCATCGTTCTTCTCTCCTGAGAACTGTGCAAGTTGTCTACGGGGTTAAGATTAACCAGCGGTCCTTAATTCAACCTGAAAACAGCTGGCGGCATGATAGCGCAGTTACGCCGCCAACCCGACTCGGCCCCGTGCAAGGTGCGGCCTTGTGCTGCGAAAGGGCCAATACAGGCACCTACAGGTGTGTTATCTGTAACGGCTGCTTTTCGCCCAAGAGACCCGCCATGAGCGCCATCCACATCAAATACCCCGCCCTCACCTTCAAGGCCGGCCAGCGTGCCTTGCGACACATCCGCGAGCGCGGCCTGCAGGCGGCCGATGTCGGGGTATTGCCGGGCGCGGCGGGTGGGCCGAAGCCGCTGGGCATCCAGGGCCTTGACCTGGCGCTGTTCGGCGAGTGGCTACCCTCGGCACCCCGTCAGCGTGCCCTGATCGGTGCTTCGATCGGTGCCTGGCGCTTTGCCAGCGCCTGCCTCGACGACCCGGTCGCCGGCATCCGTCGCCTGGGCGAGCTATACACCGAGCAGGATTTCGCCAAGGGCGTCACCCCGGCCGAAATCAGCCGCAGCTGCCAACGCATGCTCGATGACCTGCTGGAGGGCCGCGACGGCCAGCTGCTGGCCAACCCACACTACCGCCTGAACATTCTGGTGGTGAAAAGCCATGGCCAGCTCGCTCACGACCATCGCGGCCGCCTGGGCCTGGGCCTGGGCTCGGTGGTTGCCAGTAACCTCCTGGGCCGTTCGCGCCTGGCCCGCCACTTCGAGCGCATCATTCTGCACGATGGGCGCGCCGCGCCTCCGCTCGACACGCTGACCGACTTCCCCTCACGCTACCTGCCGCTGGACTTGACCAACCTGCGCCACGCCCTGCTCGCTTCCGGGTCGATACCGATGGTCATGCAGGGCGTGAAGGACATCCCCGGTGCCGGCGCCGGCACCTACCGCGACGGCGGCCTGCTCGACTATCACCTCGACCTGCCCTACCGCGGCGACGACCTGGTGCTGTACCCGCACTTCACCGACAAGGTCGTACCCGGCTGGTTCGACAAGGCCCTGCCCTGGCGCAAGGGCGATGCCACCCGCCTGCAAAACGTGCTGCTGATGACGCCTTCGCCGCAATACCTGGCCGCCCTGCCCTACGGCAAACTGCCCGACCGCAACGACTTCAAGCGCTTCATAGGCGATGCGCCAGGGCGCAAGCGCTATTGGTACAAGGCCATCGCCGAAAGCCAGCGCCTGGGTGATGAACTGCTGGAACTGACCGCCACCGGGCGGCTGCATGAACGCCTGCAAGCCTTGTAGCGGCCATGCTGGTAGACTGCGCGCATTATTGATTCACACAGAGTTATGACAGCGTGGAAATTTTCAAGGAATTCACATTCGAATCGGCCCACCGCCTGCCCCACGTCCCTGAAGGGCACAAATGCGGCCGTTTGCATGGCCACTCGTTCAAGGTCGGCCTGCACCTGACCGGCCCGCTCGACCCGCACACGGGCTGGATCCGCGACTTCGCCGAAGTCAAGGCGATCTTCAAGCCGATCTATGATCAGCTGGACCACAACTACCTGAACGACATCCCCGGCCTGGAAAACCCCACCAGCGAAGTGATCGCCAAGTGGATCTGGGACCAGGTCAAGCCGCTGATGCCGGAGCTGTCGAAGGTGCGTATTCATGAAACCTGCACCAGCGGTTGCGAATACACCGGCGACTGATTCGCCCGGCTCACTGGCCCTGCGCGCTGCCCATGGCATCGCGCAGGAAGCTGGGGGCGATGTAGCGCTGGTAGTGCGCCTCTGAAAGCAGGAAGAACTCGCGATCGATCGCATCGCGCAATTGGGGCAGTTCCCAGTCACGGAACTCCGGCAGCAACACCATGCCATAGGCCTCCAGGTCACGGATCATCCGCGCCCCGCGGGCAATCAGCTGGTAAGCCCAGCAATACGCCGACTGCTGCTCGACAAAGCGGATGGAGCGCTGCTCCAGTTGCTGGCGCAGCAGGCCTTTGTCGAACACCTCAAGCTTGGCCATCATCACCTGCACCAGCAGCTGCTCAAGGCGCAACCACACGGCGCGCTTTTGCGTGTCGTCGTAGCCGTTCCAGTGGATCACTTCATGGTGGAAACGCTTGCAGCCACGGCATACCGTGTCTCCATACACCGTGGAGCAAAGGCCGACACATGGGGTTTTGATGGATTGGTTGGACATGGAAAAACAACAGCTTGGCGATGGAACACAGGCCCATGTTAGCCCTTTGTCTAACCAGGGTCACTCGTTAAAGTCATGAACACCGCCTTACCTTCAGGCTTTTTTTACCGTAGAATCACCCGGCCTTTTCAAAGGCAACAATGTCCGTTGGAAGCTGTTTTCAAAGCGTCACGAGCACAGTTGATCCGGTAGAACGGCGTTGGCCCGGGCCATGCATCCCTCGCATGCCCGCGCCAGCCCTCATCAGTCCCGTTCTGCAGGCGTAAAACTTTGAAAGCAGCTTCTGTAAGGATTCCTTGCGACCCTGGTTGGGCGGCCCACAAAGCCGCAGCAGCGCATGGGTGCACTGAATGCTGGATAAGCGTCCCGGACCCCCTTTAGGGACCACTGATGAGGGAAATAACTGTGCTTGAAGCCTACCGCAAACACATCGAAGAGCGCGCCGCCCTGGGTATCGTTCCCCAGCCGCTGAACGCCGAACAAACTGCAGGCCTGGTCGAGCTGCTGAAAAACCCGCCGGCCGGCGAAGAAGCCTTCCTCGTAGACCTGATCACCAACCGCGTACCGCCAGGGGTCGACGAAGCTGCCTACGTCAAGGCCGCTTTCCTCTCCGCCGTCGCCAAGGGCGAAGCCAAGTCGCCACTGATCGACCGCAAGCACGCCACCGAACTGCTGGGCACTATGCAGGGCGGCTACAACATCGAAACGCTGGTCGCACTGCTGGATGACGCCGAACTGGGCGCCGTCGCGGCCGAACAGCTCAAGCACACCCTGCTGATGTTCGATGCCTTCCACGACGTGGCCGAAAAAGCCAAGGCCGGCAACACGCACGCCAAGGCCGTCCTGGAATCCTGGGCTGCCGGCGAGTGGTTCACCTCGCGCCCGGCCATCGCCGACAAGTACACCCTGACCGTGTTCAAGGTGCCTGGCGAAACCAACACCGACGACCTGTCGCCTGCCCCGGACGCCTGGTCGCGCCCTGACATTCCGCTGCACGCCCTGGCCATGCTGAAAATGGCCCGCGACGGCATCGAACCGCAGCAGCCTGGTTCGGTCGGCCCGCTGGCCCAGATCGAAGCCGTCAAGGCCAAGGGCTTCCCGGTCGCCTATGTCGGCGACGTGGTCGGTACCGGTTCCTCGCGTAAATCCGCTACCAACTCGGTACTGTGGTTCTTCGGCGACGACATCCCTTACGTGCCGAACAAGCGTGCCGGTGGCTTCTGCTTCGGCACCAAGATCGCCCCGATCTTCTACAACACCATGGAAGACGCCGGCGCCCTGCCGATCGAATTCGACTGCACCAACCTGGGCATGGGCGACGTCATCGACGTTTACCCATACAAAGGTGAAGTACGCCGTCACGACAGCGACGAGCTGGTCACCACCTTCGAGCTGAAAACCGAAGTGCTGCTGGATGAAGTCCGCGCTGGCGGCCGTATCCCGCTGATCGTCGGCCGCGGCCTGACCGAAAAAGCCCGCGCCGAGCTGGGCCTGGGTGCTTCCGACCTGTTCAAGAAACCAGAGCAGCCTGCCGATTCCGGCAAGGGCTTCACCCTGGCGCAGAAAATGGTCGGCCGTGCCTGTGGCCTGCCAGAAGGCCAGGGCGTGCGCCCAGGCGCCTACTGCGAGCCAAAAATGACCACCGTCGGCTCCCAGGACACCACGGGCCCGATGACGCGCGACGAGCTGAAAGACCTGGCATGCCTGGGCTTCTCTGCTGACCTGGTCATGCAGTCGTTCTGCCACACCGCGGCCTATCCGAAGCCGATCGACGTCACCACCCACCACACCCTGCCAGACTTCATCCGCACCCGTGGCGGCGTGTCGCTGCGCCCGGGCGACGGCATCATCCACAGCTGGCTGAACCGCATGCTGATGCCTGACACCGTAGGTACCGGTGGCGACTCGCACACCCGCTTCCCGATCGGCATCTCGTTCCCGGCCGGTTCCGGCCTGGTGGCCTTCGCTGCCGCCACCGGCGTCATGCCGCTGGACATGCCAGAATCGATCCTGGTGCGCTTCAAGGGCAAACTGCAGCCAGGCATCACCCTGCGTGACCTGGTTCATGCCATCCCTTACTACGCCATCCAGAAGGGCCTGCTGACCGTCGAGAAGAAAGGCAAGAAAAACGCCTTCTCCGGCCGCATCCTGGAAATCGAAGGCCTGGACGAACTGACCGTCGAGCAAGCCTTCGAGCTGTCCGACGCCTCGGCCGAGCGTTCCGCTGCCGGTTGCACCATCAAGCTGCCGGAAAAGGCCATCGCCGAGTACCTGCAGTCCAACATCACCCTGCTGCGCTGGATGATCGGCGAAGGCTACGGCGATGCCCGCACCCTGGAGCGCCGTGCCCAGGCCATGGAAGCCTGGCTGGCCAAGCCTGAGCTGCTGTCGGCCGACGCCGATGCCGAATACGCCGAAATCATCGAAATCGACCTGGCCGACGTCAAGGAGCCTGTGCTCTGCGCGCCGAACGACCCGGACGATGCCCGCCTGCTGTCCTCGGTACAAGGCGAGAAGATCGACGAAGTGTTCATCGGTTCGTGCATGACCAACATCGGTCACTTCCGCGCTGCCGGCAAGCTGCTGGAGAAGGTCAAGGGTGGCATTCCGACCCGTCTGTGGCTGGCTCCGCCAACCAAGATGGACGCTCACCAGCTGACCGAAGAAGGCTACTACGGCATCTACGGCAAGGCCGGTGCACGCATGGAAATGCCAGGCTGCTCGCTGTGCATGGGCAACCAGGCACGTGTGCAGACCGGTTCGACCGTGGTCTCCACCTCGACCCGTAACTTCCCGAACCGTCTGGGCGACGCGACCAACGTGTACCTGGCATCGGCCGAGCTGGCCGCTGTCGCTTCGATCATCGGCAAACTGCCGACCGTCGAAGAGTACATGCAGTACGCGAAAGACATCGACAGCATGGCTGCCGACGTTTACCGCTACCTGAGCTTCGACCAGATCGCCGAGTTCCGCGAAGCGGCAGCCAACGCCAAGATCCCGGTGGTCCAGGCGTAAGCTGAGTTACACGCTGTAAACAAAGCCCCGGCAGCGATGCCGGGGCTTTGTTGTTTGGGCCTGTGCCGGCCGCTTCATATCACAAACAAGTCCACGAACCTGTGCACAGCCGTGCCTTCCAGCTTCTGCTGGTCCTTGCACAGTTCGAAAACCTGCTGACACCGCTGCCGGGCAAAGCGGGTCGCCAGGTTGGCCCTGAACTTGGCCTCCAGCAACGGTATCCCCTCCCCGCGCCGCCGACGATGCCCGATCGGGTATTCCACCACCACTTGCTCGGTGCTGCTGCCATCCTTGAAGAACACCTGCAGCGCGTTGGCGATCGAACGCTTGTCCGGCTCCAGGTACTCGCGACTGAAGCGCGGGTCTTCCACCACCTCCATCTTCTCGCGCAGGCGGTCGATACTGGGGTGGTTGGCATGGAAGGCGTCCTCATAATGCTCCGCCACCAGATGACCAAAGATCAGCGGCACGGCCACCATGTACTGCAGACAGTGGTCACGGTCGGCGGCATTGGCCAGTGGGCCGCTCTTGGAGATGATGCGGATCGCTGATTCCTGGGTGGTGATGACGATGCGGTCGACTTCATGCAGACGATTACGCACAAGTGGATGCAGGGCTACTGCTGCCTCACAGGCGGTCTGCGCATGGAACTCAGCAGGGAAACTGACCTTGAACAGCACGTTCTCCATCACATAGCTGCCCAACGCCTGGGGCAGGCGCAGCTCGTACTGCCCGGCGGGCTTGAGCGCCAGGTCTTTGTTGGTGTGGCTGAACGAAACATCGTAGAACCCCCACTGCGTCGCCGTGAGCACGCCTGGCACGCCCATCTCCCCGCGCAAGGCGATGTCGGCCAGGCGCACACCTCGGCTGGAGGCATCACCCGCAGCCCAGGATTTGCGCGAACCGGCGTTGGGCGCGTGGCGATAGGTTCGAAGGGCCTGGCCGTCGACGAAGGCGTGGGACAAGGCCGAGAGCATCTGCTCACGATTGGCCCCCATCAGCCTGGCACATACGGCGGTCGAGGCGACCTTCACCAAAATCACGTGATCGAGGCCGACGCGGTTGAAGGCGTTTTCCAGCGCCAGTACGCCCTGGATTTCATGCGCCATGACCATGGCCTCCAGCACATCACGCATCAGCAGTGGCTGTTCACCCGCGGAAACACGCTTCTGTGACAGGTGGTCAGCCACTGCCAGGATGCCGCCAAGGTTGTCCGAGGGATGAGCCCATTCGGCGGCCAGCCAGGTGTCGTTGTAGTCCAGCCAGCGCACCGTGCAGCCAATGTCCCAGGCGGCCTTGACCGGGTCGAGGCGATAGGAGGTGCCGGGGACGCGAGCACCATTCGGGACCAGCGTGCCTTCCACCTGAGGACCAAGGAGCTTGGTGCACTCAGGGAAGCGCAAGGCGAGAAGGCCGCAACCGAGGGTGTCCATCAGGCAGTTGCGCGCGGTGTCCAGGGCCTCGCGGGATTCGACCCGGTAGCCGAGGGCGTAATCGGCCAGGGTTTGTAGCACCCGGTCGTAATCCGGGCGGTCGTTGAGGTCTACGTTGGCGCTCATATCCAGCTCCCTTCAGAATTGCCGGGGCTGCTGCGCAGCCCTTCGCGGGCTTGCCCGCTCCCACAGGTTGACCACGGCATTCAGAACCTGTGGTTACCCTGTGGGAACGGGCAAGCCCGCGAAGGGCCGCTTGGCGGCCCCAACGAACTAAAGCCGAGCGCCAGTGGTGCGTTAGAAGCTGTCGCCAGGCACGCGAACCCAGCCCTCCATCAGCACGCGAGCACTACGGCTCATGATTGCCTTGGTTACCGTCCACTCACCATTCACCTGGCGTGCCTCGGCCCCGACCCGCAGGGTGCCCGAAGGATGACCGAAACGCACAGCGCTGCGCTCGCCTCCGCCAGCGGCGAGGTTGACCAGCGTGCCCGGAATGGCCGCCGCAGTGCCAATTGCCACCGCAGCCGTACCCATCATGGCATGGTGCAGCTTGCCCATCGACAAGGCCCGCACCAGCAGGTCGATCTCACCGGCCTGCACCGCCTTGCCACTGGAGGCAGTGTAGGTGCTCGGCGGCGCGACGAACGCCACTTTCGGCGTGTGCTGACGCCCGGCAGCCTGGTCGACGTTGTCGATAAGCCCCATGCGCACCGCGCCGTAGGCGCGAATGGTCTCAAAGCGCAGCAGCGCCTGCGCATCGCCGTTGATGGCGTCCTGCAGTTCGGTACCGGTGTAGCCGATATCGGCAGCATTGACAAAAATGGTCGGGATACCGGCATTGATCAGGGTCGCCTTGAACGTACCGATCCCCGGCACTTCCAGGTCATCGACCAGCTTGCCAGTGGGGAACATGGCACCGCCACCGCCGTCTTCATCGGCTGCAGGGTCAAGAAACTCCAGCTGCACCTCGGCCGCCGGGAAGGTGACCCCGTCCAGCTCGAAGTCGCCAGTTTCCTGCACTTCACCTTCAGTGATCGGGACGTGGGCGATGATGGTCTTGCCGATATTCGCCTGCCAGATACGCACGGTGGCGATACCGTTGCGCGGAATACGCGCCGGGTCGACCAGGCCACTGCTGATGGCAAACGAACCGACCGCAGCGGACAGGTTGCCGCAGTTGCCACTCCAGTCGACGAAAGCCTTGTCGATGCTGACCTGGCCAAACAGGTAGTCGACATCGTGCTCAGGTTTGATGCTTTGCGACAGGATCACGGTCTTGCTGGTGCTCGACGTGGCGCCGCCCATGCCGTCGATCTGCTTGCCGTAAGGGTCGGGGCTGCCGATTACCCGCAGCAGCAGCGCATCGCGAGCGGGACCTGGAATTTGCGCCTGCTCGGGCAGGTCCTGCAGGCGGAAGAACACGCCTTTGCTGGTGCCGCCGCGGATGTAGGTGGCGGGGATTTTGATCTGGGGTACATGTGCCATTTTCTTGGGCATCCTGATAGTCCGGTGAAATACCCTGGGGCTGCCTTGCAGCCCTTTCGCGACACAAGGCCGCTCCCACAGGTACTGCGCCGCCCTTTGTGGGAGCGGCCTTGTGTCGCGAAAGGGCCGCAAAGCGGCCCCCGATTCATGCTCAGGCGGTCGCTTCGAGGAAGTCCTGGGCAAAGCGCTGCAGCACCCCGCCCGCTTCGTAGATCGACACTTCCTCGGCGGTGTCCAGACGGCAGGTCACCGGTACCTCAAGGCGCTCGCCATTGGCACGGGTAACCACCAGGGTCAGGGTCGCCCGTGGCGTACGCGCACCCAGCACGTCATAGGTTTCGCTGCCATCCAGGCCCAGGGTCTTGCGGTCGGTGCCCGGCTTGAACTCCAGCGGCAGCACGCCCATGCCTACCAGATTGGTGCGGTGAATACGCTCGAAGCCTTCGGCCACGATCGCCTCGACACCGGCCAGACGCACGCCCTTGGCCGCCCAGTCACGGGACGAACCCTGGCCGTAGTCGGCACCGGCGACAATGATCAGCGGCTGCTTGCGCTGCATGTAGGTCTCGATCGCCTCCCACATGCGGGTAACCTTGCCTTCCGGCTCGATACGCGCCAGCGAGCCCTGCTTCACGCTGCCATCGTCGTTGCGCACCATTTCGTTGAACAGTTTAGGGTTGGCGAAGGTGGCGCGCTGGGCGGTCAGGTGGTCGCCACGGTGGGTAGCGTAGGAGTTGAAGTCTTCTTCCGGCAGGCCCATTTTCGCCAGGTACTCACCCGCAGCGCTGTCGAGCATGATCGCGTTGGACGGCGACAGGTGGTCGGTGGTGATGTTGTCCGGCAGCACCGCCAGGGGACGCATGCCGCGCAGGGTGCGCTCGCCGGCCAGGGCACCTTCCCAGTAGGGAGGGCGGCGGATGTAGGTGCTCATCGGGCGCCAATCATACAGCGGCGCAACTTTTGGCCCGCGGTCTTCCTCGATGGCGAACATCGGGATGTAGACCTTGCGGAACTGCTCCGGCTTGACCGCAGCACGCACCACCGCATCGATTTCTTCGTCGCTGGGCCAGATGTCCTTGAGGCGGATTTCCTTGCCGTCGACCACCCCCAGTACATCCTTCTCGATGTCGAAGCGGATGGTACCGGCTATGGCGTAGGCGACCACCAGCGGTGGCGAAGCCAGGAAGGCCTGCTTGGCGTACGGGTGGATACGCCCGTCGAAGTTGCGGTTACCCGACAACACGGCAGTGGCGTACAGGTCGCGGTCGATGATTTCTTGCTGGATCACCGGGTCCAGGGCGCCGGACATACCGTTGCAGGTGGTGCAGGCGAAGGCGACGATGCCAAAGCCCAGTTGCTCCAGCTCCTTCTCCAGCCCTGCTTCCTCCAGGTAAAGCTGCACGGCCTTGGAGCCAGGTGCCAGCGACGACTTGACCCACGGCTTGCGGGTCAGACCCAGCTTGTTGGCATTGCGCGCAATCAGGCCTGCGGCAATCACGTTGCGCGGGTTGCTGGTGTTGGTGCAACTGGTGATGGCAGCGATGATCACCGCGCCGTCCGGCATCTGCCCCGGCACTTCTTCCCAGCTGCCGGCGATGCCTTTGGCCGCCAGGTCGCTGGTGGCGACGCGAGCATGCGGGTTGGACGGGCCGGCCATGTTGCGTACCACGCTCGACAGGTCGAAGCTCAGGGTGCGCTCGTAGACGGCGCCGCCCAGGCTGTCCGCCCACAGGCCGGTGGCCTTGGCGTAGGTTTCCACCAGTTTGACCTGCTGCTCTTCACGGCCGGTCAGGCGCAGGTAGTCGATGGTCTGCTGGTCGATGGCGAACATCGCCGCCGTGGCGCCGTATTCCGGGGCCATGTTGGAAATGGTGGCGCGGTCGCCCAAGGTCAGGGCGCGAGCACCCTCACCATGAAACTCCAGGTAAGCGCCAACCACTTTCTGCTTGCGCAGGAATTCGGTCAAGGCCAGTACCAGGTCGGTGGCAGTGATGTTCGGGGCCAGTTTGCCAGTCAGCTCGACGCCGACGATTTCCGGCAGGCGCATCCAGGAGGCGCGGCCGAGCATCACGTTTTCGGCTTCCAGGCCGCCTACGCCGATGGCGATCACACCCAGTGCATCGACATGCGGCGTGTGGCTGTCGGTGCCGACGCAGGTGTCCGGGTAGGCGACGCCGTGGTCGCTGTGGACCACCGGCGACATCTTCTCCAGGTTGATCTGGTGCATGATGCCGTTGCCCGGCTGGATCACGTCGACGTTCTTGAACGCCTTCTTGGTCCAGTTGATGAAGTGGAAGCGGTCTTCGTTGCGGCGATCTTCGATGGCGCGGTTCTTTTCGAAGGCCTGCGGGTCGAAACCACCGCACTCGACGGCCAGCGAGTGGTCGACGATCAGTTGCACCGGCACCACCGGGTTGACCTGGGCCGGGTCGCCGCCTTTGTCGGCAATGGCGTCACGCAGGCCGGCAAGGTCGACCAGCGCAGTCTGGCCAAGGATGTCATGGCACACCACGCGGGCCGGGAACCACGGGAAGTCGAGGTCGCGCTTGCGCTCGATCAGTTGGCTCAGCGAGGCATCGAGCGTAGCAGGGTCGCAGCGGCGCACCAGGTTCTCGGCGAGCACGCGGGACGTGTATGGCAAGCCGTCGTAGGCGCCGGGCTTGATCGCCTCGACCGCCGCGCGGGCATCGAAGTAGTCCAGGTCGGTGCCTGGCAGGTGCTTGCGGTATGCAGTGTTCATCATGGAATCAGGCTCGGTCACAGGATTCGGAAGGTTTCACCGTACCTGTGGGAGCGGGCGTGCCCGCGAATGCGTCAGCAGGTGCACAGTGGTTGCGAGGCCGGCGCATTCGGGGGCACACCCGCTCCCACAAGGGGAACGGGTTGCCTCTCTATAGCTATTCAGCGCTGCTCGATCGGCACGAACTGGCGCTGTTCGACGCCGACATACTCGGCGCTCGGGCGGATGATGCGGTTGTTGGCGCGCTGCTCGAAGACGTGCGCCGCCCAGCCGGTCAGCCGCGAGCAGACGAAGATCGGGGTGAACAGCTTGGTCGGAATGCCCATGAAGTGGTACGCCGAGGCATGGTAGAAGTCGGCGTTGGGGAACAGGCGCTTCTGCTCCCACATGGTCTTGTCGATGGCTTCGGACACCGGGTACAGCACCTTGTCACCCACTTCATCAGCCAGTTGCTTCGACCAGCCCTTGATCACCTCGTTGCGCGGGTCGGACTCTTTGTAGATGGCATGGCCAAAGCCCATGATCTTGTCTTTGCGCTCGAGCATGCGCAGCAGCTCGGCGGTGGCTTCCTGCGGGCTCTGGAAGCGTTCGATCAGTTCCATCGCAGCCTCGTTGGCACCGCCGTGCAGCGGGCCACGCAGCGAGCCGATGGCTGCCGTAACGCAGGAGTACAGGTCAGACAGGGTCGAGGCGCAGACGCGGGCAGTGAATGTCGAGGCATTGAATTCGTGTTCAGCGTAGAGAATCAGCGACACGTTCATGACCTTGACGTGCAGCTCGCTCGGCTTCTTGCCGTGCAGCAGGTGCAGGAAGTGGCCACCCAAGGTGTCTTCATCAGTGGTGCAGTCGATGCGTACGCCATGGTGGGTGAAGCGGTACCAGTAGCACATCACGGCCGGGAACAGCGCCAGCAGGCGGTCGGTCTTGTCGCGCTGGGCTTCGAAGGTCAGTTCTGGTTCGAGGGTGCCCAGTACCGAGCAACCAGTGCGCATGACGTCCATCGGGTGGGCATCGCGCGGGATGCGCTCAAGCACTTCCTTCAAGGCTTGCGGCAGGTCACGCAGGCCCTTGAGCTTGCGCTTGTAGTCGGCCAGTTCGGCCTGGGTTGGCAGCTCGCCGTACAGCAGCAGGTAGGCGACTTCTTCGAACTCGGCACCGGCCGCCAGGTCACGCACATCATAACCACGGTAGGTCAGCCCGGCACCGGCCTGGCCCACGGTCGACAGTGCAGTCTGGCCGGCCACCTGGCCACGCAGGCCTGCGCCACTGAGTACTTTTGCTTCGGCCATGGTGTTTCTCCTTTCTTGAATTTGTTATGGATGCTTTCTGGCTAATTCGGGCGCTAGCGCTTAGCCCTTCTTCTGGGCAAACAGTGCATCGAGGCTCTGCTCGAAGGCGTGATAACCAATGGCATCGTAAAGCTCCATGCGAGTCTGCATGGTGTCGATCACGTTCTTTTGCGTGCCGTCACGGCGCAGCGCGGTATACACGTTCTCGGCTGCTTTGTTCATGGCGCGGAACGCCGACAGCGGGTACAGCACCAACGACACGTCGACCGAGGCCAGCTCTTCGGTTGTGTACAGCGGCGTGGCACCGAACTCGGTGATGTTGGCCAGGATCGGTGCCTTCACCCGATCAGCGAAAGTCTTGTACATCTGCAGCTCGGTGATGGCTTCCGGGAAGATCATGTCGGCGCCCGCTTCGACACACGCCTCGGCACGGTCCAGGGCGGCGTTCAGGCCTTCGACGGCCAGCGCATCGGTACGCGCCATGATCACGAAGCTGTCATCGCTGCGGGCGTCGACGGCAGCTTTGATACGGTCGACCATTTCCTGCTGGCTGACAATTTCCTTGTTGGGGCGGTGGCCACAACGCTTGGCGCCAACCTGGTCCTCGATATGGATAGCGGCAGCGCCGAACTTGCTCATCGAGCGCACGGTACGGGCAACGTTGAAGGCCGAAGCGCCGAAGCCGGTGTCGACATCCACCAGCAGCGGCAGGTCGCACACGTCGGTGATACGACGCACGTCGGTGAGCACGTCGTCCAAGCCAGTGATGCCCAGGTCTGGCAGGCCCAGGGAGCCAGCGGCCACGCCGCCACCTGACAGGTAGATGGCCTTGAAGCCGGCACGCTTGGCCAGCAGGGCATGGTTGGCGTTGATGGCGCCAACTACCTGCAGCGGGTGTTCAGCGGCAACGGCGTCACGGAAACGCTGACCGGGGGTGCTCTTGACTGTCATTTCTCACCTCGTGTGCTGTTGTTGTGGGCGTCCAGGTAGTGACGCTCGATATTGCGCTTGGACGCGCCGATGTGGCGGCGCATCAGGAGTTCGGCCAGTTCGCCGTCACGGTCGGCGATGGCATCAAGAATGCGATGATGCTCGGCAAAGGCCTGGCGTGGCCGGTTGGGGGTGGCAGAGAACTGGATACGGTACATGCGCACCAGTTGGTACAGCTCGCCGCAGAGCATCTTGACCAGGGTCTGATTGCCGCTACCCTGAATAATCCGGTAATGGAAGTCGTAGTCGCCTTCCTGCTGGTAGTACCCCAGGCCGGCCTGGAACGCGGCATCGCGCTCATGGGTGTCGAGCACCCGGCGCAGTTCGTCGATGTCGGCCTGGCTCATGCGTTCGGCGGCTAGGCGGCAGGCCATGCCTTCCAGCGACTCGCGAATTTCGTACAGCTCGATCAGTTCGGCGTGGTTGAGCGATACCACCCGCGCGCCCACATGCGGCACGCGCACCAGCAAGCGCTGGCCTTCAAGGCGGTGGATAGCTTCGCGTAGCGGCCCGCGGCTGATGCCATAGGTGCGCGCCAACTCCGGCTCGGAAATCTTGCTGCCGGGGGCGATATCACCCTTGACAATGGCCGCCTGGATGCGCCGGAAGACGTTTTCGGAGAGGGTTTCCGTTTCGTCTGTCAGCACCGGGCCGGGGGTGGAAAGGTCCTGCATATTGTCGACACCTTTTAAATCTCTTCGCCAGAAACTAACGAAACGAGCCCTCCAAGTCAAAGACAAAATGAATATTGTCGACAATCGTCTAATCGCGAACTATCACCACTACAACGCTGTCAGATCGCGCACCGCTGGCGTCAAGACGTCGGCGTGATAGAATGCCGCGCCTCCGATGGGGTATGGATAGCCTGTCTGTCATGCATTCGTGCCTGTTGACAGATCAACGAGGAAGCTTGCGCAGTAATTGCCAGTCACCTTGACCTGAACCTTGCCTAGAACCTTGCAATGCACCGCGCCAGGAATATGAGACTTACACCCGTTTTATTGCTGCTATGCCTCACCCTGCTGCCGGCCCTTGGCC
The DNA here is from genome assembly GCF_058782925.1 of Pseudomonas sp. FW305-E2. Classification (NCBI taxonomy): domain Bacteria; kingdom Pseudomonadati; phylum Pseudomonadota; class Gammaproteobacteria; order Pseudomonadales; family Pseudomonadaceae; genus Pseudomonas; species Pseudomonas sp. FW305-E2. The sequence continues at coordinate 67,312 of NZ_JBYSYE010000004.1, read as the reverse complement.
AGGCTGCGGGCAAGACCGTGTATGGTCTCAACGAATACGCACATCTGGGCGACCTGGACCTGGAAGTGGCCGCCAAGCTCGACACCGGTGCCAAGACCGCCTCGCTCAGCGCCCGCGACATCAAGCGGTTCAAGCGCAATGGCGAAAGCTGGGTACGCTTCTACCTCGCCATCGATGCGGCCCATTCGCACCCGATCGAACGCCCACTGGCACGCGTCAGCAAGATCAAGCGCCGGGCCGGCGACTATGATGCCGAATCAGGCAAGGCCTACACGGCCCGCCCGGTCATCGAACTCGAAATCTGCATGGGCCAGACCAGGCGCACCATCGAAGTCAACCTCACCGACCGCAGCGCCTTCCAGTTCCCGCTGCTGATCGGTTCCGAGGCGCTCAAGCACTTCGACGCACTGGTTGACCCAAGCCTTAAATATGCGGCCGGCAAACCTGCCTGTGCCACCGACGCTCCCAAAGCAGAGTAATCCCGATGCGCTCTCTCACCCTCCATCTGAAAGTCCTGATCACCGTGCTGGTGCTATTGGGCGTGGCGGTCACGGCTTATCAGATCTTCGTGCTCGGCATCCCGGTGACCGAGGATGAAACCGACGACCTGTGGAACATCGACGCCAAGGTCGAGTTCGTGGCCAGCAGCAAAGACCCGGTCAAGGTGCAGATGTTCGTGCCACCGCTGAACCGCGACTACGTCAGCCTCAACGAGAGCTTCATCTCCAACAACTACGGGGTCAGCATCAACCGCGCCGACGGCAACCGCAAGGTTACCTGGTCGGCACGTCGCGCCAGTGGCAACCAGACCCTCTACTACCGCCTGGTACTGACCAAGCGCTACAGCAACGAGAAGACCAAGATCAAAGGCCCGACCTTCCGTGACAGCCTGGCCGTCGAAGGCCCCGAGAAGATCGCCGCTGAAGCGCTGATGGCGCCTATACGTCAGCACTCGGCCGACGTCGAGACCTTTGTCAGCGAGACCATCAAGCGGGTCAACAACCTCAACGACGACAACGTCAAGCTGCTGCTGGCCGGCGATACTTCGGCAATGAAGAAGGCCCAGGTCATCGACCTGCTGCTGTCGATCGCCCACGTGCCGATGGAAAAGGTGCACACCATCCGCCTGCTGGCCGACACCCCGCAAACCCCGGAGCTGTGGCTGCGCAGCTTCAACGGCGACGACTGGCTGTACTTCAACCCGGACACCGGTGAGCAAGGCCTGCCGAGCGACCGCCTGCTGTGGTGGACCGGTGACGACAACCTGATCACCGTCGATGGCGGCAAGAAGGCCACTGTCACCTTCAGCATGAACAACAGCGAGATGAACGCCATCCGCCTGGCCAAGCTGACCGACGAGAACACCGACGCCGACTTCCTCGAATACTCGCTGTACGGTCTGCCGCTGCAAACCCAGCAAACCTTCATGATCATGGTCATGATCCCGATCGGCGTGCTGGTGATCCTGGTGCTGCGCAACCTGATCGGCATCCAGACCCTGGGCACATTCACCCCGGTGCTGATCGCCCTGGCGTTCCGCGAAACCCAGTTGGGCTTCGGTATCATGCTGTTCACGGTGATCACTGCCCTGGGCCTGTCGCTGCGCTCGTACCTGGAACACCTCAAGCTGCAGATGCTGCCACGCCTGTCGGTGGTCTTGACGTTCGTCGTGGTGCTGATTGCCGCCATCAGCCTGTTCAGCCACAAGCTGGGACTTGAACGCGGGCTGTCGGTAGCACTGTTCCCGATGGTGATCCTGACCATGACCATCGAACGCCTGTCGATCACCTGGGAGGAGCGTGGTGGCGGCCATGCCATGAAAGTGGCCATCGGCACCCTGTTCGCCGCCTCCCTGGCACACCTGCTGATGATGGTGCCGGAGCTGGTGTACTTCGTGTTCACCTTCCCGGCGGTGCTGCTGATCCTGGTGGGCTTCATGCTGGCGATGGGCCGTTATCGCGGCTACCGCCTGACCGAGCTCGTGCGCTTCAAAGCCTTCCTGAAAAAGGCAGACACCTGATGTTTGGCCTGATCAAGACGTGGAAAGCCCTGGAGGCCCGGGGCATCATGGGGATCAACCGACGTAACGCGGACTATGTGCTGAAGTACAACAAGCGCAGCCTGTACCCGATCGTCGACGACAAGATCATCACCAAGGAGCGCGCACTGGCGGCCGGCATCCATGTGCCGGAAATGTACGGCATCATCGAGACCGAAAAAGAGATCGATAAGCTCGACCAGATCATCGGCGGTCGCAGCGATTTCGTCATCAAGCCGGCGCAAGGCGCCGGCGGTGACGGCATCCTGGTAATCGCCGACCGCTTCGAGGACCGCTACCGCACAGTGTCGGGCAAGATCATCAGCCATGAGGAAATCGAGCACCAGATTTCCAGCATCCTCACCGGGCTGTACTCCCTCGGCGGGCACCGCGACCGCGCGCTGATCGAGTACCGCGTGACCCCGGACCAGATTTTCAAGAGCATCAGTTACGAAGGTGTACCGGACATCCGCATCATCGTCCTGATGGGCTACCCGGTGATGGCCATGCTGCGCCTGCCGACCCGCCAGTCTGGCGGCAAGGCCAACCTGCACCAGGGCGCCATCGGTGTGGGTGTCGACCTGGCCACCGGCGTGACCCTGCGCGGCACCTGGCTGAACAACATCATCAGCAAGCACCCGGACACCACCAACGCGGTGGACGGCGTGCAACTGCCTAACTGGGACGGCTTCATGAAGCTGGCCGCTGGCTGCTATGAACTGTGCGGCCTGGGCTATATCGGCGTGGACATGGTGCTTGACCAGGACAAGGGCCCGCTGATTCTGGAGCTCAACGCCCGCCCGGGGCTGAACATCCAGATCGCCAACGACTGCGGCCTGACTCAGCGCACCCATGCCATTGAGGCGCACATCGAAGCACTGGCCAAGGAGGGTGTGACCGAAGACGCCGAGCAGCGGGTACGGGTAGCACAGGGTCTGTTCGGGCATGTGCCCAACCGCTGAAATACAGGGGCTGCTTTGCAGCCCATTCGCAGCACAAGGTTGCTCCTGCAAGCACTGCAGTTGAATCATGCGCTTCGCTCAACCTGCAGGAACTGCCTTGTGCTGCGTATGGGCCAAACACAATGTTGAATGTCGTACCCAGCGCTAGGCGCTTTTCCTGCACAGGTCTACAATCGCCCTCCTCGCTTTTACATCGCCGTCCATACTGATGCCGACCTGCACGCTACACCCCCTGCCCTACCAACCCGACCCTGCCGCCTATTTCGCCCACCTGCGCCAGGCCCCCGGTGCGATCCTGCTCGACAGCGCCCGCCCCGGCGCCGAACGCGGGCGTTTCGACCTGCTCAGCGCCTGGCCGCTGCAACAACTGCAGGCGCAGCCCGATGAAGATGGCCGCGTCTTCCTCCAGCGCCTGCGCGCTGGCCTGGCACAACTGGGCCACGCCGACTTGCCCAACGGTGTAGAACTGCCCTTTGTCGGGGGCCTGATCGGCTACCTGAGCTACGACTTCGGCCGCCGCCTGGAACACCTGCCAAGCCTGGCCGTGGACGACCTCGGCCTGCCAGACGCACAACTGGGCCTGTATGCCTGGGCACTGGTCAGCGATCATCTGCTCGGCACCAGCCAGCTGGTGTTCCACCCGAGCCTGGCAGGCGACGAACGCGAACGCCTTATCAGCCTGTTCCAGGACACCAGCACCACCACCGGCGACTTCCGGCTGCTCGCGCCGATGGCCGGTGACCTGGAGCCGGAGCAATACAAAACCGCTTTCGACCAGGTACAACGCTACATCCAGGCCGGTGACTGCTACCAGATCAATCTCACCCAACGCTTTCGCGCGCCCTGCCAAGGCGATCCATGGCGGGCCTACCAGGCCCTGCGCCAGGCCTGCCCGACCCCTTTTTCCGGCTACCAGCAACTGGCCGACGGCAGTACCCTGCTGAGCTTTTCGCCCGAGCGCTTCATCCGCGTCAGCCAGGGCCAGGTGGAAACCCGGCCGATCAAGGGCACCCGCCCACGCGCCAACGACCCGGTTGAAGACCAGCGTAATGCCCAAGAACTGCTGCACAGCCCGAAGGACCGCTCGGAAAACCTGATGATCGTCGACCTGCTGCGCAACGACCTGGGGCGCACGTGTGAGATCGGCTCAGTGAAGGTACCGGAACTGTTCAGCCTGGAGAGTTACCCCAACGTGCACCATCTGGTCAGCAGCATCACCGGCCAGCTGGCCAGCGACAAGGACGCGCTGGACCTGATCGGCGACAGCTTCCCTGGCGGCTCGATTACCGGCGCGCCGAAAATCCGCGCCATGCAGATCATCGACGAACTGGAACCCGCGCGCCGCGCGCTGTACTGCGGCTCGCTGCTGTATGTGGATGTGCGCGGCGAAATGGACAGTTCGATCGCCATTCGCAGCTTGCTGATCAAAGATGGACAGGTCAGTTGCTGGGGCGGCGGCGCGGTGGTAGCCGACTCGCAGTGGCAGGCCGAGTATGAAGAGTCGATCGCCAAAGTGCGGGTGCTGATGCAGACCCTGCAGGGCTTGTGAGCCCATCTAGACCACGTTTTTTTGTTACCATCCCCCTACTACGAGCGCACAGCGCCACAGCCAAGATGGAAACCGCCTGATGAGCCAACCCTTCGACGTCGCCGCCCTGGCCGCGACCTATGCCAACAAGTCCCCGCAGGACATCCTCAAGCTTGCCTTCGAGCACTTCGGCGATGACCTGTGGATCTCCTTCAGCGGCGCCGAGGATGTGGTGCTGGTCGACATGGCCTGGAAGCTGAACAAGCAGGTAAAGGTATTCAGCCTCGACACCGGGCGCCTGCATCCGGAGACCTACCGGTTCATCGACCAGGTACGCGAACAGTACAACCTGCCGATCGAAATCCTCAGCCCGGACCGCGCCAAGCTCGACCCGTTCGTCAAGGAAAAGGGCCTGTTCAGCTTCTACAAGGACGGCCATGGCGAGTGCTGCGGCATTCGCAAGATCGAGCCGCTGCGACGCAAGCTGGCCACCGTCAGCGCCTGGGCCACCGGCCAGCGCCGCGACCAAAGCCCGGGCACCCGCAGCCAGGTGGCAGCACTGGAAATCGACAGCGCCTTTTCCACGCCTGAGCGCACGCTGTACAAGTTCAACCCGCTGGCGCAGATGAGCAGTGAAGAGGTATGGGGTTATATCCGCATGCTCGAGCTGCCGTACAACAGCCTGCACGAGCGAGGCTTCATCAGCATTGGCTGCGAGCCATGCACCCGCCCGGTGCTGCCAAACCAGCACGAGCGTGAAGGGCGCTGGTGGTGGGAAGAGTCGACGCAGAAGGAATGCGGGTTGCATGCGGGCAACCTGATCAGCAAGGCTTGAGATAGCCAGGGCGGTCTGTAGGAGCGGGTTTACCCGCGAAGCAGGCGACGCGGTGCGTGGCACCGCCTTTGCCGGTGATCGCGACCAAAGCCGCCGCTCCCACAGCGGCCCCATCATTCCCGAATCAGTGAACCGGCAGCTCGACACCTTCGAACAACGCTTCCAGCTCTTGCTTGTTATGGCACTGAATGGCCTTGGCCATCACTTCACGGGTCAGGTGCGGGGCAAACTTCTCAATGAAGTCGCACATGAAGCCGCGCAGGAAGGTACCCCGACGGAAGCCGATCTTGGTGATACTGGCTTCGAACAGCTCACTGGCATCCAGCGCCACCAAGTCACTGTCGAGCTTGGCGTCCACAGCCATGCCAGCAACGATACCCACGCCCAGCCCCAGGCGCACATACGTCTTGATGACGTCGGCGTCAGCCGCGGTGAAGACCACCTTTGGCGTGAGGCCGCGGTGATTGAAAGCTTCATCCAATTTCGAGCGCCCGGTGAAACCGAACACGTAGGTGACGATCGGGTATTCGGCGACGGCTTCCAGGGTCAGTTTCGGCAGCTTGGCCAGCGGGTGCCCCTGTGGCACCACAACGCAACGGTTCCACTTGTAGCACGGCATCATGATCAGATCGCCGAACAGCTCCAGCGCCTCGGTGGCGATGGCGAAATCGACCGTACCGTCCGCAGCCATCTCGGCAATCTGCATGGGCGAACCCTGATGCATGTGCAGGGACACCTCCGGATACTGCTTGATAAAGCTGCTGATAACCGGCGGCAACGCGTAGCGCGCCTGGGTGTGGGTGGTGGCGATGGACAGCGTGCCCTTCTTCTCGTTGGAGAACTCTTGGGCAATCTGCTTGATGCTCTCGACCTTGCGCAGGATTTCGCCTGCGGTATTGATGATGCGCTCACCGGCCGGGGTCACGCGGGTCAGATGCTTGCCGCTGCGGGCAAAGACTTCAACACCCAATTCGTCTTCGAGCAGGCGGATCTGCTTGCTGATACCTGGCTGGGAGGTATACAGGCTCTGCGCCGTCGCGGAGACGTTGAGGTCATGGTGCGCCACTTCCCAGATGTAGCGCAGTTGTTGAAGCTTCATAGGTTTCCCTCGGTTCAGCGGTGAGTCCGCGGCAGCAGGCAGCGACGATATATAACTATATTAGTGGTTCTGGAAATAAATCTAGAACTATTTTGTTACATGCCCACGGAAAGGGACTGCACCTATCTTCACGTTTTCCTACGCCCCAGATGCTGCGCCAAGGGCACCATGTACACCGGCACCGGCGACAGCTGCAGCAGCCGCACCGCCGTGCGCCCCAGCGGTACATCCACCCCGGCACCGGCACTGTGGCTACCGAATATCAACAGGTCGACGCTTAGCCGCTGGGCCTGGTCGAGAATCACCTGCGCCGGGTCGCCCTGACGCACACGCACGGCCTTGATCACCGCCAGGTCAGCCTCTTCGCCCAGCTCGTCGCGAAAGTTTTCCAGTACACGCTGCTCTATGTTCGCCATCACGGTGTTCACCCCCTGGCTGTGCAATTGATCGAGCGTCTGCTCATCGAGGTAACTTTGCAGGAGGGATTCGGCGAACTGGCCCATCGGCTCGACCGCGTGGATCACATACAACTCGGCACCGAACGTGCGCGCCAGGGCAAGCGCGTGTTGCATCACGAAAGGGGCGTAGACACCGAGGTCGGTGGCGTACAGCATGGAGCGGATCATTCGACCTCCTCGACTGCCGCAGCGGCAGAGCAAGCTTCAGCTTAGCAGCGCGCCGGACGCTCGCTTTGCCGTCCGGCGCGCTGCCGCCGTGGGCTGGAGGGCCCCGCCGAAGCCTCGGCCACCCTCTCAGGCAGGCCGGTTGCTGCTGTCGATGAAACTCAGCGCTTGGTACAGCATTTCAATGCGCGGCATGCTGCAGCCTGCCGCCCGAGCGCGTGCCAACGGCTCGGCGTAAATGGCCCCCAGCTCCAACGGGCGTTTGTGGACATGGTCGTGATGCATGCTCGGCCAGTAGTCAGGCATGCGCTCGGTCACCTGGAACAAGTGCTCGGCATAGCCCTCGGGCAGTACATGGCCACAGGCTGCCGCCCCCTGCACCACCTCGGCCATCAAGGCCTGTATCAGCTCGCGGCTATTGCTGTCGGCCATCAGTGGCGAAGTGCTGGCCCCCAGCAGCACCGACAGCCCGTTGTAAGGCACGTTCCACACCAGCTTCTGCCAGCGCGCCAAGGCCAGGTTCGGCATGGCCTGCGAGTCGATCCCCGCCGCCTGGAACAACCCGGCGCCTTCATTCACCAGCGCAATACCGCAATCGGTGGCCGGCCCGCTGTGATACCCCAGGTTGACCGCCCCCAGCGCCTGGTGGCGGATTACACCTGGCGCCTGGCGGTTGACGCAGATGAAGCACAGGCCGCCGAGCAGGTGCATGTCGCTGCGCAAGGCCGGACGCAACTGCTCCTCGACACCCAGGCCGTTCTGCAACAGCACCACCTTGGCACCGGGCGCAGCAGCCTGGACGATCAACGGTGCCAACTGCTCGTTGCTGGTGGCCTTGGCCCCGATCAGAAGCCAGTCACAGGGCGGCATGTCGGCGGCGCTGACGTAAGCCTGCACACTCATGTGCAGTGCGCCATGCACGGCACTGTCCAGGCTCAGTCCGCGTTCACAAACGGCCTGGTACTCGCTGCGCAACAGAAAATGCACATCGAAACCGGCGCGAGCCAGCATCAACCCATAAAAACCGCCGATGGCGCCACTGCCGATGATGCCGATGCGAGGGGGGTGCGAATGCATGCCAATCTCCAAGTAAAGGGTCAGCACTCTTTTTACACAGGTTACGTAGCCCTGGGCAGTCCATTCGCGCGCAACCCCCTCGCTCAGGTAAAAACCCCACAATGACTGGGTTCAGCCCATTGTCGTGCCATCTGTAACGCGCTAAGGTTCGGCTCCCCGCTGCGATTATTCTTGCTGCTGGGCCGCACGGGGATAGTTGGCGGCCGGCACCCGTGACCTGACGAGTAACACGATGGCTGATTTACCGATCGATGACTTGAACGTTGCCTCCAACGAGACCCTGATTACCCCTGATCAGCTCAAGAAGGAAATCCCCCTCAGCGCCAAGGCCCTGCAGACCGTGACTGCCGGCCGTGAAGTGGTGCGCAATATTCTCGACGGCAAGGACCATCGCCTGTTCGTCGTGGTCGGGCCTTGCTCCATCCACGACATCAAGGCCGCCCACGAATACGCCGAGCGCCTGAAAGTGCTGGCCGAAGAAGTGTCCGATACGCTGTACCTGGTCATGCGCGTGTACTTCGAAAAGCCGCGCACCACCGTCGGCTGGAAAGGCCTGATCAACGATCCGTACCTGGATGACTCGTTCAAGATCCAGGACGGCCTGCACATCGGCCGCAAGCTGCTGCTGGACCTGGCCGAAATGGGCCTGCCGACTGCCACCGAAGCGCTCGACCCGATTTCCCCGCAGTACCTGCAAGACCTGATCAGTTGGTCGGCCATCGGTGCCCGCACCACCGAATCGCAAACACACCGCGAGATGGCCTCGGGCCTGTCCTCGGCGGTGGGTTTCAAGAACGGCACCGACGGCGGCCTGACCGTTGCCATCAATGCCCTGCAGTCGGTGTCCAAGCCGCACCGCTTCCTGGGCATCAACCAGGAAGGCGGCGTGTCGATCGTCACCACCAAGGGCAACCCATATGGCCACGTGGTACTGCGCGGCGGCAATGGCAAGCCGAACTACGACTCGGTCAGCGTCGCCCTGTGCGAACAGGACCTGGCCAAGGCCAAGATCAAGGCCAACATCATGGTCGACTGCAGCCATGCCAACTCCAACAAGGACCCGGCCCTGCAACCGCTGGTGATGGAGAACGTCGCCAACCAGATTCTCGAAGGCAACCAGTCGATCATCGGCCTGATGGTCGAAAGCCACCTGAACTGGGGCTGTCAGTCCATTCCGAAAAACCTGGACGAGTTGCAGTATGGCGTGTCGATCACGGACGCCTGCATCGACTGGTCGGCGACCGAGAAAACCCTGCGCAGCATGCATGCCAAGCTCAAGGATGTGCTGCCGCAGCGTAAGCGCAGCTGAACATTGCGGGAATAAAAAACGCCGGGCACTGCCCGGCGTTTTTTTTGTTGTGTCGGGGCCTATGGTCAGCTCAGGCCTTGCTCGAATGCCGCTGCTGGCGCTCCATGTAACGCTCCACATACGAGCAAGACGGGATCACCGTGTAGCCCATCTGCTCGGCGTACTCCAGCGCCCGCTCGGTCAGGGCGGCAGCGATCCCACGGCCGCGCAGGGCGTTGGGCACGAAGGTGCGATAGATGTCCAGCGTCTGCTTGCCCAGATCCATGTACGTCAGGTAGGCACGATGACCGTCCACGTTGGTCTCGAACTGATGACCGGCCTGGTCATGGTGGATGGTCAGCGCTTCGCTCATCACTACTCCTCGCAGGTCTTCTCGGCAGACCCTTACCTTAACCGATGGTGGTTTATCCGGCACAGAATCCTCTACGCCACCTGTTGCCGCTTCGACCATTGGACGATTGTAATCGTTCGGATCGTCTGGCACTCACAAGATAGTAGGCACCGCGAGCGGGATTGCTCAAGGTGGTGGCGCTTAAAAAAGGTCAAAACGCCGCCCGGGTGACTTTCCCAAGCCCGCGCAACAGCCACCGGATGTTCTAGGGCTTAAGACGCTGATCGACAGTTAAAGTCACCCTTAGTTCAACAAAAAAGTTCCTGTACCACAACCGCTTGCGAACCCTGCACATTTTTTTCACAGACACGTCGCAAATCTTGTCGGCGCGGAGTCAAGCAACATTTTTTTTGCAGTTCTTGCGCTCTGTCAGTTTACTTACTACAAGTAATGGGTACTATGTACGCCGGCCAGTTTCTCTTTCCTGAGAGATGGCTATTTAATAGAAAGTCCTTGAAGGGGAACACGATGAACAACGTTCTGAAATTCTCTGCTCTGGCTCTGGCCGCAGTTCTGGCTACCGGTTGCAGCAGCGTATCCAAAGAAACCGAAGCTCGTCTGACTGCGACTGAAGACGCAGCAGCTCGCGCTCAAGCTCGTGCTGACGAAGCCTACCGTAAGGCTGACGACGCAATGGCAGCCGCTCAGAAGGCTCAGCAGACCGCTGACGAAGCCAACGAGCGCGCTCTGCGTATGCTGGACAAAGCCAGCCGCAAGTAATAATCCTCACGGATTGTTAAGAAGCCGACCCACTTGTGGGTCGGCTTTTTTATTGCCTTTGAATCCGACAAACGCGGCCAGCAGGTACAAAAAGGCCTGCACTAAGGCAGGCCTGGGTGTGTCGAAATCACCTTACTGCAGTTCGGGCGGAATGCTCGACACCATCGGTGCGGCCCCTTGGTTTTCCACCGGCACGGCAATTTCTACCGGCATGCCATCTTCTGCAGCCACCACGTCACGTACCATGTCCCAGTTCATGCGTAGGTTATTGGCCAGGTCTTCACGCTTGAGCAAGGCATTGATAACTGCGGTGTGTTTGTCGACCACTGACGGGTTACCCTGGTCATCCAGCGGCGTGTGTGCCTCAAGATAGACCTTGCCGGCGCTGATACCGAACTTGTAAGGCTCGTTGATGATGCGCACTGGCGTCCCCACCGGCACCATCTTCGACAGTTCAAGCACATTGTTGTTAAGCATGCGGAAGCAACCGTGACTGGTGCGCATGCCAATGCCGAACTTCTTGTTCGAACCATGGATCAGATAGCCCGGTACGCCCAAGGTGAACTTGAACGGCCCCAGCGGGTTGTCCGGGCCAGCCGGCACCACCGTCGGCAGGATGTCACCGTCCTCGGCGTGCTCTTTGCGAATCGAAGCGGGCGGCGTCCAGGTCGGGTTGGGCGTCTTGGCGGTGATCTTGGTGTTGGCGATCGGCGACCCCCACCCCTCGCGACCAATGCCCAGCGGGAAGGTGTACACCACGCTCTCCCCCTTGGGGAAGTAGTACATGCGGTACTCGGCCAGGTTGATGACGATGCCTTCGCGCGGCCCCGGCGGCAGAACGAAACGGGTCGGCAGGATGATCTCGGTGCCGGCACCCGGCAGCCAAGGGTCCACGCCGGGGTTGGCGGCAATCATTTCCAGGTAGCCGAGGTCGTTTGCGGTGCCGATATCGGCGAACGTGTCCTCGTACTTTGCCTTGATCACATGCACCTGGCCGACGATGTCTTCACCGGGCGGTGGCAGTGGCAGCTCCAGCGCAGCAGCGGGGCCCGCTACCAACAGGGCGGCCAGGGACAGGCTACGGGTGACGGCAGGAAAGCGCGGCAACATCCGGTAAATCCTTCGAAAGATGGGTCAAGAGAATCGATTGTACACCCGCGCCGATGCAAGCGGGAGGCATTGGCACGCTGCAAGCGTTTCAGATGATGAAAGGCGCTTGTCGTTCAGCTGCCATGCAGCTCAGGCCACACCGGGCGCATGCCGCGTCGCTGGGCATCGAGGATGGCACGGCACAGCTCGCACAGGCGGCCATCGCGGTAAATCGATCGCGGCACCCCCGACCAACGCGGCTGGGCTGGCAGCAGGCCGCCACACAAGGTACGGTCGACCGGCACGCCCAGCTCAAGCTGGCGGGCCACGAGGTGGACGCGGATTTCCTGGCAGGCGAACAGGTCGAGCTGCTCGTCGGGCTCGATCAGTTGATAGGCATACAGGGACCAGGCAGGGCGCGGCATTTGGAGCACTCGAAACGGGGGGCGCAACATTAGCCGAAAGGCGCCCCCGTTTAAAGCTTCACAGCAAGGGTTTTATCGCTGGCCAGGCATTTTCCAGCAGGCGCTGCTGAGCCCCCTGGGCCGGATGGATGCCATCAGCCTGCATCAGTTCAGGTACGCCCCCTACCCCTTCGAGGAAAAACGGCACCAAGGGAACCTGTTTGTCCGCTGCCAGCTGTTCATACACCTTGGCAAAGGCGGTGGTGTAACGCACACCATAATTGGGCGGCAGGCGCATGCCCAATAGCAGCACCTTGGCCCCTGCCTGACGCGAACGCTCGATCATCGAGGCAAGATTTTGTTGCAATTGTGCAGGCGGCTGCCCGCGCAGGCCATCGTTGCCGCCCAGCTCCAGCACCACCAGGCTCGGTTTATGTGCTGCAAGCAGCGCCGGCAGCCGCGCCTGGCCACCTGCGCTGGTGTCGCCACTGATCGAAGCATTGACCACTTTGTCGTCAAAACCTTCGTCCCTGAGGCGGGCCTGCAAGAGAGACACCCAGCCCTGACGGCTATCCAGGCCAAAACCGGCGCTGATACTATCGCCAACAACCAGCAGTGTTCCTGCCGCTGCGCTCTGGGCCAGGCAATACAGGGCCAGACCGGCACTCAACCACCACACTCGCATCGGATTCTCCATGAGCCCCAGCATTCTCGTTGCGCAGAACCTTAGCAAAGTGGTCCCCAGCGCGGAAGGTGACCTTACCATCCTCCACGCACTGTCTCTCGACCTGGCCCAAGGCGATAGCCTGGCCATCGTCGGCGCCTCGGGCTCTGGCAAGTCGACCCTGCTCGGTTTGCTCGCCGGCCTCGACCGCCCCAGCGCTGGCAATGTCGTGCTCGCCGGCCACGACCTGGGGCCACTGGATGAAGACCAACGCGCCCGTGTGCGCGCCGAACATGTGGGTTTCGTGTTCCAGTCGTTCCAGCTGCTCGACAGCCTCAATGCACTGGAAAACGTCATGCTGCCACTGGAGCTGGACGGCCGCCGCGATGCCCGCGAACAGGCTCGCACTTTGCTGGAGCGGGTCGGCCTGGGCAAGCGCCTGAGCCACACACCTCGGCAGCTGTCGGGCGGCGAGCAGCAGCGCGTGGCAATCGCCCGCGCCTTCGCCGCGCAGCCTGCGGTGCTGTTCGCCGATGAGCCCACCGGCAACCTCGACAGCCACACCGGCGAACGCATCAGCGACTTGTTGTTCGAGCTGAACAAGGAGCGCGGCACTACCTTGGTGCTGGTCACCCATGACGAACGCCTGGCCCGCCGCTGCCGGCGCCAGATCCGCCTGGACGCGGGCCGCCTTGTGGCGCCGATGGAGGCCCGGTGAGCCGTATGCCGCTGTCCCGCCTGTGTGGCCTGGCACTGCGCCAGTTGCTGCGCGATGTTCGCGCCAGTGAAGTGCGCGTGCTGTTCTTTGCCCTGTTGGTGGCGGTAGCTGCCAGCACCGCCATCGGCTATTTCGGCGCCCGCCTAAACGGCGCCATGCAGCTGCGCGCCAGCGAGTTCCTGGGCGCCGATCTGGTACTGCAGGGCAGCGCCCCGGCCCGCGAGCAACAACTCGATGCCGGCAAGGCACTGGGCTTGCGCCATGCACGCGTGGTCGAGTTCACCAGCGTGGTCGGCGGCGACAATGGCATCCAGCTGTCCAGCGTAAAGGCCGCCGACGGCGCCTACCCGTTGCGCGGGCAAGTACGCAGCGCTCCGGCACCTTATGCCGAAGAAACACCCGGCGGCGGCCCTGCCCCTGGCGAAGTGTGGGTCGAACCACGCCTGTTGGCAGCACTGGGGCTGGCAATCGGCGACAGCATCGACGTGGGCATGAAAACCCTGCGCATGAGCCGTGTGCTTACCTACGAACCGGACCGCGCCAACAACTTCTACAGCCTTACCCCGCGCGTGATGATGAACCTGGCCGACCTGGAGGCCACCGGCGTGATCCAGCCGGGCAGCCGGGTCACCTACCGTGACCTGTGGCGCGGCGATGCCGAGGCGCTGGCGCAGTACCGTCAGGCCGTGGAAAAAGACCTGGCCGCCAACCAGCGCCTGCGTGACACCCGTGATGGCAACCAACAGATCGGCGGCGCGCTGGGCAAAGCCGAACGCTACCTGAACATGGCCAGCCTGGTGGCTGTATTGCTGGCAGGCGTAGCCGTGGCACTGTCGGCCAGTCGCTATGCTGCACGCCGACTGGACGCCAGTGCCCTGCTGCGCTGCCTGGGCCTGTCGCGCCACCAGGCATTGGGCCTGTATTGCCTGCAACTGGCCATGCTCGGCCTGGTCGCTGCCCTGGCCGGCGCCTTGCTCGGCTGGCTGGCTCAGCTGGGCCTGTTCCGCCTGCTGCACGGCTTGCTGCCGAGCGTGGTGCCCGCTGGCGGCATCGTTCCTGCGCTGGCAGGTATCGGTACCGGACTGGTGGCACTGGCTGGCTTTGCCCTGCCGCCCATTGCGGCGCTGGGCCAGGTGCCGCCACTGCGCGTGCTGCGCCGTGACCTGCTGCCGATACCTGCGAGCAGTTGGCTGGTGTACGGCGCCGCCCTGCTCGCCCTGGGCCTGATCATGTGGCGCCTGAGCCTCGATCTGCTGCTCACCTTCGCCCTGCTCGGTGGTGGCCTGGTCGCTGCACTTCTGCTCGGCGGCCTGCTGTTGCTCGGTTTACGCAGCCTGCGCCAGCTGCTGGCCGGTGCGCCACTCACCTGGCGTCTGGGGCTGGGCCAGCTATTGCGCCACCCCATGGCGGCAGCAGGCCAGGCCCTGGCATTCGGCCTGATACTGCTGGCCATGGCCTTGGTCGCCCTGCTGCGCGCAGAGCTGCTCGATACCTGGCAAGCACAGCTACCCAAGGATGCGCCTAACCACTTCGCCCTGAACATCCTGCCAGATGACCGTGAGCCGTTCATCCAACACCTGCACCAGGTCAATGCCGCCTCAGCGCCGCTGTACCCGGTGACGCCCGGGCGCCTGGTGCAAATCAACGAAAAACCGGTACAGCAGGTGGTCAGCAAGGACTCGGCAGGCGAGCGCGCCGTGCAGCGCGACCTCAGCCTGACCTGGGCCGCCGAGTTGCCCGAAGGCAACGTGCTGACCGCAGGCAGTTGGTGGCAAGCCTTGCCAGCCGACAACGATATCCCCGGGGTTTCGGTGGAGGCGGAACTGGCCAGCAGCCTGAAACTGCAGATGGGCGACCTGCTGACGTTCGATATTGGCGGCCAGCAGCGCCAGGCCCGCGTCAGCAGCCTGCGCAACGTGCATTGGGACAGCTTCCAGCCGAACTTCTACATGATCTTCCAGCCTGGCACGCTGCAGGGGCTGCCGACCACTTACCTGACCAGCTTCTACCTGGCACTGGGGCATGACCTGGATGTCGTCGCGCTGTCACGGGCATTTCCGGCGGTGACCATCCTGCAGGTGGATGCCTTGCTCGACCAGCTGCGCAGCATTCTCGCCCAGGTAACCCTGGCGGTGGAGTATGTGCTGCTGTTCGTGCTGGCCGCGGGGCTGGCAGTGTTGTTCGCTGGCTTGCAGGCCACGCTGGACGAGCGCATTCGCCAAGGCGCACTGTTGCGCGCACTGGGCGCGGCGCGGCCCTTGCTGGTAAAAGCCCGACGTATCGAGTTCGGCCTGCTGGGCGCGGCCAGCGGGCTATTGGCGGCCGTGGGCTGCGAACTGATTACCTGGGTGCTGTACCGCTATGCCTTCGACTTGCAGTGGAGCCCGCACCCGTGGCTGCTGGTGTTGCCGCTGACAGGGGCATTGCTGGTAGGGGGTGCGGGGGTGCTGGGAACGCGGCGGGCGTTGAATGCCAGCCCGCTGGCGGTGTTGCGCGAGGCTTGAGGCCTGGCTGTCAGCGCTTCTGCCGGGACAGCACAGGCCTCAAGCTGACGCAAGACGGGCCAGTCAGTCCGTCGAAACTGACTGGCCGTAACGGATGCTGCTCACATACCAGGTCGCTTCACCGGTAGGTGTATGCACCACCACCTCATCACCCTCCTCCTTCTTCAGCAAGGCACGGGCCATGGGCGAATCGATCGAGATGTAATCGTTGCGCCCGTAGATCTCGTCGTAGCCGACAATGCGAAACTTCATGGTCTCGCCCTCGTCGTTCTCGATCTCAACCCAGGCACCGAAAAACACTTTGCCTTCCTGCTCGGGCGAGTACGCCACCACTTTCACATCTTCAAGCCGCTTGCGCAGGTATCGCACCCTGCGGTCGATTTCTCGCAACAGCTTCTTGTTGTACTGGTAGTCCGCGTTCTCGCTGCGGTCACCCAACGAAGCGGCCCAGGCAACCTTTTGGGTGATTTCCGGACGATACACCCGCCACAGGTGGTCCAGCTCTTTCTTCAGCGCCTCATGGCCTTCTGTGGTGATGATATTGGTGCTCAATAGCGCATTCCTCAGCGGCGGGTAATCAGGCCTTGACGCGCGATGCGGGTGAGATGGCCGATGACTTCGGCGGCCTCGTCCGGTGCCGGCGCCTGGATCACAGCCAGGTCGAAACGGTCATTGCCATACTGCGCGAGGTGGCAGCCACTGTCGGCGAACTGGATCAGAAAGGCACGCGCCTGCCCCTTGCGCCGTGACAGGCCTTCAAGATGACGCAAAAGGGTGGGTTGATGCCGGCCGCCGAGCAGGATGCGCGGTGTGCGGGACGCCTGGCTGGCAGGCAAAGGGCTTAAACAGACACTGGTACGTGGGCAACTCATGGAGCTTCTCTCCGCCTCGCGAATCCCGCTGGGCAGCGGTGGGAGGCGTCACCGAACCAGCGCTTTAGCGGTATTTCGGACGGCCCGGAGGTGGGGCTTTCCTGCGCCCCGCAAGTAGCTGTTTAAATCGGCGCAGGCGGTATGCTAGAGCGATGAGCCCCAAGTTGCAAGCGACAAGCCGCAAGCAAGAACACGCCGAGTATTGGCCCGCGCTTGCCTGCGGCTCGTAGCTCACAGCGTGCAGCTGATTACCGGGCGATCAGGCGGTCGAGCGAGAAGCGGCCAGCGCCTTCGATCATGACTGCAACAGTGCCGGCCAACAGCGCCAGGGCGAACTCATAGCCGTTGTTGGACATGAACAGGCCGTTGCCGATGTGCACCGAAACGATCGCCACTACCAAGGTCACCGTCAGCGCCAGGGCCGCCGGGCGAGCCAGCAGGCCGACCACCAAGGCCAGGCCGCCGAAGAATTCGGCACTGCCGGACAGCAGGGCCATCAGATAACCCGGCGCCAGGCCGATGCTTTCCATCCATTGGCCGGTGCCTTCCAGGCCGTAGCCACCGAACAGGCCGAAGAGTTTTTGCGCACCATGAGCCATGAAGATGATGCCGACCAGGATGCGGATAACGCTCAAGCCAGCGCCAGCACGTGTAGAGAACAGCGCGTTGAGGGTAGTGTTGTTCATGTCGAAGCGTCCTTGAAGTGAAGCAGTTGTGTGGGTATGGGCGCCATCATAATCAATTCCACTGATATGAAAATCGCAAAAAACCCAACATAACAATCGATAAAATCGATTTTAACGCTTCGCCACGCGCTCCAGTGCCGCGCGTTCGCGGTTGAACGCCAGGTAGTACTTGTTGATGCTATTGACGAAATTGACCGGTCCCATCCCCACTTGCTCCATGGCGATGCGTTCGGTCTGGAAGAACCACTGGTTACCGTTTAGACCTCGCCGTCGAGCCTCTGCGCGCATGGCCTGAACCCGCTCGGGGCCGAGGTTGTAGGCTGCCAGCACAAAGGCCATGCGCTCACGCTCGTTGATCTTGGCACTGGCAAAAAACTTGCGCCGGATAAGCGCCAGGTAACGGGCACTGGCCAGGACATTGCCATCTACCGTTGCAGTGTTGCTCACCCCCACCCGCTGGGCTGCCGAAGGGGTAATCTGCATCAGGCCATGGGCACCGCCAGTACCGCGTGCAGCCGGGTTGAGCGTCGACTCCTTGAAGGCCAATGCAGCCAGGTTGAGCCAGTCGATCTGTTGCGCCTGGCCATGCTTCTGCAACACCGCCCGCACCGATGCCAGACGCTGGCGGTCCTTGCTGGCCAACGGGTTGTGTACCCGGTACTGGCGGCGGTAGATGCGCTCGAACGCCGCATCCTGGTTATCTGGCGCGCGGTAACCTTGCAGAAAGTGATCGACTGCGGCCAACAATTGCGGCGCATCACGCCCTACATACCAGCGCATGGCTTGCGGCGCACCCAGGCGCACCCGGCTGTCCAGGCGCAGGCGCGGCATAACCCGGGCCCAACGCCGGGCAATGGGCTGCTCGACCATGGTCAGGTGGTAGATGCCTGCCTGTACCATCTCCAGCACATCCTCCACCGCCAGCGTCGAATCGACCCACTCCACTTTGATCGGCGGCCGCTTGCGCAGTGCCAGTTGCTGGTTGACCTGCTGGATCAATGGTCCGGCGGCACTGGCGCTGGTCAACGCCACGGTACGCCCTGACAGCTGTTCGACCTTGCTGAAACTTCGCTCGCCTTTGCGCCCGACCAGCATCAGCGGCACTTGGTCGAGTATCGGCGCGCTGCTACGAACACCATTCACCGTAGTGGGGTCAAGCAGCTCGCCTGGCGCGGCCAGGTCACCCTCGCCGCGGGCCAGGGCGCCCAGCAACTGTTCCTTGGCCCGCGGGATGAGCTTTAGCTGGATCTGCTGGTCGTCGGCCGTACGAGCATTGAGGAAATGCTCCAGGGCGCGCAGGCGATAATACTCAATGCCGACTGGCTCGCCCTTGACCTCACCGGAACTGTTGCGGCTCTGGTTGACCAGCACTCGCAGTACTTTGCTGGTACGAATCTGCGGCAGGTCACGCACCTTGGCAGGCGGTATGTGCTGCTGTGGGCCCGGCGAGCGCGCCTGGGCGGGGCCGGTAAAGATCAACCCCAACGTCAGCAGAAAAATGAGCCAGCATCGCTGCATGCGAAAACGTGTCCGTGGTCGGTGAGCGGCATCCATGGGTTGCACCGCCAAGTGATAAACGACGGTAAATGACCACGGCAACAGCATGAAGTTCTTGGTTTTTTCAGAAAAACGCGCTTTTTGCTATGCTGGCCGCCCCGCGGCACGAGATAGCACCATGCAACTGATCGATATCGGCGTCAACCTGACCAACAGCAGTTTCCACGACCAACAGGCCGCAATCGTCGAGCGCGCGCTGGAGGCCGGCGTTACGCAAATGCTGCTGACAGGCACCAGCCTGGCGGTCAGCGAACAAGCCCTGGAACTGTGCCAACAACTGGATGCAAGCGGCGCCCACCTGTTCGCCACGGCCGGCGTGCACCCTCACGATGCCAAGGCCTGGGATGCCGACAGCGAGCGCCAGCTGCGACGGTTGCTGAGTGAACCGCGCGTACGCGCGGTGGGCGAATGCGGCCTGGATTTCAACCGCGACTTTTCCCCTCGCCCGCTGCAGGAGAAAGCCTTGGAAGCCCAGCTGACACTGGCTGCGCAGCTGCGTCTGCCGGTGTTCCTGCACGAGCGCGATGCCAGCGAGCGCTTGCTGGCGATTCTCAAGGACTACCGCGACCACCTGACCGGCGCGGTGGTGCACTGCTTCACCGGTGAGCGTGAGGCGCTGTTCGCTTACCTGGACCTGGACCTGCACATCGGCATTACCGGCTGGATCTGCGACGAACGCCGCGGCACCCACCTGCACCCGCTGGTGGGCAACATTCCTCAAGGCCGGCTGATGCTGGAAAGCGACGCGCCCTACCTGCTGCCGCGCAGCTTGCGGCCCAAGCCCAAGAGCGGGCGCAACGAGCCGGCGTTCTTGCCGGAGGTACTGCGCGAGGTGGCCTCGCATCGCGGTGAATCAGCCGAGCACACGGCGGCGCATACGACGGCAACGGCGCGGGCTTTCTTCCAGCTCCCCTGAGTCTCGCGTGTTTCTGCGGGGCGGGTGAGCACAGTTGATATGCATCAACACATGTCTAGGAGGATGAGGGCACAATGATGGCACCTTGCCAATATTGTTTCCGCTCAACTCAGAGAAGACCTGCCCATGGGTGCCTGGCTTAGCAATGTTTCCCTGAAGTACAAGTTCTGGGCCGTCAACGCAGTGGCCTTTGTCACCACCTTGCTGCTGGTGCTGTACGCCGTGCACCTGGAGCAACGCGCACGTGCCGAGGCGGCTCAGGGCCAGGCGGTCGCACAAGCCCAGTTGCTGGCCGCCTGGCCAGCCGGGCAAGCACTGCCACGCCCGGCCAACGTCATCAGTTGGTCAACCGGGCAAACGCCAACCTACGCCGGGGAGGCGCTCGATGCCCTGCGCAACGCCCAAGGCTGGGTAGCATTGCCGAGCGCCTGGGTCCTCGGCGAGAACCCACTGCGTGGCGCACAGGTGCTGCGCAGTGGCGACCAGCAGTTAGCTGTGCTGGCCCAGTCACCCAGTTTGCGCCAGGTCTTCTTCGATCGTTTCAGCAATTACGCGGTGTGTGTGCTGATCCTGATGCTGGCCATGCTCGGCGCCTCCCAACTGCTGATCCGCTTCCTGCTCAGCCAACTCAACACCCTCAAGGACGTGATGCTGCACGTGGAAAAGACCGGCGACCTGTCGGCCCGCGTACCGCTAGCCAGTGGCGACGAGGTCGGCCAGATGGCTGGGGCCTTCAACGCCATGCAGTCCACCTATCACCGCGTGGTCAGCACCGTCGCCCACAGCGCAGCACAGTTGGACTCGGGCGCTGCACGCCTGGCCGCCAGCATGAGCGACGTACGCCATGGCATGCTCGGCCAGCAGAGTGAAACCGACCAGGCCGCCACTGCCATCAACGAAATGTCGGCGACCGTGCACCACATTGCCCAGCACGCCGGTGCCACCCGCGATTTGTCACAAACCGCCGACACCTTGGCCGGCAGCGGTCAAGCGGTGGTCAGCCGAGTGCAGGATTCGATTTCCGGGCTTTCCAGCGGCGTGCAACAAACTGCCGAGATGATTCGACAACTAGCCGAGGACAGCCAGAAGATCAACGGTGTAGTCAGTGTGATCCACAGTATTGCCGAACAGACCAACTTGCTGGCGCTTAACGCTGCCATCGAAGCCGCGCGCGCCGGCGACCTGGGCCGTGGCTTTGCCGTGGTGGCCGATGAAGTGCGCAACCTGGCCAAACGCGTGCAAACCTCTACGGATGAGATCACCACCATGGTTTCGGCCCTGCAGTCGGGCACCCGCGATGCGGTGGAGTTCATGCAGGAGAGCTCGTACAAGGCCGACGACTGTGTGCGTCAGGCACAGGAAGCCGGTGAGGCGCTGGCTGAAATCACCGGTGCCGTGGCGCAGATGCGCGAAAGCAATACCCAGATCGCTGTAGCGGCCGAGCAGCAAAGCCAGGTAGCCGAGGAAATGAACCGCGCGGTGGTCAGCATCCGCGATGTCACCGAGCGGACCGTGCAGCAGACGGTCGGCTCGGCGACCACCAGCAGCGAACTGGCGACCCTGGCCGGCGAACTGAACAAGGCCATTGGCCAGCTCAAGCTATAGTCACCATAGCCAGCTTCGATTGGCCCCCGCGTGGGGGCCGCACTAAGCTTTGGGCATGACCGAGAGGAAATCCCCATGAGCAAACGCCTGCCCAATCTTCCCGCCTGGCAATGGCGCGGCTACCACCATAATCACCGCCACCCGGCCAACCTGGTGCTGCACCTGATTGCTGTGCCGTTGTTCATTCTAGGGACACTACTGGTGCTGTCCGGCCTGTTCGGTTTCGACCTCGGCCAGATCGCGGTGGGTGTGATTGCCCTGGTCGCCGCGCTGGGCCTGCAGCGCCAAGGCCACCGCCTTGAAGCCCAGCAGCCCGAGCCGTTCGCCAACCGCCAGGATGCTGTGCAGCGCTTACTGACCGAGCAGTTCATCACCTTTCCGCGCTTTGTGGTGAGCGGGGCCTGGTGGAGGGCCTGGCGCGAACGGCACAAGCACCGACACTGAGCCAGCTGCCGGAGCACTGCTTGTGAGCAGCCTGGTAAGGATCAGGCGAAAACGGTGACGGTCTGCCGGCTCAAGGCCAACAACTCGCCCTGCGCCGTCCACAACGCTGCGGCAGCATGACCATAGCCATCCCGCGCATGTTCGGTCTCCACGCAGTACCGGCACCATTCCTGGGTCGAAAGCTTCGCCGTTGGCTGGATGAACTCGATGGTCCAGGTCAGCGTACTGCCCGCAGCGGGCTGCTTGAGAAACGGCATAAGGCTGGGCGGCCACGCATCCACCAACGCCAGCAAGTGCGCCTCGTTCACCGGCTCGTCAGCCACATCCCGCAAACGCACCCAGCCGCCCATCTTGCGCGACTGATTGCCACTGAACGGCAGCCCGCCTACTGCCCAGCGCAGGGCCACATGGTGCATGAACTCCGGGGTGACGCCTTTGATATAGGGCAACTCCGGGGCCGCTTCTTCGAGCGCAGGCATTTCAATGGCCGGTAACGCCGGCACTTCGACCACCGAAGGGCGGCCCGCACCGAAATTGCCCTGCACCAAAGTCACCACCTGGCCATCCTGAACCGCGCGGCCCAGCAACGTGCTAACCGCCTTGCCTTCGCGCAAAACCTCCACCTCGAAGCGGATGGGCACATCCGCCGCCGCGGGTGCCACGAAGCTGATGGCCAATGAGCGTACCGGGCGGTTGTCGCTGATCTTGAGGCGCATGATTTCATAGACCATAGCCGCCATCAGCCCGCCAAAGGCAGCGCGCCCCTGGGCCCAGCTGGGCGGAATGCTGACCGAATCCGGGTTGGCCCGTACGGCGTCGAGGAGTTGGTTGAAATTCATTGGCCGGCTCCTGCCTGCAAAGAAAAAGTCCGCTCATCCTAGCCAGCAAACGCCGGGCAATCAGCCCGCATATCGGTCATTTTCCGTGATAACGCCGCGCCAGCGCCTCTTGCAGGGCGTCCAGCGTCACATCTGACTGGCGCTCCGCCTCATGCAACCCCTGCTCCCAACCAGCCTTGCAGGGGAGCAGGTCGGCATGATCGCGGGCTTGCAGCAGCCATTGCAGGCGGTCGTGCCAATCCCCCAGGTTGCCCTGTGCCTTTTTCAACAGACGTTGCAGTTTCTTCCCAGCGTGATCGAGTTGCGGGTAGGCCTCATCGCCATAGCGCGCACGCTTGATCAGCAAACGCAGGCGGTGGCGATCGTGAGCCGGGTCCTGCAACGCTTTGTGCAACTTGCGCCACTGCTTGACCAGGCGCTTGTCGATGCGTTTGCCCAGCGACTTGACCAGCCCCTCCCGGCCCGCCGCTCGCAGGAACAATGGAAAGGCGTCGAGAATTGCCAATACCCTGGCCAGCTGTGGGCTGGCAGCGACACTGGCGAAAGTCCTGTCTCGCCCCTCCAGACGCCGCTGGCCGGCTGCCGCATGACCGCGCCCGATCAGCTCGGCCGCCAGCACCTCGCGATCACGCAGCGGCGTGGTAAGGGTCCCCAGCGAACGTGCAGCATCCTCCAGCTGCTCCACGCCAGGCAGCCCACGCAGCGGCCTCAGCAGACTGCGCAGGCGCCGCAAGGTGATACGCAGGTCGTGCAAGGCCTCGCTGTCGGTATTGGCAGCCAGGCGTTCACGACAGGCCAGCAAGCGCACCTGCAAGGTCAGTATCTGGGCAACGACATGGTCGAGCATGGCTGACATACGATGCTCCCTGTTCAGCGCCCGGCGCGAGATTCACGAATGTAGAACCGCGCCTTTTCGGCTTTGCGGGTACAGCTTTCGTAGCCTTCGAACTGCTGCTGGGTCTTGGCCCCGGTCAGCAGTGACAAGGCTTTGGAATAACTTACAGCACCGGCAAAGCCTTCGGCCTTGGCCAGGTCCAGTTCCTTCCAGGCGGCATCCAGCTGGGTCGCGCAGCTGTCACGGTAGGCCGTCTTGCCCGCGCAGCCAGCTAGGGCCAAGGCAATCAGTGGAAGGCAGATCCAGGCTTTCATCAGTAATACCTCTATGGAAAAACAGTGGCTGTTCGACGCTCCGACAGCTGGAAAGTGCCATGCCCAGCCGGCTTTGCCTGGCCAGTTTTATTACAGTAGCTCAGCACGATCTACATTGAAGCACAGGCAGCGATGGGTGCATTGTAGGACCATGATGGCACTGGCCGGGGAAAGTTCATGAGCAAACGTGTGGCACTGGTACTGGGATCGGGCGGCGCCCGAGGGTATGCGCACATCGGCGTGATTGAGGAAATCGAGCGCCGCGGCTACGACATAGCCTGCGTCGCAGGGTGTTCCATGGGCGCGGTGATTGGCGGTATCTATGCCGCCGGCAAGCTGGACGAGTATCGCAACTGGATCGAAAGCCTCGACTACCTGGATGTGCTGCGCCTGGTCGACGTCAGCTTTCGCCTCGGTGCGATTCGCGGCGACAAGGTGTTCGGGCAGATCCGCAAGATCGTCGGCGAGATAAACATCGAGCAACTGCGCATACCCTACACCGCAGTGGCCGCCGACCTTACCAACCAGCAGGAAATCTGGTTCCAGGAGGGTTGCCTGCATCAGGCCATGCGCGCCTCAGCGGCCATTCCCAGCCTGTTCACGCCAGTGATGCAAGGCAACCGCATGCTTGTCGACGGTGGCATCCTCAACCCGCTGCCAATCGTGCCGGTGGTGTCCAGCCATTGCGACCTGATCATCGCGGTCAACCTCAACGCCACCAACCAGAAGCAGTACCAGTTGCCGGTGATCGAGCGCCCGGCGGCATTCAAGATGCGCTTTGACGCCTTGTTGAGCTCGCTGGGTTCACGCTTGCCATTCCGGCGCAAACCGGCGGAAGAGCTGATCCGCATCGAAAAGGAAATCGTCGCCGAGGGGTTGGCACCGCCAAGCCCGTGGCTTGCCGACAGCGCCGACCCGGAAAACCAGCAACCGGCAGCGGCCCCGGAGCGCGAGGGCGCACCGAAGTCGGCCACCGGCTCTTTCATCATCGACAACGTGGGGCCAGCCTCGCTGTTGGACTTGATCAACCAGAGCTTCGAGGTCATGCAGACTTCGTTGGCACAGTACAAGATTGCCGGCTATCCACCGGATGTGCTGATCAACGTGCCCAAGCGGGTGTGCCGGTTTTTCGAGTTCTACAAAGCGCCGGAGCTCATCGCCCTGGGGCGAGAGATTGCACGCGATACGCTGGACAGTTATGAAGGGGTGAAGCGGTAGCACCTGGTTGGCGTCGCCCCTGAAGGCGGTGTGGTCTTCGACAATGACCGTGCTCGCGGCTGGCAAAAACGAAACAGGCCGCACGAGGCGGCCTGTTTCTTCATGCAACGAACACCTTAGTAACGGGTGA
The DNA here is from genome assembly GCF_058782925.1 of Pseudomonas sp. FW305-E2. Classification (NCBI taxonomy): domain Bacteria; kingdom Pseudomonadati; phylum Pseudomonadota; class Gammaproteobacteria; order Pseudomonadales; family Pseudomonadaceae; genus Pseudomonas; species Pseudomonas sp. FW305-E2. The sequence goes on along the minus strand of NZ_JBYSYE010000004.1, from coordinate 41,935 downwards.
TGTCTGCATTGGCTTCCAGCTGCTTGCGGTAAGCCGCAAAGTCCTGCTGGCCAGCACGGGACGCGAGGTAGCGGCGAATCTGCTGCTTCTCTTCGTCGGTGGCGGTAGCGCCGTCGTTCACACCCTTGAGCTGCAACACCACCAGGCTTCCGTCACGCAGCACCACACTGCCATACACAGGCTTGTCCTTGGCTTGCGGCTTGCCCAGACGGAACAGTGCCTGCAGTTCGGCCGGGTCAATACCGTCCTCGCCACGGGTGACTGCTTCATAGGCTTTCCAGCCTTGGCCTTCGTGAACGCTGCCTGCTGCGATGGAACCGTCACGCAGGCCGGCAATCAGCTTGTCTGCCTTGGCCTTGAGTTCGGCAGTCGCCTTCTCTTTGGCCAGGTGCTCCCTGATGTTCTTGGCCACAGCGTCCAGCGGCAGTTGCTCTGGTTTGCGGTGTTCCTTGACGCGCAGCACCACGGTGGTCTCAGGGTCGAGCTCGATGGCGGTGCTGTTGGCACCCTCATCCAGCACTTCTTCAGAGAACGCCGCCTGCACCACCGCACGGTTGGCGGTAATGCCTTCACCGCCCTCACGGCCGAAGGCCGCGGAGGTGTGCACCTTGAGGTTCAGGTCCTGGGCCGGCTGGGCCAGGTCGGAAGCCTCGTAGGCAGCATCCTGCAGTTGCTTGCTGGCGTCGACATAACGCTGCTCGACCAGCGGCATCTTCAGATCGCGGGTCAGTTTGTCCTTCAGGCTGGCGAAGCTCGGTACTTCTGGCGCCTGGACGCCCAGCAGCTTGATCAGATGGTAGCCAAACTCGGTGCGCACCGGAGCAGATACCTGGCCATTCTGCAGCTGGTACAGCGCCTCTTCGAAGGCCGGGTCGTATACGCCCGGGCCGGCAAAGCCGAGGTCACCACCGCTGGTGGCGGAGCCTGGGTCCTGAGAGAACTCTTTGGCCAAAGCGGCAAAGTCCTCACCCTTGGCCAGACGCTGCTCGATCTCTTCGGCGCGGGCCTTGGCCTGGGCGTCGGTGACCTTGTCGTTGACCTCGATGAGGATGTGCGCGGCATGACGCTGCTCGGCCAGGTTGGCGATTTCCTTCTCGTACTGGGCCTTGAGCTCTTCGTCGGTCACTTTGACCTGATCGAAGAACGCCGACTTCTTCAGCTCGATGTAGTCGATCACGACCTGGTCAGGCGACATGAACTCCTTGGCGTGCTGGTCGTAGTGCGCCTTGACCTCTTCGTCGCTGACCTTGACTGCGGCCGGGTCGGCCTTGAACGTCAGGGAGGCGAAGTCGCGGGTCTGCTTCTCTAGGCGAGCAAAAGCATCGACCTGTTGATCGGTGACGAAGCTGCTGCCGGCCAGGCCGGTGCGCAGTTGGCCGATGAGCATTTCCTCGCCGAGCATCTCGCGGAACTGCATGCGACCGTAGCCCATCTGGCGGATCACCTGGTCGAAACGGTCAGCGCTGAACTTGCCGTCCACCTGGAACTCAGGGGTCTGCAAGATCACCTGATCCAGCGCGGCCTCGGAGAATGCGAACTTGGCATCCTCAGCACCTTGCAGCAGCAGCTTGCGGCTGATCAGCCCCTTGAGTGCCTCCTCTCGCAGCAACTTGTCATCCAACAGCGCCGGGTCGAAATCCTTGCCCAACTGTTGCATCAGTTGACGGCGCTGCATGTCGGCCGCCTGGCTCAGCTCGTTCTGGCTGATGGTCTGGCCGTTCACCTTGGCGGCGTCCTGGCTATGAGTGGCGGCCTGGAAAATGGCTTCGAAACCGGTCAATGCCATCAACACGACGATAAGGCCGATGATGGTCTTGGCAATCCAACCTTGTGAATTGTCCCTGATATTTTGCAGCATGCGTCCCCCAGAAACGGCTGTACCACTGCGTCGACAACCGCGGAGCGTGGGTAGAATCCTGATAAAAGAAAGGCGCATCCGAGGATGCGCCTTTTCTTAGCAAACGTGTCAGGCGGGAACGTTTGCGCCCCGCCATCACCGTGCTCGGACCAGGCCAGGCCGGGTCCGGCTGAAAGACGACTTAGTTGACGGCGTCTTTCAGGCCTTTGCCTGCCTTGAAACCTGGAACCTTGGCGGCTTCGATCTTGATTGCCTTGCCGGTTTGCGGGTTGCGGCCGGTACGCTCGGCGCGCTCCTTGACCGAGAAGGTACCAAAGCCAACCAGTACCACATCGTCACCTTGCTTCAGGGCGCCGGTGACGGATTCGATGACTGCGTCCAGCGCACGGCCGGCTACAGCTTTCGGGATGTCTGCAGATGCGGCGATAGCGTCAATCAGTTCCGACTTGTTCACTCTAAGTCCCCTTATTTCTCTATTGAGTTTGTTTCTAAGTATGTAATGAAAAGCTTATGAAACGTGTGCTGGGAGGCATGGCGACAATAACGTGCCGCTTTATAGCAAGGCGCCGAAAATACTGTCAAGGAAAGCCCCCCAGCCAAAAACTACTAATGCGTGCTGATTCTTTCCTTAGCATCGCCGTCGCGCTTCTCGTCTTTCGCGACAATCTCCGGAGCCACATCTGGCAAGGGCTCCGGGGCGTATTGCAGCGCAATTTGCAGGACTTCGTCAATCCATTTGACCGGTTTGATCTGAAGATCCTGTTTGATATTTTCAGGAATCTCCTTGAGATCGCGAACATTCTCCTCGGGAATGATCACCGTCTTGATCCCTCCACGGTGTGCCGCCAGCAGTTTTTCCTTCAGCCCGCCAATGGCCAATACCTGGCCACGCAAGGTGATTTCGCCGGTCATGGCCACGTCGGCACGTACCGGAATCTGCGTCAGCGCCGACACCAGTGCGGTGCACATTCCGATACCGGCACTTGGGCCGTCCTTCGGCGTGGCGCCCTCAGGCATGTGAATGTGCACGTCATGCTTCTCGTGGAAGTCGGCAGCAATCCCCAGGCTGCGGGCGCGGCTGCGCACCACGGTCTGCGCGGCGGTAATCGACTCGACCATGACATCGCCCAGCGAGCCGGTCTTGATCAACTGGCCCTTGCCGGGGATGACCACGGCCTCGATGGTGAGCAACTCGCCACCCACCTGGGTCCACGCCAGGCCGGTTACCTGGCCGATCTGATCCTGCTGCTCGGCCAGGCCATAGCGGAACTTGCGCACGCCCAGCAGGTGCTCCAGCTGCTCGCTGGCCACCTTGACCTTGACCTGCTTCTGCCCGGTATGTTCCTTGACCACCTTGCGGCAGACCTTGGCAATTTGCCGCTCCAGGCCCCGCACACCGGCTTCACGGGTGTAGTAGCGGATGATGTCGCGAATCGCCGAGATGTCGACGTCCAGCTCTTCCTTCTTCAAGCCGTTGGCCTTGACCTGCTTGGGCACCAGGTACTTGACCGCGATGTTGATCTTTTCGTCCTCGGTGTAGCCAGGCAGACGGATGACTTCCATCCGGTCCAGCAGCGCCGGCGGGATGTTCATCGAGTTCGAGGTGCACAGGAACATCACGTCCGAGAGGTCATAGTCGACCTCCAGGTAGTGGTCGTTGAAGTTGTGGTTCTGTTCAGGGTCGAGCACTTCCAGCAGTGCCGAAGCGGGGTCACCGCGCATGTCGCTGCCCATCTTGTCGATCTCGTCGAGCAGGAACAACGGGTTGCGCACGCCCACCTTGGTCATCTTCTGGATCAGGCGACCCGGCATGGAGCCGATGTAGGTACGGCGGTGGCCACGGATCTCGGCCTCGTCACGCACGCCACCCAGGGCCATGCGCACGAACTTGCGGTTGGTGGCGGCAGCGATCGACTCGGCCAGCGAGGTCTTGCCGACACCGGGTGGCCCGACCAGGCACAGCACCGGACCGCGGATCTTCTTGACGCGCTTCTGCACGGCAAGGTATTCGAGGATGCGTTCCTTGACCTCTTCCAGGCCATAGTGATCGGCATCGAGGATTTCCTCGGCCTTGGTCAGGTCCAGACGCACCTTGCTCTGAGCCTTCCACGGCACCTGCACCAACCAGTCGAGGTACGAGCGCACCACGGTAGCTTCGGCCGACATCGGAGACATTTGCTTGAGCTTGTTCAGCTCCGCCTGAGCCTTGGTCAAGGCATCTTTAGGCAGACCTGCGGCTTCGATGCGCTTTTTCAGCTCTTCGACTTCATTGTGGCCTTCATCACCATCGCCAAGTTCTTTCTGAATGGCCTTCATCTGCTCATTCAGGTAGTACTCGCGCTGGCTGCGCTCCATCTGCTTCTTGACCCGGCCGCGAATGCGCTTTTCGACCTGCAGGAGGTCGATTTCGGCATCCAGCAGTGCCAGCACGTGCTCGACACGGGTCGTCAAGTCGACGATTTCAAGAATTTCCTGCTTCTGCTCGATCTTCAGGGCCATGTGCGCGGCCATGGTGTCGACCAGGCGCCCTGGCTCGTCGATGCTGTTCAGCGAAGACAGCACTTCGGCAGGCACCTTCTTGCCCAGTTGAACGTATTGTTCGAACTGTGACAGCAGCGTGCGCACGAACACTTCCGACTCGCGCTCGGCAGTGTCGGTTTCGTCGATCAGGGAGACTTCGGCACGGATGTGCCCTTCAACTTCGGAGAAGCGCTCGACCGCACCCCGCTGTTCGCCTTCGACCAGCACCTTGACGGTGCCATCAGGCAGCTTCAGCAGTTGCAGCACGGTGGCAACGGTACCGACGCGGTACAGGGCGTCCTCACCCGGATCGTCGTCGGCTGGGTTCTTCTGGGCCAGCAGAAGGATCTGCTTTTCGCCCGTCATCGCCGCCTCGAGGGCTTCGATGGACTTTTCGCGCCCCACGAACAGCGGGATAACCATGTGCGGGTAAACAACGACATCGCGCAATGGCAAAAGAGGCAAGTCGAGGGTGGTCTTCATGATTTCGCCTCTACAGCGGCCTTATGGCCGGAAACCGGTGGAAATGATGCTTGGACCTAATGTGGGGGCACGCTTGAGAAATTACAAGCGCTTGCACAGGAAAAGCAGAAAGGGGCCCGTAGGCCCCCTTCTTGCTTGCAACCGAGAACCGGCCATTGCCTGAATCAGGCGTCTGGCGCGGCTTTGGCTTGCGGTTCGCTGTTTTCGTAAATCATCAGCGGCTGCGAGGTACCTTCAATGACGCTCTCGTCGATAACCACCTTGCTGACATCCTTTTTCGAAGGAATCTCATACATGGTATCGAGCAGCACGCCTTCGAGGATCGAACGCAGGCCACGAGCGCCAGTCTTGCGCTCCAGGGCCTTGCGTGCAACGGCCTTGAGCGCATCGCTGCGGAACTCGAGGTCGACGCTTTCCATCTCGAACAGCTTGGCATACTGCTTGGTCAGGGCATTCTTCGGCTCGGTGAGGATCTGCATCAACGCAGCCTCATCCAGCTCGTCGAGGGTAGCCAGTACCGGCAGGCGGCCGACGAATTCCGGAATCAGGCCAAACTTGACCAGATCGTCCGGCTCGACCTCACGCAGGGACTCACCAACCTTCTTGCCCTCTTCCTTGCTGCGCACTTCGGCACCAAAACCGATGCCGCCTTTGGTGGAGCGGTTCTGGATGACCTTTTCCAGGCCCGAGAACGCACCACCGCAGATGAACAGGATGTTGCGGGTATCAACCTGCAGGAATTCCTGTTGCGGGTGCTTGCGGCCGCCTTGCGGCGGGACCGAGGCCACGGTGCCTTCGATCAGCTTCAGCAGTGCCTGCTGCACGCCCTCGCCCGAGACATCACGGGTAATGGACGGGTTGTCCGACTTGCGCGAGATCTTGTCGATTTCGTCGATGTAGACAATGCCCATCTGGGCCTTTTCCACGTCGTAGTCGCACTTCTGCAACAGCTTCTGGATGATGTTTTCGACGTCCTCACCCACATAACCGGCTTCGGTCAGGGTGGTGGCGTCAGCAATGGTGAACGGTACGTTCAACAGGCGTGCCAGGGTTTCGGCGAGCAGGGTCTTACCCGAGCCGGTCGGCCCGATGAGCAGGATGTTGCTCTTGCCCAGTTCGACTTCGTCACCCTTCTTGTCACGCTGGTTCAGGCGCTTGTAGTGGTTGTACACCGCTACGGCCAGCACCTTCTTCGCGCGCTCCTGACCAATCACGTACTGGTCCAGGATGCCGCTGATTTCTTTCGGCGAAGGCAATTTGTGCGCGCTGCTCTCGGCCTGGGCTTCCTGCACCTCCTCACGGATGATGTCGTTGCACAGGTCGACGCACTCGTCGCAGATAAATACCGAGGGCCCGGCAATCAGTTTGCGCACTTCGTGCTGGCTTTTGCCGCAGAAGGAGCAATAAAGCAATTTGCCGCTGTCCTCGCCGTTACGGGTGTCAGTCATTCGATCGATCCAATCCGGTAGGCTTGCAACACAAGATGAAGGCAATTGCGGGCTTTTTCAAGTCCGCAGGTAGGCGCTTTCGACGCCCACCTGCTCTGACCCCCCGGTTCAGGAGGCCAGTTGCCGCTTGTCATAGACCGAGTCGATCAGGCCGTACTCGGCTGCGCGCGAGGCGCTCATGAAGTTGTCACGCTCGGTGTCACGCTTGATGGTTTCGAGATCCTGGCCGGTGTGATAGGCCAGCAGCTCGTTCAGACGGGCCTTGATATTGAGGATTTCCTGGGCGTGGATCTCGATATCGGTGGCCTGACCCTGGAAGCCGCCCAGCGGCTGGTGGATCATCACGCGCGAGTTAGGCAGGCAATGACGCTTGCCCTTGGCACCTGCCGCCAGCAGGAAGGCGCCCATGCTGCAGGCCTGGCCGATGCAGATGGTCGAAACGTCCGGCTTGATGAACTGCATGGTGTCGTAGATCGACATGCCGGCGGTGACGGAACCGCCCGGCGAGTTGATGTACAGATGGATATCCTTGTCCGGGTTTTCCGCCTCAAGGAACAGCAGTTGCGCAACGACGAGGTTGGCCATGTAGTCCTCTACCGGGCCAACCAGGAAGATCACTCGCTCCTTCAACAGGCGCGAGTAGATGTCGTAAGCGCGTTCGCCACGGGCGGACTGCTCGATAACCATCGGGACCAGGCCGCCTGCGGCCTGGATGTCAGAGCTCTGCTGAATATAAGAATTGCGGGACATGTCCTGCGCTCACTCCCAAATAGTCATGGCTTGAATACGCACAAGCCAGCTCGAAGGCTGGCTTGTGGAGGTTTCCTACGAGAGAAGACCGTTACTCAGCAGCGGCAGGCGCCTCGGCTGGTTTGACGGCTTCTTCGTACGAGACCGATTTGTCGGTCACAGTCGCTTTCTGCAGAACAGTATCTACAACTTGTTCTTCCAGCACAACCGAACGCACTTCGTTCAGTTGCTGGTCGTTCTTGTAGTACCAGGCGATGACCTGCTCAGGCTCTTGGTAAGCCGAAGCCATTTCTTCGATCATCTCGCGAACCTTGGCGTCGTCCGGCTTCAGCTCGAACTGCTTGACCACTTCGGCCACGATCAGGCCCAGCACGACGCGGCGCTTGGCTTGCTCTTCGAACAGTTCGACTGGCAGCTGCTCAGGCTTGATGTTGCCACCAAACTGCTGAACAGCCTGCACGCGCAGACGGTTGACTTCGTTTTCCAGCAGGGCCTTTGGCACTTCGATCGGGTTGGCGGCCAGCAGACCGTCCATGACCTGGTTCTTGACCTTGGTCTTGATCGCCTGACGCAGCTCACGCTCCATGTTCTTGCGAACTTCGGCGCGGAAGCCTTCCAGCGTCGATTCCTTGATGCCGAACTGGGCGAAGAACGCTTCGTTCAGTTCTGGCAGTACAGGTGCCGAAACGCTGTTGACGGTGATGGTGAACTCGGCGGCTTTGCCAGCCAGGTCCAGGTTCTGATAGTCCTCTGGGAAGGTCACGTTGACAACGCGCTCTTCGCCAGCCTTGGCGCCTACCAGGCCCTCTTCGAAGCCTGGGATCATGCGGCCGGAGCCCAGCACCAGCAGGGTGCCCTTGGCCGAACCACCGGCAAACGCTTCACCGTCGACCTTGCCGACGAAGTCGATGTTGACCTGGTCGTCATTCTGCGCAGCGCGCTCGACGGCCTCGAAGCGGGTGTTCTGCTTGCGCAGCACTTCCAGCATGTTGTCCAGGTCACTGTCAGCCACTTCGGCGCTCAGGCGCTCGACCTTGATCGACTCGAGGCCCGCAACAGTGAACTCAGGGAACACTTCGAAGATGGCGACGAACTCCAGATCCTTGCCCTTTTCGAAGGACTTGGGCTCTACAGCCGGGGCGCCAGCCGGGTTCAGCTTCTGCTCGACGATGGCTTCGTAGAAGGAGGCCTGGACCAGGTCACCGAAAGCCTCTTGACGAGCGTCCGCCTCGAAACGCTGACGGATCACGGTCATCGGTACTTTACCAGGACGGAAGCCCGCAATCTTGGCGCGCTTGGCAGTCTGCTGCAGACGCTTGTTGACTTCGTTCTCGACGCGCTCGGCCGGAACGGCGATGGTCATGCGGCGCTCGAGAGCGGAAGTGTTTTCAACAGAAACTTGCATGGATATTCCTCGTTGCACAGACGTTAGCCGGCGTTAGCCCGACTCCAGAATCAAGGGCAAACATTCTAGTGAGTCACGCAGCAGAAGTCACCCCACACGGGACGACTGAAAACAACGCCGGTCGATTAACTTTCAAGGCCCGCACGGCACAGCGCCAGGCCTGCTTCCAACAGGGGCTGCACGGCGCCGGAGGGCGGCCTGCAGCCGAAATACTTTGTCAAACAACTACCCGCAACGCATTCGCCTCCTTTATTGAGGATCAATGTCGTTGAACTGGCAGTATTCCTCCCATTCCAGCCCCAGCGCCTCAGCCACTTCACGGTGCGTTTCCAGGCGCATGGCCTGCAACTGCTCCGGGGACTCAGCAATCAATTGCAGCGCCAGCTCCCAGGGCTCAATGCCCTGCTCCTCGGCGGCATCCTCGAACGCCCACTCGATCTGCTGGGCCTGTTCGCGCGCATCCAGCTCGCGGATCTCCTCGAGCAACTGCGGATTGGCGTCGGCAAAGCGCTGCAGCGCCAGGGCCTGACGGGCTTCTTTTGCAATCATCGTGATGTCCTTTGCCGGCCGAACAGGCCGGTGTTTCAACCGGCTGAAATCTAACAGCTTTTATTGGGGTGCCACCAGAGGATTACAAGGGGCAGGAGGTGTTTTGGCTGAGGCGCGGCTCATCACCGCTACGCAGACCCAAAACAAAAAGGCGCCCGATCTCACGATCAAGGCGCCTTTCAGGAATATGGGGTGGACGATGGGAATCGAACCCACGACAACTGGAATCACAATCCAGCGCTCTACCAACTGAGCTACGCCCACCATATTGCGGTCTTGCGGTACAACCTTACAGAAGCATGGTGCGGACGAAGAGACTCGAACTCTTACAGCTTGCGCCGCTGGAACCTAAATCCAGTGTGTCTACCAATTTCACCACGTCCGCGTAACGCTTAAAACAAAGGCGCCAGATGCTATCGAGGCGCCCTTGAAAAATATGGGGTGGACGATGGGAATCGAACCCACGACAACTGGAATCACAATCCAGCGCTCTACCAACTGAGCTACGCCC